>WJMS01000166.1 GCA_014727815.1 candidate division GN15 bacterium
AACCGCTAATCGTGCGCACACCGGCGCCTGTCGAACACGGCGGCGTCTATCGCATGCTGATCGATGCGCCGGAGATCGCGACTGATGAAATCGCAGCCTCTTTCCGCGACGCCGGCTTTCTTGTCACGACTCGTGACGAAGCCGGGGCGCCCGACGACGCCATCACGGCCCTGATCTATGTACTCGGCACAATCGGTTTGTTTGAGGCCGCCCTCGTGATCGCCACCACCTTCGCAGTCGGCTTCCGTCGCCGCCAGCGTGAACTCGGCCTGGTGGCTGCAGTCGGCGCGTCCGGTAGCGACATTCGACTGGCCCTGCTTGTTTCCAGCCTGCTTCTGGCCGGCATCGGCTGTGCCATCGGCGTAGTTCTCGGCGCCGGTGTCATGGCGGCTGCAACACCCTGGCTCGATGCCTGGAACAACCGTGACAACGGCGCCTTCGTCCTTTCCGGAATACACATCATCATGGCCGTGTTGCTGGGCCTTCTTACCACCGCCGTGGCCGCACACTTCCCGGCCCGACGTATCACTCGCATGTCGGTGCGACAAGCCCTGAGCAGCCGCCGCCCGACCGGCGCCAAAGCTTCGACCTGGCTGCTCTCCGGACTGCTCATCGCCGGCGCCGGCCTGGCGCTGCTGTTTCTTCTGCCACGCGATCCGGCCGCGCTTTCATTTCTCGGCATCGTCGGCGGCTCTATCCTCGGTGTCCTCGGCTTCGGTATCGCCAGCCCCTGGCTGCTCACCTGGACGGCCCGGCATGCCGGTCGCCTGCCGCTGGTCGGTCGCCTGGCCGTGCGCGATGCCGGCCGCTTTTCCACGCGCAACGGCCCGGTCGTCACCGCGGTGCTGGCCGGCATGGCCATGAGCATGACTGTCGCCGTGCTGGTGACCAGCCTGGAACACGCCTTCGACCGCTTCCCCCAAGCCTACCGCGACGATCAACTGCTGGTCAGCGGCATGGGCGCCGAGTCGATTGTCGAACAACTGGAGCAACAACTACCAACCGTTGCCGCTGCCCCGCTACGAGCGGTCTACCGTGGCGCCGAACCGATTCGCGCCGAATTCCAGACCGACGAACCGTTTGCACTGCCCCGCCGGGACTGGATCGCTTGCGGCGACGATGCCTTGCTGGCCGCACTCGGCGCCGAGTCAAAACGCTCCGCCTTTCAATCGGGCGCCATGCTCGTGTTCAACCCACCGGCAGAGATATCCAAACTCCAGCTATCAACCTGGGTTGGTGACCAGCCTGTGGACCTCCCTCCGATAGTACCGCATCAACTCGATCAACCGGTAGCGGAGCCATTGTATCTGATTCACGAATCACACCTGGCATCGCATGGCTGGCAGCCCGGTCTTCCCCTCGGCCAGACCCTCACCCCGTGGCTGGTGCGGCTGGATCGACCGGTTACTCGAGAGGTCCTTGACCGCGCACGAGCGATCGCCGGGCAAAGCGCGCAGACCTCTATCGATGCTGCCGTGCTGCACGACAACCCAACCGGCACATTCTATACGATCGTGCTCGCCCTTTGCCTGCTCACCGGTCTCATCATCGTCCTGGTAGCAACTTCGCTGACAGCCGAAGAGTCTGTCCGTGACTCACACACCCTGATCAGTGTCGGCGCCGGCCCACGCGTCGTCCGTGCTCAGGCTGCGGCGCGGGCGGCCTACCTGGCCTTGCTTGGCTGTATCCTGGCTGTGCCGGCGGGGCTCATACCGGCAATCGGCCTGTTCGAGTCGGCCAACTTCCCGCTGGAATTCGTCATGCCCTGGCGAAGCGCCGTGCTGACCATCCTGCTTTTACCAGCACTGGCCTTCACCTTGTCCTGGCTGACCGGCATTGGCAACGCCCGGACCATTCGGCTCAGAGAGGAGCGCCTGTGAAGACAATCTTGCTGATCGCCCTGTTCCTTCTTAGTGCGCGTGCCGATGCACCGGCAGCCCGCGCGGATGATCCCTCGTCGATCAACTCCATGACGTGGCAGCCGCATACCGGCGAGACCTTCTCGGGAGGATCACTAAAAGGTGAGTTGACCTACATCCAGGTGCCGGAGGACCATTTTGATACCAGAAGCGAAACGATCGAACTGGCCGTGGTGCGCTACCGCACGACCAACCCCAACCCAGGCCCGCCGATCTTCTATCTCGCCGGCGGCCCCGGCGCCTCCGGCGTGACCTACGCGTCCCGGGTCGCCACCCATCCCCAGTTGCGACTGCTGGAGCACCGCGATGTCATCGGTATCGATCAACGCGGCACCGGCCTCAGCTCCCCGAACCTGTCCGAGCCGTCCTTCCCCTGTGAACTGCCCCTGGATCAACCCGCCACCAGAGCCATGCAGGTTGCCGCCTTCTCCGATGCGGTGCAACGATCTGTCGCATACTGGCAGGACCGGGGCGTCGACCTGACCACGTACAACAGCATGCAAAGCGCCGATGATATCGACGCTGTCCGCCGGGCTCTGGGATATGACCGGATACTCCTGTACGGATCAAGCTATGGCTCGCATCTCGCGATTGCCTGCCTCCGTCGCCACCAGGAACACGTCAGCCGGGCGCTCCTTATAAATGTCGAAGGACCGGACCACACCTGGAAACTCCCCGCATCGACCCACGACGTATTAACCAAAGTAAGCCGGCTGGCCGCACATGATAGTCGTATATCAGCGCAGATCCCCGATCTCATGCACTCAATTCGCAATCTGCTCGACCGTCTGCAGACCCAACCGGTCACCGTTACCGTGCCGGATAGTGTCATTGGTGAACAGACCGTCGTATTGGGCGCCTACGATCTGCAGGTAACACTCGCGCACATGCTGGACGATGTCGACCGGATTCGCGAGATCCCCCGGCTGGTCTATCTCCTGCTGGGAAATCAGTGGGAAGTCCTGGCGCGTCGCGCGATTGAACATCGACATGGTCACATTCACTCGGCGATGGCGATCATGATGGACTGCGCCTCCGGCGTAAGTCCGACCCGGCAGCGATTGATCGAGAAGCAGGCAGCCGATACCACCCACCTGCTTCAGGACGCTTTGCACAACCCGTTCTATTATGAATCGTGTCGACACTGTCCGCCCGGCGACCTGGGCGATGACTTGCGCGAATCATTCACCTGCACCGTGCCTGTGTTGTTCGTCAGCGGCACGCTCGATGCGCGCACACCGCCCGACAATGTCGAGGCAATCGCCGCCTGGTTTCCCAACCACGCCCACGTCGTAGTCACCAACGCCTCGCACGACTCGCGGGAGTTGATGTCACGGGAGTACCGTTCACTGGTGCAGGCATTCCTTCGCGGCGAACAGGTCGAAAGCTGCACACTTCACCTGCCCTTGTTGTTCGACGATGTTAAGGCCCCCGCCACCGGCGTCGACTGAGACTCACTGGCCACACTGATACCTTGACTATTACTACCTAATTTCCCTTCTTTTGTGCCGAGTTCGTGAATCAGGAGGTACCCGCAATGCAAGATCGTCTCGGAACCGGCCACTTCAACAACTCTTGGCGGCTAATCGACTCGACCGAAGATCCTTCCTTCTTCGTTCGTTTCCTCGACGCCACTCGCACGCGCGCGTACGAATTCGCCCGAAACAACCCGGCTGCCGCGTTTGCCCATCTCGAGCTTGCTGCCGACCAGACCGTGCTCGATGTCGGCTGTGGCACCGGCGACATGCTGGCCCTGATAGCCCGTCAAGTCGGGTCGGGACGCGCCGTTGGTATCGAAGTCAGTCAGGTTATGGTTGATGAAGCCCGGAAGCGGCACGCCGATGTGGCAGCCAATCTCGAGTTTGCGCCGATGGATGCGCGTGACCTTAGCTTCCCCGACAACGAATTCGACCGTGTCCTCGCCACCCAGTTGCTCGTTCACGTCCCTGAGCCGGAACGCGCCTTCCGCGAAATGTGCCGGGTCGTCAAACCGGGCGGCAAAGTCGTGCTGGCCGATATCGATTGGGATGGTATCACGCTCGGATGCAGCAACCGGGAGCTGGGACGACGTTTTGCCCGCTTGTTCTGCGACGGCCTTCAGAACGGAACCGTCGTGCATGAGTATACCGGCTGGTTCAAAGAGGCCGGGTTCACTGGAATGCAGATTCTACCGCAACCGATACTGATGAACGACTGGTCAATGCTGCGTCAGTGGATGGTGGAACCGTCGCTCAGGCAATTCGTCGCCGACAAGACTTTCTCGGAAAGGGAGGCGGAGTCGCTGATGCATGATCTGGTAGAGCGCGAGCGGTTGGGCAAGACCTTTTGCGGCGCCACGCTCTACACGGTCCTGGCCACGAAAAAGGCATAGTCTTCTGGACCAGACTGATGCGCCGCCCATGAACTCGCTTGGAGACTTCGATGCTGCCGGCAAAACACCGGTGACCCACGATCCAGGCAACGCTCTGGCATAGAATAACCCCCTCCCTGACCTGCGCTTGCCCGGCCGGACAGACTCACGACCAACACACCTGCATCTTCCATAGCACAGCGATGGTGATAGCGACCTTGCCCCCTCCCATAGCCGGGCATACAGAGGCTCGCCCGCAAAAACAGGAGCGACTTGGTGCAAACTGAGACCTCTAACCGGCTATTGTCGACAGGTTAGCGACATGTCCGTCAATGACTTGCCCAGGGACCGACGAAAAAAAGGACCCTAAAAATGACAAAACGAACCCATTTCGCTGTAACCCGTTAAAATGCACACTTGTACCATGACTTTTTGCGATTTCGGCCCTGCCGGCCGGAGATAGTCAACAGCTTCAACAGGTACGCGGTAACTGTCGGACCGTGACGATACTTGACATAATGCTCCACGATAGACTATATTATATATATAGTTGTGGTCATCGCATCTCGACAACTCATCCTCTTTCCACATTCTGTCTTTTCGGTTTGCACATTGAGGGAAATACCATGAAGTCCAAATCCCCAGCGGTAGCGGGATCACTCTGTCTCGCCATCGCCCTGTCAGCTACGCTGCTCATGCTGAGTTGCAGCGAAGATAGCAGCCCAACCGAGTCCGGGTTGGTCATGGCCGATGTCAACTCGTATGTCAGCAGCCTGCCTGATTGGGATGTTTTCTGTCCGCCCGTGGTCGATTGCGACTCGGCGGTCGGCCCAACCAGTGAAAACCTCGACCTCGGCCAGGGCACATTGTGCCGCACCACCCCCTGCTCGATCAGCAAGACACCCGAACAGGTCGTCACCTACGGTACCTTCTCCAACATTCTCTGGCTGGGCGCGCTCATCCAGGGCGACAGCTACGCCGGCGGCCTCGGCTCGATGGAGGAACTGCCGATCCGCCAGCGCGCACCCCTGACGGTTGGCGTGAACTTCCTGTCGTCCGACAGTATCAGCACGGTGGTTGCAAACCCCGATGCGGCGTCGGTGCAGCAGGCGATCGGCACGCTTGTCGCCAATGCGGTCGACAGCGGCTATCAGGGCGGGTCGAGCATCTACTTCTCGCAAAAGGAAATGCACTCGCTCGACCAGGGCATGCTCAGCCTCGGTCTCTCAGCCAGATACATGGGGACATCGGTGCGCAACAAGCTCGACATGTCTGCCTCGCAGGCCAAAAACACGCTGACTGCCTATTTCAAGCAGTTCATGTTCGAGACATTCATCGTGCAGCCGCAAACTCCGGCCCAGTTCTTTAGCGCGGCCTTCACCGACACCAGGCTGCAGGAGCAGGTCAACGCCGGCAATATCGGCCCGAGCAACCTCCCCGTCTATGTCTCGCGTGTCCAGTGGGGACGGATCATGCTGCTGACCATGAGTTCCGACTCATCGGTCATCGACATGCAAAACGCCCTGAAAGCCACGCATTCGTCGTTCAGCGTCAACATGACCGCAAAGTACCAGCACATCCTCTCCACCTCCGAGATGGAAGTGGTCACGTTTGGCGGCAACGATGCCGATGCTCTGGCACTTATCCGAAGCGGCAATATCAACAGCTACTTCACCAACTCGCCGGATCTGACCACCGCCTTCCCGATCGGCTACGCCCTGTGCAATCTCGCCGACAACTCGCCGGCCAAGGTCGGTGAAACCACGCAATACGATGTCATCGAATGCTCGCAGGTAACCACCCAGGTCTACCACACCTGGACCGACTGGGAGAACGCCTTCGCCGCCATCCAGGACAGCGCCGACAACGAGACCTTCACCACCAACGCCCAGAATATCGACCTGGCCGATGAAAACTGGGGCTGGACCCTCGGCTCCAACACGCACCTGGACACCCGGACCCTGACTTTCCAGCCCGAGAATACCGGCTATGACTTCATGTTCTACCTGCGAACCCTGCAGGATGGCTGCGCCTATCCGTTGACGTTCAACGATGATGAATTTGGCAGCGGGACCGACTTCCTGAGCATCGGCGATGTTGACAACTGTCAATACGATGCTTTCGAGATCGTCGTCGACGACTTCCGCAACGACAGCTACGTGTTCGCCATCGGCGTTTACGTAGGCTCCAACAGTAGTGCCGCCGATGAGAAGCTGGAAGTCTTCTACGAGGGCAGCAAACTCGCCGAGTGGGACAACACCCACATTCCCACGGGAGACACGCCACAGTTCATCGGGGTTGTATCGACAATCCCGATCACGAGATTCGTGTTCATCGAAGGCTACGACGGTGATGATATCTACATCAAGGACTTCTGCTTCGGGGTCGCCTATCGATAGCAGGGTCCGGCACACGGGGACGTGTGCCGGGCACGGACAGCGATAGCGCCAAACGCAAACCGTAGGTCCGGACTCCTGCAGTTCGGACGGACGCCAAACACAAACCGTAGGTCCGAACTCCTGTAGTTCGGACGCGCGCGAAGCGTGAACAGCCCCGAAGAAATCCCTTGTCTGCACGTCCTCGCGACTTCATTTTTCATCTGGAAGTGTACGGGGACCGTGCGCCCCACGGCTCCCCGGAAACGAACGCAGGACGAGCCGGTCGTCACGGCCGGTCGTCCCGCTGGATTGCAGCAAACAACGCTGAGGCGGTCAACTTGCCCATTGGCAATCCCCAGTCGCAAGCGGCGCCGCATCGATAGACAGGCAGGTGATACCATGAAACCACGCCCATACCGGCACTCCGCCATCGTCTTCGTCTTGACCGCCATACTGGCCCTCTCCGCTTTGGCGACGACGTCGACCACGCCGTACCTCACCCAGGAGCAGACCGACGCGGCGGTCGCTGCGCTGGTCGACAAGCATGGTGACAGCCATAGCTCACGCATAGAATCCGGCGTCGCTCGCGCCGCCTTCCAGTGGCGTGAAGCGGACGGTACGCCCGACGAATTCATAGATTTCTGCATCGAGCAGTTCGTCGCCGAACCGGAACAGGTGGAGATACTCGCCGATCGGTTTGCCGAGTACTATGACAAGCTGTACGGCCATCTCGGTGAAATCAGTCGAGCCCTGAGCTGGCACACGACTGTCGAAACCGGGCCGATCTATCCCATCGACGAACTGTTTTCGCAGTATTCCCCCTACGCTCATGTGTCGGAAGATCTCTACAACAACAAGATCGCGTTTGCGTCCCTGCTCAACTTCGAGCGACACACGCTCGAACAGAGACTGGCCGAGGGATCGGGATGGACCCGGCAGCAGTGGCGAACCTCTCGGCTCGGTGACGGTTTTCGCAGCCGGGTGCCGGCCGAGATCAGTCAGGCCAACAGCCGACTCCGGCGAGAAGCCGGCAAGTATATCCGGGACTACAACATCTACATGCATCACGTCCTGACCGAGGACGGCCGGCGGCTCTTTCCCGAAGGTATGCGGCTCATCTCCCACTGGAACCTTCGTGATGAACTCAAGTCTCAATACAGCGCGGCCGATGGTCTCCCTCGCCAGCAAATGATCTTCGAATTGATGCTGCGTATTATCAACCAGCAGATTCCCCGTGTCGTGATCAACAACCCGGCGGTCGACTGGAAGCCGACGACAAACGAGGTCACTCTCTCGGCGGTAGTCGACGGCCCGATACCGGATGACTTCGCAGCCGAGGGTGAGCCCGGCACATCGATCGACAACAGCCGCGAACCGGACACCAGGTACCGGCACTGGCTCAATGTCTTCAAGACACAGCAGAACATTGACCCGTACTATCCCGACGCCAACACACTGGTGAAACGGCGCTTTCAACTAAACCGGGAAATGCCGGAAACCGACGTTGAGCGGCTGCTGATCGAAGTCCTCTCCGCGCCGGTTGTGCAGGATATCGGAAAGCTCATAGAGGAGCGTTTGGGTCGTGAGCTGCGGCCGTTTGATATCTGGTACGACGGTTTCAAGCAGCGCGCACGTCTTGACGCCGACATGCTCGACAGTCTGACTCGAGCGAAGTATCCCGATGCGGCCGCCTTCGAGGCTGACATGCCGCGGATCCTGTCGGAGTTGGGTTTCGATGAACAGACAGCCGCGTTCTTGCAGGCCCGAATCGGAGTCGATCCGTCGCGCGGTGTCGGCCATGCATCCGGCATGCTGCACGACCAATCGACGGCGCGCCTGCGCACGCGAGTGGGCGCCGATGGTATGGACTACAAGGGCTACAACATCGCCGTGCACGAGTTCGGTCACAATGTGGAACAGGTCCTGTCGACCTGCCGGGTCGACTACTCGACTCTTCGGGGTGTGCCGAACACGGCCTTCACGGAAGCGTTTGCGTTTGTGTTTCAGTCGCGTGACCTCGAACTCCTGGGCGTGGGCGGCAGTGATCCGATGACCGACCATCTAAAGACGCTCGATGCCTACTGGGGGGCGTTCGAGATCAGCGGCGTGTCGCTGATCGACATGTATGTCTGGCGCTGGCTGTACCAGCACCCGGAAGCTACCCCTGCGGAACTGCGCGAGGCGGTGGTTGGAATCGCTCGTGATGTCTGGAATGACTACTTCGCGCCGGTATTTGGAATCCGCGACTGCGAGATACTGGCAATCTACTCCCATACGATCACCGGCGCCATGTACACGCCGGACTATGCGATCGGCTCGCTGATTGAGTTCCAGATCGAGGACTACTTGAAGGGAAAGAACCTCGGAACGGAGATGGAACGCATGTGCAGCCTCGGGCAATTGACACCGGATGCGTGGATGAAACAGGCGGTCGGCTCGCCGGTATCGGCCAAGCCGTTCATTGACGCCGCCGGCGAGGCCGTCCGCGAAGTCGATGGTACACGGTAGACATCGACCCGGCACAGCAATCTCACCCGGCCGGGATCACGTCCGGTGACAGGGGCTAATGCTGTTGTTTTGCATTGCCTGCCCCGGCGTCGCGCTTGTTTGACTGGTTTTGTCTAGTTTACTGGCTGCAGTCAATTGGTCGTACGTCGCAAGTGCGACCGGGAGAATCGTAACTAAAGTTGTTGAATCCAGCTTTGAAAACGTACATTTTTGGACGAAGATAGTGAACGATTGCAGACGGTTAACATGCTCGATTACAAAGACCCACAGCCACCACAGCAAGACAAGCGATGGAAGATGGTCCAGGCAGAAATGCGCCGGCACGGCTACGCTTCTCATTCCCTGATTCAGGTGCTGCACGCCGTGCAGAGCACCTTCGGGTATCTCGACAAGGATTCGCTGCGGTACGTGGCAGAAGCCTTGCGGGTGCCGCTGAGCCGGGTGTATGGTGTTGCCACCTTTTACCACTACTTTTCCCTGAAACCGCTGGGCGAGCACGTGTGCGTGGTGTGCACCGGGACCGCCTGCTATATCAAGGGCGTACCGCAACTGCTTGAGGCCCTGAACGATGAATACGGAATCGGGCTCGAGGAGACGACCCCGGACCGGAAACTCTCCGTTACCTCGGCCCGATGTGTCGGCGCCTGCGGACTTGCCCCGGTGGTGGTAACCGACAATGAAACGCACGGCCGCCTTACGCCCGAGATGTTTGTGCAGCGGCTCAGGGAGGTGATCGCCAAGTGATGTTCGACATTCTTGAAGAACTGGGCCAGTCGGCTCGCGAGGAGCGTGAGGCGACCGGTCACGAAATCCGTGTCTGTACGGCAGCCGGCTGTCTGTCGACCGGCGCCGACAAGATCCTCACCGGTTTCAAGGACGAGATCGAAAATCGTCAGCTGAGCGGGTGCCGCGCCAAAGGGGTCGGCTGCATGGGACCGTGCGCCGGGGGGCCGGTGGTCACGGTTCATCCTGACGAGACGATGTACCACAACGTACGAGTCGATGACATCCCGGCCATTCTGGATACGCTGGGGACGTCGGCGTATTCGGACAGAGCGGTCGATACCAGTGCCCCCTTCTACACGCGGCAGAAGAAGATCGTGCTGGAGAATTGCGGGGTGGTCGATCCGGAGCGACTCGACGATTACATAGCACTCGGCGGCTATCAGGCCCTGGCTCAGGTGCTGACCTCGTTTGATCCGGCCCAGGTGATCGGTGAGGTTATGGCCTCGGGACTGCGCGGCCGCGGCGGCGCGGGTTATCCGACCGGTTTGAAATGGAGCACGGTGGCCAAAGCGGGTGGACGCAGGAAATATGTCGTCTGCAATGCAGACGAGGGCGATCCCGGGGCCTTTATGGACCGAAGCGTGCTGGAAAGCGATCCGCATCGCGTGCTCGAAGGCATGGCGATTGCCGCGGTGTCAGTTGGGGCCGACGAGGGTTTTCTGTACGTGCGGGCTGAGTACCCCCTGGCGATAGAACGACTGAAGAAAGCGATTAGACAGGCGGAACGAGCTGGCGTGCTGGGCAAACGGCTGCTGGGTTCGGATTACGATTTCCATGTCCAGATCCGGCTGGGCGCCGGCGCCTTTGTGTGCGGCGAGGAAACCGCGCTGTTGGCCTCGATCGAAGGTCGTACCGGCAAGCCGCGACCCCGCCCGCCCTACCCGGCCGAGTCGGGCCTGTTCGGTTATTCGACGCTTATCAACAATGTAGAAACGTTCGCCGCGATCCCGACTATCATCAATCGCAGCGGAACGTGGTATGCGAGCATTGGCACCGAGACGAGCAAGGGCACGAAGGTCTTCGCGCTCGCCGGCTCCGTACAGAATACGGGCTTGATTGAAGTACCGATGGGGATGACGCTTCGCGAGATCGTCTTTGATATCGGTGGCGGCGTCCCTGATGGGCGAACGTTCAAGGCGGTCCAGACCGGGGGGCCGTCGGGAGGTTGTATCCCGGCTGAATATCTTGATACGCCGGTCGATTTCGAAAACCTCGCGCGGCTCGGGTCGATCATGGGTTCGGGCGGCATGATCGTCATGGACGATAGCGCCAACATGATCGATGTCGCGCGCTACTTCATGGAGTTTTCGAAGCACGAGTCATGCGGCAAGTGCGTCCCCTGCCGGGTGGGTACTGTACACATGTATAACCTGCTGGGGAAGATACTGAACGGATCGGCTACCCGGGGTGATCTGGAGCTGCTCGAGCAGCTATGCGACTTGACCAAAACGACCAGCCTGTGCGGCCTCGGGCAGTCGGCCCCCAACCCGGTCCTGAGTACCCTGAAGTACTTTCGCGAAGAGTATGAAGCGCTGGTGGCCGACGAAGCTGAGGCGACGCTACCGTCAGAGGGATGACCATGGAACAGCAACAAGTTGCCATTAAGACACTAACCATCGATGGCCTGAAGGTCAGCGCCCGCTCAGGCGACACGATTCTCCAGGTCGCGCGGGAACACGCTGTCTGGATCCCGACCCTGTGTTTCCTGGAAGGCCTGTCAGCCTACGGCGCCTGTCGGCTCTGCATGGTGGAGATTGCCGGCAGCGATCGGTTGCATCCGGCCTGTGTCACTTCGGTCTACGAAGGAATGGAAGTAACGACCGATTCTCCGAGGCTTCAGCATTACCGCCAGATGATTATCGAGCTGCTCCTGAGTGAGCGGCCGCATATCTGCGCTGTGTGCGTATCCAACGGGCATTGCGAATTGCAGTCCTTTGCCCAGCTGCTCGGTGTGACATCGGTTCGGTTTCCCTATCTGACACGGAACCTGGAAGTTGACGCTTCGCACCCTCGTTTCTTGCATGATGCCAACCGGTGTATTCTCTGCGGCCGGTGTGTCCGAGTCTGTACCGAGATCGAAGGCGCCCATACCTGGGCGTTTAGCGGGCGCGGGGTCGATACGAGCGTCATCACCGATCTCGCCCAGCCCTGGGGTGAGTCGGAGAGCTGTACCGGGTGCAGTAAGTGTGTTCATGTCTGTCCGGTCGGCGCCCTGATCGAGAAAGGCCGCAGCGTGGCCGAGCAGGCCAAGCGGAGTCAATTCCTGCCGTATCTGACCGTCATGCGCAAGGAGGACAAGGAATGAGCCGCCCGAAGCTCGCCACCTTGTGGCTTGACGGCTGTTCCGGGTGCCACATGTCCATTCTGGACATGGACCATCGTCTGCTCGAGCTGGCCGAGCACGCCGATATCGTCTACAGTCCGATCGTAGACACCAAGGAGTTCCCGGAGGATGTGGACATCACCCTGGTCGAGGGCGCCATCAGTACCGATGAAGATGTCGCGAAAATCAAGCTCGTGCGAAGCCGGACGAAGATCCTCGTATCATTGGGTGACTGTGCCGCGACGGGCAACATCCCGTCGATGCGAAACTCGTTTTCTACCGACGAAGTGCTGGAGCGTACTTTTGTCGAGAACACGACCACCAACTCACAGGTCCCGGATGAGGGCCTGCCGAAACTCCTGGACACGGTGATCCCGCTGCACCACCTGGTCAAGGTGGACCTGACGATTCCCGGCTGTCCCCCGCCGGCGGACGTGATCTGGGAGTTTGTAACGACCCTGCTCAAGGGCAAGACCCCGGAATTGACGATCAAGACCCGGTTTGGGAAGTAATGGTGTTGTTATGGCGCGCAAAATTACCATAAGCCCGGTAACGAGAATCGAGGGACACGCTCGCATTACGTTACAACTCAACGACGCCGGCGTGGTGGATCAGGCCCGGTTCATCGTGACGCAGTTCCGGGGATTCGAAAAGTTCTGTGAAGGCCGACCGTTTTACGAAATGCCGTCGCTGATGGCGCGCACCTGCGGCATCTGCCCGGTTTCACATCTGATCGCCGGCGCCAAAGCCTGTGATGACCTGTATGCCGTGCAGATTCCGCACCCGGCGAAAATGCTTCGCCGGATGATGAATCTCGCCCAGATCCTGCAATCACACGCGCTCAACTTCTTCTATCTGTCGCTGCCTGACCTGTATTTCGGCATGGATGCCGACCCGGAGCAACGGAACATCATAGCCGTGTTTCGCGACAATCCGTCGATGGCACGAGACGGCGTCGCCCTGAGGCAAATCGGCCAGGAGATCATAGAGGAACTCGGCGGCAAGCGAATTCATCCAGCGTGGGTAGTCCCCGGCGGCGTCAATACCCCGCTTACCGAAGATCATCGCGAGAAGATCCTGCGTCGACTTCCCGAGGGAATGGCGATTCTCAAACGCACCCTGGAGTGGTTTCACTCCGTGCGGGATCAGTTCAAACCGGAGCTGAATTCATTCGGCAATTTCCCCAGTCATTATATGGGGCTCGTGGATGAACAGGGGTTTCTCGAGCACTATGACGGTAAACTCCGTGTGATGGATGCGGCCGGCAATATTGTCGTGAATAAACATGACACGCTGCGTTATCGAGACCTTATTGCCGAGGCCAACGAGCCGTGGACCTACGAGAAATTCCCCTACCTGAAAGATCTGGGCTATCCGGCCGGAATGTACCGGGTTGGGCCACTGGCCCGGCTGAACCTGGTTGACGCCTGCGATACACCGCTGGCCGATGAGGAGTTGAAACGGTTTCGCGCCGAAGGCGTGCCGGTGGCAACGTCGTTCCACTATCACTGGGCCCGCCTGATTGAGATGATCTTCTGCATCGAGCGAATCGAAGACATCATGAACGACCCCGATATTCTGTCGAAGCATGTGCGGGCTTATGCCGAACCGAATTCGTTTGATGGTATCGGGGTGTCCGAAGCTCCCCGGGGCACGCTGATCCACCACTACCGAATCGATGAGAACGGGTTGATCGTCTGGGCCGATTTGGTGATCGCAACGGTTCACAACAACCTGGCGATGAACCGGGCTATACTACAGGTGGCGAAGAACTTCGTTGACGGCAATGCTCTCACCGATGGCGCCCTGAACAGGGTCGAAGCGGTTATTCGCGCGTTTGATCCCTGTCTCAGTTGTTCTACCCATGCCGACGGTACCTCGATGCTGGTCGTCGAATTGCGCGATGCCGCCGGACAACTGCTGGACAGCTCCAGGCGGCGCGCGGTGGAAAAGCGGTGATTCGCCATGGCGCGGATTGTCATAATCGGCTGCGGCAGCAGCCTGCGCGCCGATGACCGGTTTGGCCTGGCGGTCGCCGATCGCCTCGCCGACCGCTTCGCCGGCAATCCCCAGGTCGAGATAGTTACGGCAGTACAGCTGCTTCCCGAGCACACCGCGCATCTCCGCGATGCGCGTCTCGTGCTCGTTGTCGATGCTTCCGTTGAAGATCCAGGGACCATCTCTTGCCGTCTAGTAAAGTCGAGCCCGGATGGCGGAAGGCCGTCGCTGGCACATACGTTCACACCCGAACACCTGGTGCAACTGGCAAGGGAGTTACATGGGCGCCGTCCTCGCGTCCTGGTCCTGACGGCCGGAGCATACTCGTTTGACGTTGCGGATACTATGACGCTGTCGATGTCGGCATTGGCCGACCGGACTGTCGACGAGGTAGCGATTCGGCTGCGGCGGCTGCTGACAGTGAGTCATCCCGCACGCACAGCAACATTGCCTGAGCAGAGCGCCGCTTCGGTCGAGAACGCCTCCAACCACTGAGCCGCTAGCAAATGCGCGGCAGTGGATCGGATAACGGCATATCGAGGATTCGGCCGGCGCCCAGCGGTGTACGAATGGTAAGCCGGCCCGGGTGTGATGCGTGAGCGTGACCGATCACGGCAGCCTCGCTCCCCAGGGGATCAGCCTTGATCGCGGCCAGGGCCGCCTCAGTCACATCGGGCGCCACGGCCACCAGCATCTTGCCTTCATTGGCCACCAGGAGCGGATCGATTCCGAGGATTTCGCACGCGCCGGCAACCGGCGGGCGAATCGGTATCGCTGCCTCGATCAGCTCTATACCCACCGATGAGCTCTCCGCCAGTTCATTCAGGGCCGCCGCAACACCACCCCTGGTCGGGTCCCGCATGGCGTGAACCGAGTCACCAGCGGCTGCGAGAAGGCGATGCACGACACGGCCCAGTGATGCGGTATCGCTGGCAATCGTCGCTTCGAGGGAAAGACCTTCCCGGCTGGCAAGGATGGCCATCCCGTGATCGGCGACGGTCCCGGTAACGATGATGGCGTCACCCGGCCGTATCTGGGAGCAATCAATAGCATAGTCATGGTCCACTTCGGCGACACCGGTAGTCGTGATGAAGATCTTGTCCGCTTTGCCCCGCTCCACGACTTTGGTATCCCCGGTGACGATTCGAACGCTCGCCACGTCCGCTGCCTTTTTCATCGTCTCCACAATCGTCTTCAGATCGCGGAACGGGAAGCCCTCCTCGAGGATGAAGGCGGCGCTTATCGCGAGCGGTGTTCCCCCACTGGTCAAGAGGTCATTGACGGTACCGTTGATGGCCAGGTCACCGATATTGCCGCCCGGGAAGAAAACAGGATCGACCACGAAACTGTCGGTTGAGAATACCAGTCTATTCGCTCTTGTCGTGAGCCTCGCCGCGTCGTCAAGCGGATCCGGATGTCCGTCCGAGAACACCCGTATAAACAGCTCGGAAATGAGCTGGTGACTCAGGCGGCCACCACTGCCATGGCCGAGCTGCACCGATGCTGAATCGAAATCGATCATGGACAGCTCAACTCAGCTTGCGATCGTTAAGTCGTTGGCTGTATGCGTAATAGGCCGCACACGCGCCCTCAGAGGATACCATGGTTGCCCCCAGCGGCGTCTGCGGCGTGCACTGTGCGCCAAAGGCGAGGCATTGAAAGGGCTTCTTGAGTCCCTGGAGTATCTCGCCACTGATGCAGACACCCGATTCCGTAACCGGGGTCACATCAATATCGAATTGACGGAGCGCATCGAAGCGATGGTAGGGACGGCGCAAACGCAGTCCGCTGTTGGCGATCATCCCGATACCGCGCCAGTGTCGGTCTACGACTTCGAACACCTGTTGTACCGTAGTTCTCGCGATGAGATTCCCCTGCTCCCGGACCGCCCGAGCGTACTCATTCGTCACGTGTGCCTCGCCTTTCTCGAGCTGACTGACACACGACAAGATACCGCGCAGCAGGTCGACCGGCTCGAAACCGGTAACAACCATTGGTATGCCGAAGTCATCGGCTATCCGGCGATAGTCACTCCAGCCCGTGATGGCGCACACATGTCCGGCCAGGAGGTAGCCCTGAACACGATTTGACGGCGCTCCAAGCAACGCCTTGATGGCGGGCGGAACCAATACGTGGGAAACCAGAAGAGAGAAGTTATCGAGCTGTTCGCGCTCGGCCTGTATCGCCGCCATGGCTCCATTGGGCGCCGTGGTCTCGAAGCCCACGGAGAAGAACACCACCGCTTTGTCGGGGTTTTCGCGAGCCAGTTCAAGCGCTTCAAGCGGTGAATAGACCATTCGGATATCAGCACCTTCACTCCGAGCGGTCAGAAGACTGCCGCGTGAACCGGGTACCCGGAGCATATCGCCGTACGACGTGAACAAGACACCCGGCCGGGTAGCGATGTCGATGGCCGCATCGATGTACGCAAGCGGGGTCACGCAGACCGGGCAGCCGGGCCCGTGAACCAACTCGATTTCGGACGGTAGTATCTGATCAAGCCCGTTGCGGACGATCGAATGCGTCTGCCCGCCGCAGATCTCCATAATCACCCAGGGCCGAGTGACTGTTTGCCTGATGGCCTCAATCAATTGCCTGGAGATCTCGGGATCGCGAAAATCATCGAGATATCTCATTTTGATTCACCGTCGCCGGCGGGGCCACCGGCACCGTTCAGCGGTCGCCCGAATATGTCCGTGCCTTCTTCGGCGGCCTGCGCCACCAGCTCGTCCCAGATGGCCAGCGTTTTTTGGGCCTCGTCCTCATCAATCACGCTGATACCGAAACCGGCGTGCACCAACACATACTGGCCGATCTTCGCCTCAGGGACATACTCCAGACAGGCGCGGTTGATCGTTCCGGCATAGTCGAGACGCCCCATTGTAAGACCACGCTCCTGGTAGATTTCAATCAGCTTTCCGGGAATGGCCAGACACATGGTTTACCGCCTTGCCTGTCGGGCTGCTATGATGGCCTGACCGAGGGCCAGGCCGCCATCGTTACAAGGCGCCTTGTGGTGCGTTAACACGCGCAGCCCGGCCGACTCCAATCCCGACACCATCAGTTCGAAGAAATAGTGATTCTGGTACACGCCGCCGCTCAGGGCGACAGTATCCAGGCCGCGACGATCGCAGATCATTCTTGCCGCGTGGACCAGGAGCGTGGCCAGACTGCGGTGAAAACGACCGGCGATGCGGGCCGGATTCAGGCCGCCGGCCTGCTCCGCGACTACTGCTCGAATCAAATAGCCAGGGTCCAGACACGGGCCGATAGTTTCGGGGCCGTCCGGTTCGATGAGGTCGTCGCTGTCTCGATCGGCGATCGCCTCCAGCCTGATGGCTGCCTGCGCTTCGTATGAAACGCTGTCACCGAGTCCGAGAATCGCCGCGACCGCATCGAACAGCCGCCCGCAGCTCGACGTGAGCGGAGTGTGTAATCCGGTATCGATCATCCGGTCGATCAACGAGATCGCGCCCTCCGGTTGGCGCTTGCAGACGTCCAGACCGGCTACCCTTTCGATCCCGCCAAACGCCTGGCGCACCCAGCTGACCGCCATGCGCCAGGGATGTCGTATTGCCTCCGCCCCTCCGGGCATCGGCACCGGGCGAAGGTGTGCGACGCGCTCATAGTGCGAAGCATCACCCGCCAGAAACTCGCCACCCCAGATGGTCCCGTCGGGGCCGTAGCCGGTACCATCGAGAATGATACCCAGACAACCTTCTTCGACCTGGTTCTCCGCCATAACCGAGACCATGTGCGCGTGATGGTGTTGCACTTTAATCGGTGGCTTGCCGTGCTGCCGCGCCCATCGTGAACTCAGATAGTCCGGATGCATATCGCAGGCGACCAGTTCCGGCGTGGTACCCGTGAGCTGAAGCAGGTCACTGATGGCTGCATCGTAGAAGTCGTAGCCGGCAGCAGTTTCCAGCTCGCCGAGATGTTGACTGAAATAGAACTCGCCGTCTCGCGCCAGACCGACGGCTGACTT
>WJMS01000167.1 GCA_014727815.1 candidate division GN15 bacterium
CGGGATATCCTCGCGTCGGTCCCGCAACGGCGGCAGCACAATCTCGACACCTTTGAGCCGGTAGTACAGATCCTCACGGAAGGCACCGGCCTCAACCAGGTCTTCGAGTCTACGATGAGTCGCGCAGACCACCCGGACATCGGCCGTACGCACCTCAGGTGACCCGAGCACTTGAAACTCGCCACTCTCGAGAACGCGCAGCAGTTTGGCCTGGGTGGTTATGTCGAGATCGCCGATTTCATCGAGAAAGATCGTACCGCCGTCGGCCCAGGCGAAATGTCCGATTCGGTCCTCAACGGCGCCGGTGAAGGCGCCTCGAACGTGTCCGAATAGTTCGGATTCTACCAGGTCGGCTGACTTGTGATTGCAGCTGAAGATCGCCAATCGATGGTCACGGCGTCGGCTGGCGGCATGGAGGGCGCGGGCCACCAGCTCCTTGCCGGTTCCGGTTTCGCCGAGAATCATGACCTTATGACTGGCCCGCGCGACCTTCGAAACAAGCCGAAACACTTCCAACATCGACCGCGACCGGCCGACCATGCCGTAGGCCGTGCCGAGGCGAGCCAGCGAGTTGTCTTCGCGGGCATGATACGCCTCGACCGCGTTGCGGACAGCCCGGGTCAGCCGGCTGATCGGACCGGCTTTTTCGACATAGTCGTACGGCTGTTCCCGCTCGTCGATTTCATCCTGATTGTATTCGCCGGGATAAGCGGTGTGGAAGATCAGCGGGGTATCCGGCGCGAGTTCGCGGATTTGCCGGGCCGCCGTGATGCCATCCATGCGCGGCATGCGGATGTCCATGACGATCGCAGCGATGTCGGCGTGCTGCTTGATCGCCGCAATGGCCTCCTCGCCGGAGGCTACCGACGTAACCGCGTAGTCTTCGGAGAACAGCGCCGTCAGCGCCTCGAGTGCCGACTCGTCATCGTCGACCAGAAGCAGTCGCGCCCGGACCTGTGTGAGTGTTTCCCCCAAACGATTCCTATCATTCTGCGCCGGCTGCCACCGGCAACTGTAGTCTAAAGGTCGTCCCCTGCCCCGGCGCACTGCTCACCGAAACAGTTCCATTGTAAATATCGACAATACGACGGGTCATGGCCAGTCCGATACCGGTCCCGGCCGATGGCTTGGTGCTGAAAAAGGCATCGAAGATCCGATCGAGGTGCTCTTCCGGTATGCCCTCACCGGTATCGCGCCAGATTATGACCGAACGATCATCGCCCCTTTCGTACGCTATTTCTATGATAGCGTCTTCGGACGAATCCGTCAAGGCGTCCAGTGAGTTCAGCAGGAGATTGCGAAAGATGATGGCGAGGTGTTCAGCCGCAACGGCCACGCGCAAGTCGGTCGGAATCGAGGCACGCACCGACACGCCCAGAGAATCGATGCGGATCTGGTTACTTGCCAGGACTTCCGAGAGTATGGCCGCTACCGGGGCTTCGACGGCCTGAGCCGCCTCATGTTCAAGTTTTGTGTATCTTGAGATCAATTCGGTGAGGGCCACGGCACGGTCGATCGAGCTGTTGATTCGCTCGAGTGATTGTCGGTCGCGGTCGGCGCCGGTCGCATCGGCTTTCGACAACGACTTGTCGAGCAGGCCGATCCAGCTTCGCGCCGGAAAGAGGGCGTTGCGGATTTCATGGGCAAAGCCGCCGGCGATATCTCTGGCCTGGCGAAACTTCTCGGCCGCGATCAGCTGCTGTTGCGTCTCGCGCAGCTGCACCAGGGCCCGGTCGAGACTGTCGCGCTGGGAGCTGATGAGCCGGTTCTTGCGACGGAAGGCCAGCAGGACGGCCCAGATAACGAGGGCGATGCCGCCGAGCGGGATGGCGCCGGCAAGGAAGGCCAGAATGGGTCGGCGAAAAAAGATCGTGTACCAGGGATTCGGTACAAAGGTGTAGAATGATGACACCCGCTGGAACTGGTTACTGGCCTTGATCGATCTGATGCTGTCCCCGGCCAGCAGGGGGTGGCGAGCGGTCGTAATGTTGACCAGCGCGTTGGGGAATTGTGCCAGCGGTGAGAACTCGTCATTCAATAACCAGGTGTTTCCGTCGGCGGTCGAGACCAGATACTGGTGGCCGGGACCGGGCAGGTAACGGTCACAGGCCGCCACCCGAGGCATTGAGTAGAACGAGCAAATAGCCAGTGACGTAAATCCCGATCCGAGAGCATGGATGGTGACGTCGCTCAGTGTGACCGCCAGAAAACGCGCCCCGTCATATCCCGTGAGCAACTGCACATCGCGCACCGAACTACCGTCGAAGCGGCGTTCGTGGACAATCGACCCGTCGGACGTCAGCGCCACGAGGGAGGCGACCGGATCATCACTTTCCGACGCCGGCGCCGAAGTGTCATCGTGGGTGAGCGCGACGATTTCCGGATGGCGATCGCCGGTAACATCGAACAGTGTCACCCGCGGGCTGCTGTAGGTCGGGCCCATGCGACGCCGCCACAACTCAGCGCCGTTCGGCCGCAGCGCGACCAGGTAGGCGTGCAGGTCAGTCATGCCGTTGGCCTTGGCCTTGTTACCTTTGGAGGCGATACTGATGACAAACAGGGTGTCGTCCGGGGTCTCCAACCAGCGTACCGACTCGCTTGAGACCGATCCGGCATGCTCGAACCGCCAGAGCAGCGTGTCGCGCGTCCAGTCGATGCACTGTACGACGCGCGGATAAAGATCGTACCCGACCTCGGTGGACACCAGCAGCTCCTCGATGCCGTCGCCGGTCACGTCCACCGGCCGGCATACAATCCCCTGGCCGTCAAACGCTCCGCTGCCGTCAAGATCGTCGCCGGTGGCGATTAAGCGACGGTATCGGCTGCCCCCGGTCGGGTGGATGATCTCTACCCAGATCGAGTCGTGAAAGGCGTACGCCGCCAGCAGCTCATCGAGGCCGTCGCGGTTATAGTCAAACACTCGATAGGATGACAGGCGCGGCGTGGTGAAGTTGAAGTGCTCCAGGGTGCGTCCGGTGAGGCCCCCGGTCGTGAAGACGGCGGCGGTGAGGGTGTCGGACGTAGTCCAGTTATGCTGGATATGACAGAAGTCCGGAATGCTGTCGCCATCGATATTCATGATGACGAAGTCCGACTCGACTCCCCACATGGTAATCAGCCCCCCGACGCGGAGCCCCAGGACTTCGAATCGATATGGGAGAGACCTGGGATCCTCGAGACGCTCGACTTCATAATGCACCGTCGCCGCGAGCGGCGTGGCCGTCAGACCCGCCATCAGAATGCCGAGAAGAATGATGATCAGTCGTCTGTTCAGGCTGCACTCCCCTGCCCGAGTGATGGGACAGCCGTAAGATACGGAGTTACGGCGCGGACCGCAACGGCGGCGGGCCGCTCACCAGCCCTTACGCTTGAGGATGTCGTTGATCATATCCTCGACATGATCTTCGGAGAGCTGGGTGCGCTTGGTCTGGGCCTCGTTGATCTTCTCCATCAGCAACTCGATCTTCGCCGGTTTCTCGAGGAACTCGACCGCGCCGAGCTTGACCGCCTCCACCCCCTTTTCGACCGTGGCTTGTCCGGTCAGCAGGATTACCTGCAGATCGGGACTCTCCTGCAGCATCAGCTTGAGCGTCTCCAGGCCATCCAGACCCGGCATGGCCAGGTCCAGGATGATTGCATCGTAGGCTTTCTTTTTGACAAGTTCCAGGGCGGCCATGCCGTTTTCGGCCGTATCGACCTCCAGTTCGCGCCGGCGCATGCGTTCGGCCAGGGCGGTCGCAAACTCAACCTCATCATCGACAAGCAGTACTGTTGCCTTAGCCATGAGTATTCATCCTATCCGTTCAGGTCGCGGGGCGATCCGGACGTAGTGTCCGTCGCCCGTTGCTTTTTTCGCCTACGGCCCGTTCTCAATATACAGGGTGACGGTCAATGTGTCCACACCGCTCTCCGTTTCCAGGCGCATCCCGACCGATTCGGCCAGCGACTGAGCTACGGTCAGATCAGGTGAGGCCCCGGAAGCGCTGCCGAGATCGAATGTCACCACCGCGGCGGCGGCACCGCCACTCACCGAGACGGACAGCTCCGTCCCCGCCTCAGAAACCCTCAGAAGCGAGGCATAAACAGCAAAAATGGCGTGCTGGATCAAAAACGGTGAGGCGGTCAGTTTGATCGGCTCGTGGCGCGGCGTCACCTTCAGGTCGACCTCACGCCGATCGGCGAGCCGCTGCACCAGCACGAGCAGGTTCTCGAGGGTTTCGTTCAGTTCGAACTCGAGCGTTGGTTCATCGGTCGTGTGGGCGAAGCGATTGAGCCGTTTGATCGTCGCGATGCCGCGCCGGGTCTGGCGCTGAATCGACTCCGACACGCGCGAAAGTTGTTCGATCTCGATCGATGAACCGTTTTCGGCGGCAAAGACCAGGTCCTCGAGCAGCCCGGCGGTCTGATCTATAATGGAGATCACATTGTTGAGATCATGCGTGGTGGCGGCGGTCACGGCGCCAAAAAACGCGATCGGTTCTTCCGGCACGCTGAGTGGCCGGCTGCCTCGAGGTGAATCGGTCATTCCGAGACCAACGCTTCTTCCATCTTCTTTATCAATTGCTCCAGCCCGATCGGTTTCTGCAGGTATTCGCACTTTGGCGCCGACGGCGGCGCCTGGGCTTCGCCGGCCGAGCCGTGGCCGGTGATCATCAGTACCGGCAGGTCCGGCCACTCGCGGCGGATCTGGGCGAGCACTTCGGTCCCCGACATGCCCGGTAGCTTGAGATCAAGAATGATGATATCGTAGGACCGCTCATGCATCTTGGCCAGCGCCTGCTCCCCGTCAACCGCATAGTCAGCTTCGATATCGCGGTAGGCCAGCCGCTCCACGAGGGTGGATACCAGCTCCTCCTCGTCATCGATAAACAACACGCTCATCCTGCTCATATGCCCGAACTCCTAATCTGCCTTTTCGACCGGCAGGTTCACCACGAACCGGGTGCCGCTGCCTTCCTCGCTGTAGACACTGATCAGCCCGCCCAGTTTTTCGATAATGTCTTTGGTAATCGACAGGCCCAGGCCGGTGCCGCCTTCGCCTTTGGTGGTGAAAAACGGCTCGAAGACGTGTTCGAGGTCTTTGGCCGGTATCCCGGGGCCGTTGTCGGCGATACTGACTGCGACTTCATTGGTATTGAGCTGTTCGATCGAGATGTCTATTCGTCCGCCGCTTTGTAAAGCAGCAATCGCATTGCTGATGATATTGAGAAAGACCTGCTGGAGTTGACCGCGATCACTTTCGATCGAGGGGACCCCCGGCTGGACGTGGAAATTGATTTCGATGTTGCGGTGCGATGCCTCGGTGGTCTGGAAACTGACAACCTGTTTGAGCAGGTCTTCGAGGACGATCTTCTCCTTGGAGATATCCATGCGCTTGCCGAAACCGAGCAGGCGGTGGGTGACCCGGCTGCAGCGCTGGACGCTGTCTTCTATCGCCCCCACGAGCGTGACCGCTTTGTCTTTGTGGGGGAAACCCTCGGTGTAGGTCGCCATATCTTTGAGCAGACCGGCCTTTTCGTTGATGATCGCCAG
>WJMS01000016.1 GCA_014727815.1 candidate division GN15 bacterium
CCTGCTCCAGCACGACCAGCTCATGTCGACGTTTGCCGAACGAGAGAAACAGCGCCAGCAGCAGGGTCGCCATGAGCATCCACTCCGAGGCCGGCACATCGATCGCCGCCGCCCCGGCATAGGCGCGGACCACAAAACTCAACGCGATCGTGAGCACATCGAGGATCACCACCCCCTTGAGCGCCAGGGTGTAAGCCAGGTTGAGAGCGAGAAAAACCACCGCCGTCACAAAAAACTCGAAATTGATCAACCACGCGCCCGCCAGCCCGATCCCTGCAAGCACCAGCGCCAGCACCGCCGCGGTCATCGGCGATACCGCTCCCGAGGCGATTGGGCGGTTCTTCTTGACGGGATGTTTGCGGTCGGTGTGACGGTCGATCAGGTCGTTGAAGGTGTACACGGCCGATGCGAGCAGGCAGAAAAGCAGCGCCGCCAGCGCCACCGTCTCGAGCTTGGTGAGATTGCGGAATTCACCGGCGAATACGACGGCGGCAAACAACAGGCCGTTTTTGGTCCAGTGGCCCGGACGGGCCAGTTTGACAAGCTCTCCGAGCATGACCCATGATAGCGGCTCATCCCCGGCGATTCAAGCGCTAACTGGCAAACGGCAGGGCTTGTTCGATGTCGGGCAGGAAGGTAGCGAAATATGACCGGGCGCGCTCCATGGCGCCGGCAAGGCCGCCCCTGTCCTCGTCAATCGGCAGGGTCAGCCGCACGATAGCGGCATCGGTCGGCCGGAAAAACAGTGAGTTCATCACCAGATCCCATTTCAACCCGTACTCCGATCGTATCGCCCCACCGCGCGTTTCAAACCAGTACAGCATCAGCTGCTGCCGGCCGCGATCGGCGATTATCAACCGGTTGATCTCCCGCGTGCGACCATCGGGAAGTTGCAACTGATACGGATCGTGGTGCAGAATCTGCCAGCCGCCACCCGGCAGGCAGTGCTTCGGCGAGTGAATCTGGCTGCCGTATTTCTGCGAGTTGAAGTAGGCGATGAACAACCAGTAGGTCTCGTCATTGGGGCCGACATACCGGCGCAGCGTAGTCGTGTCAGCCTGCAGGATCTCGTAGCTATGTTCGGCGAAACGATGCTCCTCGCCGACATACTGCTGCTGCTCGTACGGTATCGTACTGAACTCGGCCGGACGGTCCGGGGTCTGTTCGATAAAGCGAAGGATATTCCCAAACGCCCCCCCGATTACCAGGACAATGGCTGTGATGATAATCGGCCGGCTCATCGATACACTCGCTTCAATACCTGTCCCACGAGGAACATGAGAATAAACGCCACCACAAACACCGACAGCCCCATAATCGAGTGCAGCGGCTCCTTGGTGACCTCATCGGTGACCGTGTAAGCCAGCAGCGAGGTCACGAACACCCGGACAACATTGGCAATAACCGCAATCGGGACTGTCGACAGGAACAGAATCAGCTTGGCCGAAAAGTGCTTCTGGGTCGTGTAGGCATACAGCGCGCCCAGAGCCAGCAAGGTCATGACCGAACGCATCCCCGAGCACGCCTCCGCCACCTCCAGCGAGTAACCCTGGATGTGGATGATATTCCCCTGACGGATCACGCCCATGCCGATTGCATTGAGAATTCCCGCCGTGATTTTGGACGCCAGCAACTGCATCGGGAAGGTCGCGGCGAAATAGATGACATAGGGTATCGGCACCATGAACACGAGGAAAAAGATCTCAAACCAGATCTTGCCGATCAGCTGCTGTCCGAACAGGAAGTAAATCAGGCCGAACAGGGTGACGATCAACGACACGCGCAGGGTGAAATACTCGGCGCCGCCGTTGGCCAGCACAAACATGGCCATCCCCAGCAGCACAAACGCCAGCCCGCGGTAGTCGGTGCCGACCGGCAACGCCTGCAGTTCCTCCCGCTTCTTCCAGAGCAGGTAGCCGGAGACGACCGGAATCAGAAAGCCGTGCGAATAATTGCTGTCATGCCACCAGTCACCGACCAGGTCGATCAGGGTCGGCAGGTAGATCAGAAGCATCAGCACGAACGGAACGGCCAGCAGGCCGGGGGAATAGCTGAGCTGAGACTGCAACGTCCGTGTCGTCATAGATCGAAATTACTCCAGAGATAAATCGAAGACAAATACTATATTACTTATCGACCGCCGATCAGGTCGACTGAACGATTTCAACCCCCGACTGCTCCGGGGCCGGTTCACCGCCCGATAATCGCTTTTTCTCAGTCCTTTCGCCGCCCGTCGCTCGATCTCAGTCTTTGGGCTTGTTTGAATCGTCCTCAGCCAAGATATTGTACCGGTTGTACAAACAGAAAAGGAAGTGAGTTCGGGCGAAAGCCGTGACCATGCGACGACGACGTCAACAACGTACCCAGAAGCCCCACTATTGTATCCTGGTCAATCCGACCGCCGGCGGGTTCAACGACCAGCGGGTCAGCGAACTGATCACCGCCATCCGTGCGATCGATGGCCAGTATACCGTCATCAAGCCCGATTCGGCCCAGCGAGCCTGGGTCATGGCGCGCACCACCGTCGGTCTCCGCCGAAGCCGCAAACCTCTGCCGACCGCCGTGGCCCGACGGGGCAAGGTCACCGCTATTGTTGCCTGCGGCGGCGACGGTACCTTCAATATGGCCGCCCGGCTCGCCGCCGAGGCCGAGATCCCGATCGGGATGGTGCCGATGGGCCGGGCCAACAACATCGCCGTCAGCCTCCTCGGCTCCGACAAACCGAATTTCGAACCGATCATCAAAGGCAATTACCGAAAAGTGGATATCGGCCGGGCCGGCAAATACTCCTTTTTCGGATCGGTCGGGGTCGGCTTTATTCCCTCGCTGGCCGAGCACATGGCCGACCGAAAACCACCCCGCTTTTCGATCGGCTGGTCCCGTCTGGGTAACCGGGCCGCCGCCGATGTCGGCGTCAACCGTATAACTATCAAAATCGACCGGTTCATCTTTGAGGTCTCACCCCTCATGCTCAACGTCAACCTGCTGCCCTATTCCGGATGTTTGCCGCTGTCGCCGGCCTCGATTGCCGATGATGGCCAGGCCGAAGTCATCTTTGATCAGGGCAAGCAAATGGGCGAGTTCGGCGCTTTCACGCGCCAGATCGCCCGCGGCAAGTATGTCTACGGCGAGGATATCCAGCTCTATCGCGGTCGCGTGATCCATCTCTCACCGGTGGCCGGACGAAAACTCTATATCGATGGTGACCTGGTCGAATCACCCGACAACGAACTGCCGATCGACATCACCGAAAAAGCCGTCCAGGTCTTCTGCTAGGTCCGCCATGCGCTCGCCTCTTTTTATCATCCTGTTGCTGTGCGCAGCTCCCGCCCTCGGTCAGGTACCCCCGATCGAACCGGATACAACCACCTGGACTGTCGACACCAGCCAGGTCACCGACTCCGGCATGCATATCTACCGGGCCAGGGACACCACTCTCTTCCGACCCGATATCGACACCGCTCTCGCCGGCAGGGTGACCGATACCATCGACTATGAAGGACGACTGAAACAGAACCCGACTATCGCCCTGTTCAAGTCGATGGTCGTGCCGGGCTGGGGACAGGTCGGCAACGGCAAGTATCTCAAAGCAGCCATCTTCGCCGGCTTCCAGACCTGGTTTGTCGCCTCGGCCATCCACTACGGCGGCCAGGCCGCCGACTTTCGCGATCAGTGGGAAGCCGCCGAGACACCGGCCGCCCGCAACGCCTACTACGACCTCTACGAGAACCGCCGCGACCAGCGCAATAAGTTCACCTGGTTTGCCGGGATTACGAGTTTTGTGGCGATGTTTGATGCCTACGTCGATGCCCACCTCTCCGGCTCGCCCGAAAAACGGCAGGAACCGGATCGGATGAGCTTTGATGTTGTCCCCGATGGTTCCGGGGGGGCGCAGGCAATGCTCACCTGGACGTTCTGACTAATCCTGGAGAATCAACTGCTGCATGTTGATGCCGTGTTTCTCCGGCTCCACCAGACGAAGGATACGCCGCTCGGTGTGTTCCGGGCTGGATAAGTCCGCCCACACCGGCTCCGGCAGCAGACCCGAACGATCCCCGACAATCTTCACGAACGGTCGCGTCCGGTCTTCGTTGTGCGTCAATATCAACGCCAGCTCCTCGGTCGACAGCAGCACCAGCGACCCGGCCGGGTAGATGCCGATGATGTCGGTGAACACCTTCAGCAGGACCGGGTCAAACTTGATCGCCATCTGGAAACGCATCTTCTTGACCACTTCATCCGGCGGAATCACCCGCTTGATATAGACCCGGCCCGATGTCAGGGCATCAAACGTATCGGCAATGGCAATGATCTTTGAAAACAGCGTGGTCGGCCGACGGTGATACCGGAGCTGCGGGTAGCCGGTGAAATCGGAATTGATGTGGTGCTCGAACGCCCCCCGCGCCGCCCGGGCGGTATACATCGTGAACTCCAGGTTGCGCAGCAGGGTCTTGGCGCCCAGAAGCGGATGCCGCTGCATCTGGATCCAGTCATTGTCGTCGTACGCGTCCGGTTTGCGGATCAGGTCTTTCGGCAGCTTGATCTTGCCGACATCGTGGAACACCGCCGCCATCCCCAACTGCGACAGCCGGGCCCGGTCGAGCCCGATCCGCACCCCGATCGTCAGCGAGTAGATACACACATTGGTTGAATGGGCGTAGGTATAGTCATCGTAGTCTTTCAACGCCGTCAATTCGAGCAGTGACGATTCATCCAGCATCAGGTGGTCGATCAATGAGTGCACCACCCGCTTCGTCTTGGCGACATTGATATCTTCCGAATCGGCTGCCTGGTGCATTACCTCCTGCACCGTGGACAGCGACTTGAAAAACGCCACACGCGCCGACTTTCGGAACTGCTGCCGAACCACCTCCGGGTCATGTTCGGACTCATCGCTGTCCGCCGTTACCTCCTCACGCATGCCGAGCAGTTCAATCCGGTCGATCCCGAGATTCTTCAGCCGCTCGGCGACCTCCTCGAGGTTCTCATCGGTCGGACGAAGCTCGGCCAGCTCATCGAAAAACTGTGAGACCTGCTCCCGTTCGACATCACCGGCGAATTTGACCCCGCCGATGCCCAGGCGATGCCACTGCTCGACAATCTTGTCGGCGCCGGAGCGGTTGTCATCGCTGAGCCGCACCATCCGGTCGTTCACGAAATAGCGGTCGTTATGCACCTTGAACGCAACGTCACCGTGCTCGGCCGACAACTCGTTCAGCCGCCCACAGAAATCATCGAGCTTGCTGCGATAGGTGGCGTTCTCCCGATCGACCAGCCGGGCCGTCTTGATCATCACAAAAAAGGCCGTGACCAGCCGCTGTTCCGAGGCCCCACCCAGCCTGGCCTGGACTTTGTCAGCGTGCATCTCAGTCATGGTGCTCCCCCAGCATCCGTCGGCGACGGATATCCAGCGCCTCCTGGGCGCGCTTCTTCAGATCGGGCCGCCAGCTCGAGGCCAGCTTGAGCAGCAGCTTCTCGCAGCGCTCACTGCGATTGTAGGTCAACGCCTCAAACGCCGCCTCGCGGAAGAACGACAGCTTGGCGTCGCGAAGCGGATTGGCTCGCGTTATCATGCCGGAAAGGTAGTCCAGCGCATGGTCGCCGCCCAGCACCGCGTAGGCATTGAGCAGCGCCTGCTGGTCATCCTCTTCGAGACTATCAAAGCGCTCATCATTGACGATATCGGTTATGACTTCAAACGCCCGGGGACCGCGGCGGGCCACGATCGAACCGATCACCTGACGGCGAATCTGCTGGTCGGTGTCATACGCCGCCCGCGCCAGCAAATCAAGCGCCTCATCGGCCTTGCTGTCGGCCAGGGATGACACCAGCTCCAGGCGAACCCGGCTATCTTCATGGTTGACCACCTTGGCCAGCGGCGCCAGGGCCTGGGGTGTACCGATTCGCGCCAGGATCGTCACCGAATTGCGCACCACGTTCCAGCGCTTGTCATGCAGACCCTTGGTCACAAAGCCGATATTCTCTTTGCCCCGCTCACTCAGGTATTCGATCAGGCCGCGACGGTGAGCGCGGTGTTCCAGTTTCGGCAGCAGGTCGGCAATACTGCCCAGTGCCTCCCAGCCGAAATTGCTCAGAAACGCAATCAGCGACTCGGCCCGCACATGACTGTGCTGGTTCAACGCATCGGCCAGCACACCCAGGCGTTCGCGGCTGCCGATCGTGATGATCGCTTCCTTCAACCGTTCCGACCACTGCGGCTTCTCACCCTGAATCTGTGCTTCCAGTACCCGGAAATACCCGAGCAGGTCGGTCGCCTGGGCGAAACGACCTTCGGCCAGAAACTGCCCGAACAACTTCTCGCATATCGTCACCGTCTCCGAAAACGACGCCAGGTCGGTCTCCTGGTGCAGTAACTCCTTGAGCAGCTCATGCGTCGACTCGTACATGTCGAACGCCGTGTCTTCCTCGATCATCCGGCGAATCGCATCCTGCTCCTCGGCCGACAGTTCGGTTTCGGCCGCGAGCAGCTTGCGGGTGTCGATCGGCGGCGCCGGTATCTCGCGAAGGTCGTCGTAGCCCATCGCGCGCGAGGCGCTGGTGGACTCCGCCTGACCGGCGTCGGAGTTGTCATCGAAAAACAGATTGAACCCATCGCTGACCACCAGGTCATCGTCGGTGGCGTCGCCACCCGAGGCAATCGCGTTCCGGGTGATATCCGAACGATCCCGGGCGTCGTCGGGCATGTCATAGTCAACCCCGACAAACAGCGACTCGTACAGCGCCACCTTCTGGCTGTCGTTAGCGTCAATAGCCGTCTGATCCGAACCGCCGAGAAACTCCTGAACCTTGAAATCACCATCATACTGCGACAGTGACACGTCCTCGACCGTCTCGAACGACACCCCCGTCAGGTTGGCCTCCCAGAGCAGACTGACCAGATCGCCGGCGTCGTCTTCGCGGTTCTGGTAGCGACGGATCGCCTCGAGCATCCCCTTGACCGCGTCCCAACTCATCCGCTGGTCGAATGACAGCTTGCTGATACCAACATCAAAGAACAGCCCCGCCAGCGCCTCCTCTTTGCTGCGGTCTTCGTAGACCACATCGCCTTTCCAGCGAAGGCGGTCACGTTCGACCGCCAGCTCGATCGGGCCGATTTCGGCCACCAGGTCGGTCAGACGTTCCGCGAATGACTGCTGCATCGAGGTCGGCAGGGGGTTGTTGGGCGGATACATCCACACCACTTTGATCACCTTGAGCAGGTCGCGAAGGATCTGCCGGACGGCGTCAACTGAGGTGTGCTGGTTGTCGGTTGTAGAACTGGTCATTTCGGATGCCCCTAACTAGTTTCAGTATCGGCAGACAGGCATCCGGGCTTAAATGAGGGGATCGCAAGAAAAAACCGGTCTAATTTGGACCGGTTTTAGCTATTCCATCAGTCTTAAGCAGCAGGCGCGTGATCAGCTCGCTCCGGTCATGCCCGCCGATCGCGAGGGTGACCTGACCGCTGCCATCCCACCTACAAGACATCAATCTTCTGCCGCCCCCTGGTCACCTTCTTGGTGGCGTTGCGGCTGTCGAAGACTGCCTTGGCGTTATCCACAATCATCTGGTAATTATATGCCGTATGGTCGGTTAAGACCACCGTCAGGTCGGCTTTCTTGAGCAGTGCCGGGGTCAGTTTGCTCGACTTAAAGGTCTTGTCGTTCCACTTGAAACTCGGCACATGCGGATCGTTGTACAGGATCTTGGCGCCCCGATCCTCGAGCAGCTTGATCACATCAAGCGCGGGCGATTCGCGGATATCCTTGATATCCCGCTTGTAGGCGATCCCCAGCACCAGGATGGTCGACTTGTTGATTGACTTGGCAAACTTGCGGTTCATCAGATCGGTAATCCGATCAACCACGTATTCCGGCATATGCGAATTCACCTCACCGGCCAGTTCGATAAACCGGGCGTAGTAGTTCAACGATTTCAGTTTCCAGGACAGGTAGTGCGGGTCGATCGGAATACAATGCCCGCCCAGGCCGGGACCGGGGTAAAAAGGCATGAACCCAAACGGCTTGGTCGCCGCCGCATCGATAATCTCCCAGACATCGATCCCCAGCCGGTCACACATCAACGCCACTTCATTCACCAGGCCGATATTGACCGAACGGAAGGTGTTCTCCAGGAGCTTGACCATCTCGGCCGCTTTGGTCGAAGACACCGCGTGCACATCCCCCAGCGTCTGCTGGTAGAAATGCCGGGCCACCCGGGTGCATTCCGGGGTGACACCACCCACCACGCGGGGCGTGTTCTTGGTGTTGAACCGGGGATTGCCGGGATCGACTCGTTCGGGGGAGAAGGCCAGGAAGAAGTCCTTGCCGGCCTCCCAGCCGTTGTGCTTCAGCAGCGGCAGGATCAAATCTTCGGTCGTGCCGGGATAGGTCGTCGACTCCAGCACCACCAGGGTGTGCTTCGAGATATTGTCTTTCACCCAGTCCATCGCCGAGAGAATGTAACTGACATCGGGATCCTTCGTCTTCGACAGCGGCGTCGGCACACAGATCGAAATCGTGTCGCACTGGGCCAGCTTCTTCGGATCGCAGGTGGCGCTGAAATTGCCGGACTTCACAACGCCCGCCACTTCCGCATCACTGATATCATCTATATCCGACTTGCCGGAATTGAGCAGCTTGACTTTGCCCTCGGCAATATCAAACCCGATCACATTGAAACCTGCCTCGGCGAGTGAAATCGACAACGGCAGACCGACATACCCCAGACCGATCACCCCCGCGGTAGCGGTGCGGTTTTCGATCTTGGCGATCAATTCATCGGCGGCTTTGGATGTTTTGCCTTTTTTGGTGGCCATAGAACCTTTCTCCCGTGCAACGTGTCGGGACTAATGGTACACGTTGGCTCTCCAGAATTCAAGGGTATCTTGTATCGTCTGTGTTAGTTTGTATCGGGGCTGATAGCCCACTCGTTTATGCGCTTTCTCGAAACTGCCCCGCATGACCGGGATCTCGGTTTTACGAAGCCGGGTCGGGTCGGTCTCGACCGTGATCTTCTTTGAGGCCTGCTTCACCAGCGTATTCAGCACCCGACTGATGGCCACTGCCTTGCCCGAACACAGGTGATAGGCCTCACCCGGTTCACCCCGTTCGGCGAGCAGACGGTAACCGCGGACGATATCGCGTACATCGGACAGATCCCGCCGCGCGCTCAAGTCGCCCACCTGCATCACCGGCTCCTGCTTGCCCAGTTCTATCCGCGCCACCTGCCGGGCAAAGGCCGGAATGACGAAATGCTCCGACTGTCGCGGCCCGCTGTGATTGAACGCCCGGGCAATTGTCACCGGCAAATCGTACTGCCGACAGTAATACCGCGCCAGGTGCTCCGATGCCACCTTGGAGATACCGTACGGCGAAACCGGGTTGAATGACTGCGTTTCGATAAGGGTCTTGTTTTTCGGTTTGAACGGACCGTAACAGTCCGAGGAACTGACAAATAACACCTTCTTCAGGCCCGTCAGTTCCCTGCAGGCATCGAGAATGTTCAGCGTCCCGTCGAAATTTATCTGATAGGTCAACCGCTCCTTGCCGAACGACTGGCCGACCGATGCCATCGCCGCCAGATGGAAAACATACTCCGGCTTCACCCGGCCGAGCACCTCCCGGCAGCGCTTTTCGTTGAGGATATCCAGCTTGTAGAGCGTGAGGTTCCTTTTGAAGCCTGCAATATTGGTCAGCGGCTCATCCTTGTAGACCGAACCGGCCACGGCCCAGCCGTGCGCCAGAAGCTCCTCGGCCAGCCAGGACCCGGCAAAACCGGCAATACCGGTAATGAACGCGCTGGGTGCGGTCATAGTTGTGGCGGCTTGTCTTTCAGCAGCTCGATATCGGCATCGACCATCATCTGCACCAGCTGCTCAAACGAAACCGTCGGCTCCCAGCCGAGCTTTTCACGGGCGTTCGAGCTGTCACCCAGCAGCAAGTCGACCTCGGCCGGCCGGACAAACCGCGGATCGGTGATGACATGGTCCTTGTAGTCAAGCCCGACATGGTCAAACGCCAGCCGGCAGAAATCCTCGACCGAATGCGTCTCGCCAGTCGAAATCACGAAGTCTTCGGCGGTCTCCTGCTGAAGCATCAGCCACATCGCCCGGACATAGTCGCCGGCGAACCCCCAGTCGCGTTTGGCGTCGAGATTGCCCAGCGGCAGCTTGTCGGTGTAGCCGTGTTTGATCATGGCGACATAGTAGCTGATCTTACGCGTCACAAACTCCAGCCCGCGCCGCGGCGACTCGTGGTTGAAGAGAATCCCCGAGGACGCGTGCATGTTGTAGCTTTCGCGGTAGTTCACCGTAATCCAGTGGCCGTACACCTTCGCCACCCCATACGGCGAGCGCGGGTAAAACGGCGTGTTTTCGGTCTGGGGTACCTCGCGCACCTTGCCGAACATCTCCGAGGAACTGGCCTGGTAGAAGCGGACCTTCTTGTCGACCAGCCGCACCGCCTCGAGCATCTTGGTCACGCCGAGCGCATCGAACTCACCGGTCAATACCGGCTGAAGCCAGCTGGTCGGCACAAATGACTGCGCGGCGAGATTGTAGACCTCGTCCGGCCGATGCTCCTCGATGAGATTGATCACCGACAACTGATCGAGCAGGTCGGCCTGGACCAGGGTCAGCTTGTCCTTGATATGGTTGATTCGCTCGAATGATTCGGTCGATGCCCGCCGGACCATGCCGATTACATCGTAGTTTTTTTCGAGCAGCAGTTCGGCCAGGTAGGAGCCATCCTGACCGGTAATCCCGGTAATAAGTGCGCGCATGAGAGAATTCCTGTGTACGAGCCGTTTGTGCTAACCGTTTGCTCACATTATCGGCTTGAATGGCAATATCTTAGCCCCAAAACTGGGGAGCGCGGGCAATATAGGCGAGTTGACGAGTGAGGTCAACAGGGATTTAGACGCAGGGGGGAGGCGTAGGTCGGAACCCCTGCGGTTCCAACGGAGTAACAGAACGAAGTTCTGTCATACCCGTGAAAACGGGTATCTATCTTGGTAGTAGGTCGAGGCTGCTTGCAGCCCGACAGCTTGTAGCTTGTAGGTCCGAACCTCTGTGGTTCGGACGGGACGACGGAGAGTTCGGACGGAAAGACACATCGAAGATGTGTCATACCCGTGAAAACGGGTATCTATCTTGATCGCAGGCCAAGGCTGCCCCTCGACTACGTTTGGGATGAAGTTGCAGCCCGACCGGTCCTACTCAATGTTCACTCCCCACATAGGTTCGCATGTCTCAGCGTCGACGACTGTGATCCAATTCTCGAACTCGGGCGGCGGCTTTCCACTTAGGCCGGAATGGGGCATTGCGGGGGTAGTCCTTCCCACGACGCACCATACCGCCTTCACCGCTGATTCGTCGAAGTTGGAAATGCTGAACAAGTACACGTAAACTTCCTTGGCTTTGCACGGTTTGGAGAACACTGCCTTCTCCATTCCGTGGACCAGGTCTATCTTGGGTGGAGATTTCGGCAAGCCGCGGAAGGTCGCAACAGCCTGTCGTACCTGCGACTCGATTGCCGTCCCTTTTGGCTGTGGTGTGAGCTTGACCGAATCGGTCGCCTCACGTTTCGCCATTATGAAGTGACCATCGTCTGCATCCAACCAAACGTGAAAGTTAACAGCGAGCGAACACTGGCTTCTTGACCCGAGTACGACACTATCAAACACTACTTCCCAAGCGGGCACGGCTACCTCGAAGTCCTGATACGGGACTGTCGAATCCTGAAACGAAACTAGTTCAATTGAAGACGCCGTGGAGGGACCACTCCTTCGCACATATCGGTTGAAACCGGTATACTCAATCGCCAGTTCAAGCGCCTTATCGGATGTAATATCCTGGGTTGGCTGCTCGTCCGATTGATGACTTTCTGATCTGCTGCGGCAAGGCAGAGAAGAGAGAATGACAAGGGTGCACATCAGAACGACCCGTTGTCCCGCCAGATGGCCCCTGTTTTTGCGGTTCGGACTTCTGGGTATAGCGAGTTTCATCTACTCCCCCTTCAATAAGTTCACTCTCAAAATACACCTCTCCGACTCCCAGTCCAGCACAAACCGATACCGCCGCGTCACGTGTCGCCCGCCTCCGGCGGACTAGCACGTGACGCAACTCCGAGCTGTTCTGTCGCATGCTCGCCACGCGCCGCGACGGACCACGTTTTCATCACGCAACCCCATGCTGTTCTGTCGGATGCTTCCTGCCGAAGGCGAGTACATCCGACAGTCCGCCCCCCCTCTTGCCAACTCCCCCCAGTCTCCCTATATTCCCTCAAAACACGCCCCAATCCCGGAGCAACTATGAACGCCAAGACCCTCTGCCTGCTGCTGGCCCTTACCCCGGTCCTCGCCGCAGGAATCGAACCGGTGGACAGGAAAGCCAAGATGACCTATACCGAAGCTTCAGCCAGCCAGGAACTTGAGAAAGCCGATGCTATCTTTCAGGCCCGCGACTATGAAAAAGCGCTCGAGGCCTATACCGATGTCGTCGAGATCGCCCGCAAGGAATTCAATCGCTCGGTCGAAACCGAGGCGCTCTCGCAGGTTGCCCGCATGAACCTGATCCTCAATGGCCCCGAGGCCGGCCGCGAGTGGCTCGACAAGGCCGCCGAGCGGGCTGACGATGCCGACCCGATGGGCTGGTCGCGCTACCTCGGGGTCAAGGGCCGGTTCGAATGGAAAGCCGACAACCTCAAAGCCGCCCGGGCGACATTCGATGACATGTATACCTACTGCAACACCAACGGCCTGTGGGGGAGAGCCGTCGATGCCGCCCACATGATCGCCATTGTCGCCACCAACCCGAAAGAGCAGATCACCTGGAGCTACCGGGGGATCGAGGCCGCCGAATCAGCCGGCGAGGAACACTGGCTCGGACCGCTCTGGAACAACATGGCCATCACCTACTATGACCAGAAAAACTACGACTCCGCCCTGACCTGCTTCCTGAAAGCCCGCGAGTACCACTGGCGCCATTCCGGCGAAATCGGCAAACTATTCGCCGACTACCATGTCGGCATGACCTACCGCCAGCTGGGCAATTACGACGAGGCAGCCTCATGGCTGCGCCCGGTCCTGGCCTGGGCCGAACGGCTCAACCACCACAGCGCTATCGGCCAGGCGTGCGAGGATCTCGGTGAGGTCATGGTTGCCCAGGGCAAGAAGTCCGATGGCCTGCAGTTGCTCAAACGCGCCCGCGAGGAGTACAAAACCGCCAGATTCGATGAGCAGCTGCCGGAAATCTGGAAAAAGCTCAACGACCGAATCGCTGAACTCGAAAGCTGAGCGGTTAGATCCGGTCCCGATCCTGACAATATCCTAATTCGCGTTTGGGATATTCCGTTCGTCTAGTATAATAGACAAAAGGGTCCTGAAACACACACAGGGGAATAGTCATGCGTACGCACCTGCTTTGGCTGCTGTGCGCTCTTCTGATTCTCTCGCTTGTCACCTGCACCAGCAAGAGCACCGATCCGACCATACCCGACGACGGCATGTATCCCGATGCTGTCGGATCACGGTTTGTGTTCGTGAACACACAGGATAGTGACTCGACTCGTCCGCCCGATACCAGCGTCATCGAGATTACCGCGAAATGGACCGATTCCACCGGGGCCCTCATCGTGCATTTCGAGTACCCGGACATACTGGGGAAAGGCGGCTATACGGCCCGGATCTACGGCGACACGGTGGATATCAAGCAGGACAACAACCCAACCGACCAGCCGAACTTCAGGATACTCTTCCCGCTGGAAGTCGGCCGGCAGTGGACCGTGCCCGGGCCGGACCTGGTTGTCTCGGTCGACTCGTGCGATCAAGTCGAGACACCCGCCGGAACATTTCGCAAGGCGTACCTGCTGCACTACGAGATAAACGCCATCGGTGGGTCGATGGTTATCGAGCTGTGGATAGCGCCGGGGGTGGGCATGGTGCGGGAAGACCACTGGACCAGCATGGTCGTCTACCCACCGGCCGAGGAAACCCATTCGGTCACTGAGTTGGTGACATACTCCATTCCAAACGACGATTGAACAGGAAGAACATGATCGAGATGAAAGCAATGCGCTCTGCAACAGTACTCCTGGGGATAGTGCTGCTCGCCATCGCCTGCGGCACCGAGAAAAGTGTCGGCCCATCGCAGTCTGACCCCACGGCTGATTACCCGAGCGCGGTCGGCTCGGAGTGGATCTACGAGCGGTACGACAGCAGCAGCGGCACTACCGACACCCTGGCAGTGCGATTGACGTCGTTCCTGCAAATTAACGACGGTCTGGCCCGCGCGGAGCTGCAGTATCTCAACTCCGCCTGTATCGTCAGCCGCTACCTGTATTTCAGGGGTGACACGGTCAGCCTGCACGTTGGGGCGTCGACGAGGTCGCAGGTCTTCCAGTCCTATGTCTTCCCGCTCGAGCCGGGCAACGCCTGGCAGGTGTACTTCCCGCACGACTCGGCACGAGTCGTTGCCCGCGATATGGCAACGGTACCCGCGGGGACTTTCAGAAAAGTCTATGTGATCCGGCGCATGTATACGTTTTTCGACAGCATCTACTTCGACACCATCTGGTTCGTACCTGGCGTGGGGATTGTCCAGCGCCATGTCATTGATGATCAGTATTCCCAGGGCATCCAGGGCTCTTTCTGGCGGCTGCTTTCGTACAGGATTCCCGAATAGCCTGCAATCCCTTCTGGAGGTAAAACATGCCGAGAAAACTCCACACGACACTGATTCCTGTCGCAGCCGTCGTGGTCCTCGCCATCGCCTGCGGCACCGAGAAGACATCCGGCCCGACCACGCTCGATAACACCGCCTATCCCTCCACCATCGGAACCGAATGGGTCTACGAGCGAATCAATCAGGAATGGAACATGCAGGATACCCTCACGATCACGCTCGAACGCGACTCGATCGCGCCCGATGGCGTCCGGATAGGTATCGCCTCCTTCGAGGTCAACGGCGTGAGACGACAGACACGCTTCCTCCGCATAGCCGGCGACACCATAGAATGGTACGTTCATGCGCTTGGACAGAGCGGCTTCTATCTTCTCGAACGCTACATCCTCCCGATGGAGCCGGGGGACAAGTGGAAGATGCTTGATGCCTTCCGGGCCTACGATACCATGTATGTGCTCGATCGCAATGCCGTATCGGTGCCATTTGGTACGTTCAGCAGAACTTACCATCTCAACCGGCTGATGACTGACTCCGCCACCGGCGCTATCCAGCTCGATGACGAGCAGTATTATGCGCCGGGCTATGGGATAGTCAAGCGCCGCACCGATGATATGCAGTCGGAAGATCTCTGGGAGCTGATCGACTTCAACA
>WJMS01000168.1 GCA_014727815.1 candidate division GN15 bacterium
AGAAAAATGTTAACATTCCTCTTGAAATTTCGTCCATTTTCTGACATATTAGGCCGGTAGGAACCGATAAAAGCCCGGGAGGACGACTACCTGGAGTAACACTGGACGCTCGTGGTACCTGCGTATATTCCTATCTCAGAACGGTCCATATGTTAAAATGCTTTTCCCGGCTATTGCTCACGCGCCCTTACCGTGTGGGGCGGCGGGTGCTTGTGACGTAGAGTCGGTTTTGACGGTTACGTGTCTCGGCATGTGGTGGACCGAGTGAACGGCAGTCCCGGCTGCTGTCGGATAACGAAGAGCTTACAAGATTAGTCACTACAGAAGCCTTTTTATTTGCAGAACACGCTACACGCTTACACTACCGATCACAGCGGTCCCGGTTTTGACCACCCGGGTCCGTCGGACAGCAGGGGTCGTCTTCGTGCGATTCCGGAAAGGGAGGTGCAGCGGGATTCACAACTTCTTCCTCTGCCGATCCGGGCTTGCCCTGGTTTGGAGCGGCGAGGCATCATTTCATCAAGACAAGCTTTTATCAATAGTAACAGCACACACCGTGTGCATGAACTCGTAACAGCGTAAGGGCGCTCGAAAGGAGCAAGGTAATGACAAAAAGGGTATTAATCGTGGCGGTAGTCGCGATGCTGGTCGTAGCCATGGGTGCTATGTCGGCAATGGCGGCGAAATACCGTCCCGAGCGGACTGTCGATCCGCGAATCAAAACTCATCTGGATTATGCCTTTAAGCGAGGCATGATGCCGGCCGAATCCGAAGCGGTCACCGGGACCGATCGGACGGCGACCCCGCAGTCTTCGCTGGGCGTCACCGACACCCGGATTTCCGACTCGCCGGGTTCCGTGATCGGCTTCACGTATTATACCGTCCAGAAGAACGCCTCGATCCACCGTCGTATCGCCACTCGTGGCGGCGCCCAGGTGCACATGACCTGGACATTTGGTCAGAATCTCGGTTCGGCCACCCGGTCGCAGGCGTACAACTTCTATGATCCGAACACGGGCGTGCTCGGCGCCGGTGGCAACACCGATCCGACCGCGAGCCGTTCCGGTTTCGGTTCGCTCGATGCCGCGCCGTATAGCGCTGCTTCGTCGGGCTTCGACACCCGTGCCGTGGCCGCCGGTCACTATACCAAATCCACCGGTGATCCGAATGTCGACGGCACCCGGGCGCAGGCCAACTACTCCGATCCGGATACCGACCCGAATACGTTCAACTTCAGCCGCATCACCGAGGATCTCGATATCGGCACGACCGGCGAGCCGATCTGGCCGATCGTCGAGTTCCACGATGTGGGCGGCAACCAGTGGACCTACCTGGTCATGATGGGCGACAACTTCGGCGCCGATCCGGAACCGCCGACCGACGCGCTGGTCTTCTATCGCAAGGCCGGTACGGGCGCCTCCGGTACCTGGGAAGGTACGCAGCTCGATACGGTCGCTTTCCAGAGCTACTCGATCGCCTCCTCGCCGATTTCCGGCAAGGTCTGTGTGTCCTATCTGCAGTACCAGGGACCGACCACGAACGATACGCCGGGCTGGCGTGCCGATATCGTCTACAAGGAAAACACCAACTACGGCGCCACGGCGGACTGGCCGGCCACGTACACGAACGTGACCAACTTCCCGCCCCCGCCGCCGGCTCCGGACTCGATTTTCGGCTATCCGCGCCTGGAGACGACCTGTCTCTATGACAGCAACGACAACCTGCACATCATGTGGAACAGCGGTATCTTTGAGCCGCCGACCACTTACTACTTCTCCTCGCGGATCTATCACTGGGCCGATCATACCGACGAGCTGACCGTTGTTACCGAGCATTTCTGGACCGACGAGGGCCCCAACTGTGGTAACGCCGGTAACACTCTCTCGACCGGTAACAAGCTGAGTGTCGGTGAGTGCGACGGCAACCTGTACGCCGTCTGGGCTCAGGCCAACGATGTTGAAGGTGGTGTATTTGATGACTGCGCCAACACGGAAGCGGTTGGCGACATCAACCTGACCGGTAACCACGAACTGTGGCTGTCGGTTTCGACCGATCTCGATGGTGGCGCGTGGGATGCCCGCCGCAACCTGACCAATACCTACAATCCCGACTGCGCCCTGTCCGCGACCCCGAACCGCGGTGAGTGTAACAACGACATTCACGCCACGGTCGCTCGCTACGGTCAGGACCTGAGCGATGTCGGTGCGGTGATCGACTCCTTCCCGACCGACGCGATTGTCGAGGTTGACCCCGGTTACGCCGGCGACAACTATCTCGACATCACGTACGTCAACGACGAGATCCCGGGTATCTTCGTGTACGACGATGGCAGCCCGGAGACCCGCAACAACGTCAAGTGGTTCCGTATTCCGTGTGTCGACCCGGTGGTCGAGGCCCGCATCAAGCTGAGCCAGTCCTCCATCGGTTTCCCGAACTACGTCAACCACGGCGATGACACCACGTTCTTCGTGACGATCGAGAACCAGGGCAACCTTGACCTGCAGTTCACC
>WJMS01000017.1 GCA_014727815.1 candidate division GN15 bacterium
CTCTAACCACCTGTCCAAGCACATTGTAGACCGTGAGACGGACGTCGGCTTGGTGTGGTAAGTCGTATGAGATAAGGGTGCTCGGGTTAAAGGGATTGGGATAATTGCGATGCAGCCGGTATTCGGTCGGAAGGCCGCCGTGAGAGTCGTTACCGCCGATCGCTGTCGAAACACTCACGGTGGTTGAATCATCATGGACGCCATCGGCATCGAAATCGTAATACAACATCACGTCCTTCAGTCCCGGGCTTGACCAGTCGGGAACCACGGTATTGACGGCGGATCCGTGCAAGAGTATGTTCTCGGCGCGGACATGGGCGCCCTGGCCGGTTGTGACCGAACGGATGATGAGATCGCAGGTTTGCCCCGAGCCATCCGTGCGAATTACGAGGCTGTTGTCATTCGAGATGCCGATTTTCCAGGATGCGCCCGAATCGATGATGAAAGAATCAAGCACGAACTGCCTTTCCCCGTCGAGTCGTCGGACGATACAGTCAAACTGACCAATCTTCGCAGAATCGTCATTATTGATAACTGTCAGGCAACTATCGTAGAGAAGATTATCAATTTGTCCGGGGCGATTCGAGTGTCGACGGTAGCCGAAGGTGAGCGAGTCCTGCCAGATAGAGACACCTACGGTTGTGTTGGTGTCGCAGCCCACATCGATTGCATAGACACCATCAGGCAAGACGTACCCGCGCGGTTTAGAGAGTCTGCTGCCTACCGTTACCAGTGCCGTTGCTCCCGGGATATCCTGGTAGACATGATGCGAGTCGAAGCCGCTGGTATGGCCAAGCGAGTCGCTAATGCGCAGAGTTGTTGCCCGCGACTGATCGACGCGAATCGTCGTTTCGAATGTGCCGCCAGCCCGGTCTCCCGATTCTGTGAGCTTGTATGGCATCACGGGAGCCTGGAGATAGGAGGCCGACGAATCCATCAGGTAGCATATGCCCTTCGGGCCGGACCAGCCGGGATATTCGCTGTAGCTCCAGGTGTTGGCGGCCGAGTCGATTTCGACAAACCGCGCCGGTGCGGCGGTGTCCGGTACCGGGTGGTTGCTGTCATAGACATAGATACGCCATTTTCCCGGTGTGGTGGAATCGCTTTCGAGTCTAGTCGGCGTCAGTGAGTGAGCGCCTCCCGCTGTGTCGAGGCTGCCAATGATCAGGCTCGGACCGTTAACATAGTTGTCGGCCATCACGCCCTTCAGCTCGGCCAGTGTTTCCCGCGGCGTGCGATGTTGACCGTCGGTCATATGTTGAGCGTGGTGACGGCCGTATTGGTGCACAAACAACTCGTTGAGCACCTGGCGCCGGTCGTCGGTAAGCGCAAGATCGTGGGTTTGCGCAGGCGGACCGACCTCCGGATACGTGGCATAAAAGGCCGTGGAGTCGAAGAAAGCCAGGGCACTGCCGGCATTGAATCCGAAGCAAGAACCCTGCCAGTCACCCTTGATTTGTGCCCAGTAGGCCACGGCGGAAGGCCGGTACATCAGGCCGGCCGGCGCATTGAAGTAGCACTGATTGATCCCAAAGGCACGGACGAATGTCTCCCAGTCGGGGAAATCGGACGGCTGAGCGTCGTAGAACCAGGGTCCGGAAAAGAAGGCGGGATAGACACGTCCCGTGTACGGATCCGTACCAACGGCATAATCGAATTGCGAGAACCAGTCCGCCGGCCACATGGCTGCAGAATCGTTGGCGAAGGGCCAGCTGTCAAACATCGACATATAGACAGTGAGGGTGGTGTCGTCTTCCAGTCTCGTGAGGCACAGGCGCTTTACGGTGAAGGGGGATGAAGCATCGTTGCAGGACGAATCGGCGGCATCCTCCAGCCGGATCATGCACCTCGGCGAGAGAGTCGGCGGCATCTCCCACGCACATGAGCCGCCGGATGCATCAATACCGGCCGCGACCGTGTCCCAGACTGTCGCCGGCCCCAGATAGTAGTCGGTAAAGAGAACGTTGAGACTGTCCAGTTCACTGGACTGCCAGGTGATGGTGCAGGTATCTCCGGCAAGGAAGAACTCCCCACCCCGGGGGTAAGTGAGGGTGACGGTGGCTTGCGAGGTACCGTTCGGCATGTATTCGTCTGCCCCAATATCGACCACAAGCGATCCGTCTTCATCACCATCAAGAATGCGCACGTTGCCATCGATATCGAAGACCTCGGTCGTATTTGATGAATAGCCCGTGTCGAGCAGGGGTGAAGTACCGGAAAGATGGTAATCGAAGAGGCGGTAGGAAGCGCCCGGTGAACTGACGGCAGCAACATCGCCCAGTACATACAGGCTGTCGCCGCGGGTCGATACGACGCGGGACCACTCGGCTGCCAGCGTATCGGGGCAGATCAAGAAACCCGTGATATCGGTTCCCGCCCAGGGGCGGGCCGTGTCAATGATAAGCGATCTGCCCAGCGCTATGTCGAACATGACGGTATCGATTGTACCCAGGATCTCCGGTATCAGATCGGGCGCGCTATGGAGATTCGTGGTGAAGTCTCCTCCGAATGCCTGAAGATCCTCGACAGTAAACACCCAGATGTCACCAGGGCCGCGGAAATACACCTCGTTACCTTCGTTGCCCCAAAATGCATTCGCGGCCACGAGCGGCGTGCCCGCGCTACGTTCGATGAAGCCGTGGTCACGGTTTGCATATACCAGATTGTTGACGTATTCGGCCTGTTCGATATTCAGCACGCCCTCGGTTTCGATACCGGGACCCTGATTGTATGCAACGGTGTTGCCTATCAGGCGAGGCGTCGTGCCGCTGCCGACATAGATACCGTGTCCGTCGGACGGAAAGACTCCATTCCCGTTGGCCAGAATCGCATTCCCTTCGAATCGAATCGACGCCCCGTCACTGGAGTGCGGGGGGGCATATATACCGCTCAGGTCATTAGCAGCCACAAGCGAGTTGCTGACCACCGCACCGGCCAGGGCCTCACCCAGGGAGATGGTTATCCCGTGTCCCCGGTTCCCGACGACCTGTGATGCACGGACATCCAGGTACGTATCGCCGGATCCGATGGCGGAAAGGTATATCCCGTTGGTAGCGTTGTCCAGTACGCGGACACTGTCAAGTACCAGTGTTTGCTGGAGGGAAGACCGATTGTCAAAGGACACGGCCGCATCCATCATTGCGGCATCTCCCACCGTCTGCGTGAAGACGGTATTGGCGATGTGGAAGGTACTTTGCTGACCACTCTCCAGGCGGATGCAGCTACCGGCGCCGTTGGCAAAATAGCAACCGTTGACGGTGATATCGCCAAGCACCCGTATTCCCCCTGCCGCATTGAGGATCCGGCAGTTGTCCAGGTACGCGGTGGCCGAGGAGTCGACCAGAATCGCCTGGCTGAGCTCGCTGCCCCACCGGCTGTGGATTGTATCGGTCGGCGGTTCGAGATCGCTGTCACCCCCATAACGATCATCGTGAATGGAGGTCAGAATCGCACTGTCGGCCCAGAGCCGACCCTCGTTGATTATACTCGAGTTGTCGAGAAACTTGACTATTGTACTACGTCCGAAAGCCAGTGCCGAGTCTTCCGGCACATGGATTGTGGATGTGATAACCGGAACAGACGAGTTCGACCGGACAAAGGCCGAGTCACAGGCCCAGGCCTGCATGAATGTCAGGGCTTCAAGGTCGGTGTTGACGGCGCTGTTGCCCTTGATGGACTTGAGTCCGCATTCACGCAGACCGATCGGTCCCCGTGGATGAGCCGTCTGGCTGAGGGTGATATCCTCGAAATGACAATCTTCAATCGTGACGCTCTTAAGATACTGGAAGTGGATTGCGTGGTTGTTTGAGGGGAAGTAGAAGCGCTCGAACCGGGTATTTCGTACGGTCATCTCCCAGACGGGGGACTCGCCGGAGTTCCAGTGATAGATGTCGGCAAACAGGAGTAGCTGGAAAAAGGCACTGTCGTAATTGGCGAAATAGCAGTTTTCGATGGTTGTATGGCCACCGTCTATCACGAATGGAGAAGCGTTAGTCAATTGCTCGTCGTAGATACACTGGAACTCGGTGTTCTGCCAGGTGGTGCTGTGTTCACCGATACTGTCGGGGCAGATCACATGGGCGTCACCCGAGATGACCTTGAATGTCCCCTGGATAGTGATGGGATCGAAGGTACTGCCCTTGAAGTTGACCCCACCTTCACCAATAATCGTTCCGCCATGGCCGGCTCCAATATCCGGGAAAACATACACGACAAACGGCTCATCATGTCGAACGAGTGCGGTTTGGAAGGTGATCACGCCGAAATCGACCTGACTACTGTCCACGGCTTCAAGGTTGACGGCATGAATTCTATCCTCGACATAAAACGGCGGACCAGGAGTAAGATCGAGTTCTTGACCGTATGCATTCTGATAATCTCGCGAAAAAGTGACCGAGGTACCTTCGAGATATAACGGTTGAACGCGATAGTCCTGGTGCTGGTCGCTCCATAGCCGGTTGACATAGACTTCGGCGTAAGCTGCACCTGCTCCCAGCAAATTCAGACTGGTTGACAGCAGGATAAGGAATCTGACCGGGCGCTGCATGAGACCCCCAAGAGTGATACGACGGCGCTGTGGATGTTGCTGTTTGCTGTCGAAGTGGTAGAGCTGAAACGGCCGTCGATAATTGACGGTATGTGACGATACTCTCAACATAGCAATATGGCCAGATTTGTCAATGATAGTCGTAGCCGCTATAACGTAAGCTGACTCGCAACCGGATCATTACAATCGTCATTGCGGGCCCGGGCACGGACGTAGGTTCAGTTTTGAAGATGGGCGAGCGTCATGATATGGTCCCAAGTAGATGTTGCCCTGCACGTCTCTACGTCCACATACAGCGCCTGTGGCGCTCTCAAGCTCGTGTTACGCTTTTTTCGCTTCGGTCTGGCTTAAGTGCAATTCCGCATGCACGGTTCGCCAGTGTTGATCGGCTTTGGTCGTTTTGCACAGACCGCTGTTGTGCTCGTTCAATCGCCGGGGCAAGTCGGAGGTGTAGCCGGTATATCGCCGTCCGCCGGCCGATACCAGAACATAGACTGTAAACAGGTTCCCTCTCCCCTGAAGGACGTTGACA
>WJMS01000169.1 GCA_014727815.1 candidate division GN15 bacterium
CCACCGGGAAACCATCAACGACCGTGCCGTCGTCGTGGAAGACATAGAGACCATAACCGGTCGCAGCGATTACTTCCTGACGGCCGTCGCGGTCGAGATCGGCACTGACGGGTGTCTGGGCGCCGCGACCGGGCAGTTGCTGCGGCCAGCCGGCAGCGAAGGCATTGAGAATGGTAATCGTCACGCTGTCCGACTGGATGCTGTCGCCGAAATAGCCGCTTACGACAATCGTATACTCACCGGACTCGACCCCCGACAGGTTCCAGACGTATAGCAGGCTGTCGAAGTACTCGGCTGAGGTTGCGAAGATACGGGTCCACGGAGTGGTGCTTGCGAAGAAGTCGATCCCCAGTGAATCAAAGTCGGGACCGAAGGCCGAACCGCTTATCGGCACGCCGTACTGAAGTTCATTGCCGGGCGCGGGGGAAGTCAGCTCGAGCGTGTTCGTCGGGCTGTAGATGAACGTAACGATGCGTGAGCGGCCGTTGCCGTCGCGCAAGCGCAAGTTAATGAACCCGGCCGTGTCCGGTCGGTCAAAAACGTGGGCGATGGAGTCAGGCGGTATGAACAGGCCGGAATCAAGCGGCTGCCAGTCGGTCGATTCGAGCCCCACCGACCAGTCCACGAACCACTCACCGGTATAGCCGGCTACGGCGGCGATGCGTATCGTAACGGGGCCGGTGTGACGGCTTCGGGGTTGCGGGGAGACGAACTGAATGCCGCCCTGATCGAGCAGCGCAAACGAACCGGCAACATTCAGGTAGCCGTAGCCGGAGATTGAATCAAAGCCGACCAGTGTGTCACCAACGTTGAACGGGTCGATCAGGTCGGTTGCGCCCAGTCGGAGGATCTCCTCCAACTCGTCAAGACTGAGATCGGGTCGATAGGACCAGAGTCGGGCAGCCGCGCCAACGACCATCGGGGCGGCCATCGAGGTGCCGTCAGAGAGGTAGTACAGCGAGTCCGGTCCAATGATGCGTACATAGGGCTCACCCTGGACGGCGTACATGTCGGTACCGGCGGCGCGCAGGGAGAGGATATCCTGGCCGGGGGCGATGAGATCGATATGTTCGCCGTAGGTGGAGAAATAGGTGACCTCACCGCTGGAGTTGCCCGCCCCTACCGTAAAGGCGCCCTCGGCATTGGCCGGATAAAAGAACTCCCGCTGGCCGGAGTTGCCTGAGGCGGCGACCACCATCACGCCATTGGCGCGGGCGTACGTGATGGCGTCCTGCAACAGCAGCGACTCATAGGGAGAACCAAAGCTGAGATTGAGCACTTTTGCGCCGGCGTTAACTGCGTAGATTATCCCGGCGGCGCCCACGGCGCTGGTGGCGTTGGGCAGGATCTTGATCGGGAGAATCTTCACCGAAGGTGACACGCCAATGACCCCGTCGGCGTTGTCATTGGCAGCGATGATACCGGCAATATGGGTGCCGTGACCGTTGCTGTCGGTGGGATTGTTGTCAGGAGTGATGTCGAAGATACTCAGTTCGTCGCCCGACATGTCGTAGCCGAGGGTGTCGTCGACGAAGCCGTTGTGGTCGTCATCCAGGCCATTGTACGGTATCTCATCGTCGTTGATAAAGAACCGCCCCTGCAGCTCGGGGTGGCCAAGGTCGGCGCCGGAGTCAATGATGGCTACCACGACCGAGGTGGATTGGGCCGGAGGCGTGAAGTAGAACGGCGCAAGGTTGATATCCTTGCCGGCGACACCCGACTTGAGCGTCAGGGAATCGTCGCCGAGCCCCGGCAGGCGCTCGATAGCGAGATAGGACTGGCCGGTGTTGTACAGCCCCCACTGGTTGTCGAAGAGGGCGTCGTCGGGTATCTCGAAGAGCTGGAGATGGTAGTCCGGTTCAATGTGTTCGATTCGATCGGCGCCGAGCGCCGCGACGACATCGGCGGCCTGCAACTGCGAGTCGGGGCGCTGGAACAGGTAATAGCGGTCGATCGTCTCCACGGCCGACAATGACTTGTCTGCGACCGAGGGTGCCAGTCGCTCGAATAGCGTCTCCGAGCCGAGCGACTGAGCGATTGTCCCCGGGTTGGCCCTTGGCGCGAGCTTCACGACAAACCGCCCGGGTACCGGGCCGGTCCGCTCGGCTGCCATACCGTCAGCGCCGGCCAGAATCAGCAGCACGGCTGCCAGCAGGTATGGAATCAGGCGATGTCTGATCACGGTGCTGAAGTTGTTTCCTGCCATGTGTTTCGTTCTACCGACAAGTACTCACACTGACGAAGTAAACGCGAATTCTGTCCAGCGCGATAGGTTCGATAAACTGCGGCTCCGACCCTCCCGTTCTCAGACAACCGTATCCGAGCGTCGAAGCGCCGTCAAGGCGGCTATATGCGCGGGTGTCGTGCCGCAGCAACCGCCTGCAAGTAATATACGGTATGATTGGCAAAGCCGGTCAATCTCCGTGAAAAAAGTCGAGGGACTTTTGGGGTAGACAGTCCGACCGGCCTCGGTTGTCGGCAGCCCAGCCGAAGGAGACAGCGCCAGCGGACCGTCGAACTGCCCGGAAATCTCTCTCAGGGCTTCTTCAAGAGGCAACGGACCGGTACCGCAATTCGCTCCTACAACAGTGTTTTCCCGGTCGGACAGCAGTTCTTTGAGGCGCCTCCAAGCCGACGCGTCAAGGAAATCCTCGTCCGCAGTTGGTGAGAAAAGCAGCACGATCGGTACCTTGCTGGTCTTGCCGGCGGCATGAAACAGTCCACTGAGCGCCGGACGGAGTGAGTCGGGCGACGGGAATGTCTCAAAGACGAGCAGATCAACACCCGATTGCAGAAGGACCTCGACCTGTCTGGCGTAGGCAGACTCGAAGTCGACAGCTGCCGGGATGCCCATAATGGGTCCGACAGAACCGGCTATCCAGGCGCGATCATCTGCCGAATGTTCAAGGCGCGTGTCGCGGGCCAGTTCCACTCCCCGGCGATTCAATTCGACGAATGATTGCTCCAGACCGTAACGACGCAGCATCGGCTCCGAACCACAGAAGGTGTTGGTGGTCAGTACGGACGCGCCGGCGTTGAGATAGTCGCGATGCACGTTCATGACCAGCTGCGCCGCCGTCTTATTGAGCAGCTCGCAGCACGGTGAGCAGCCACGCCAGGCGGTGGCCGTTGGCTCGAGGCGGCGAATCAGTTCTGTACCGATAGCGCCGTCGGCTATGATCGGGGCGACGGCGGCCTGTATGCATTGTGCAAAGTCCATGCTATCAATATACATGCTCGGGGCTGCTTGCCGATCAGAAATGCGAACACGTCTTTGCGGACAAAAGGAAGCGGGCATCACGCATAGTGATGCCCGCTCCCGGTCATATGCGTCGAAATCTAATTACGGGCACTGCGGCGGCGGACCGCCAAGGAACAGCGCATTCACCAAATGGATGACGTCGGCGAGATCAGTGCTCCCCTGGCCATCGGCGTTCGCCTGATCCGGATTCGGCGGTGGCGGGCCACCGTTAAACAGGGAGTTGACCAGGTAGATCACGTCGGTAAGATCAGGTCCTTCGCCATCGTCATTGACATCGCCGGCGACGCATGGATCGAAGTCAACCGCACCCGAGTAGGCCACCGGGTAATACGGTCCCTGACTGGTGGTGGCCTCGTACACGTACGAGGAATAATCGCCCACCACAATCGGGTTGGGGTTGCCGGAGGCGCCGGCCGGAATGGTGTAGAACAGGCTCAGGATAGTGCCGTTGCCCGGATCCATGGTGGGATTTTCGGTATCGGCGGCCATGTTCAGGTAGTAAGTTGCCTGCTTCGTGACCGGACTATAGTGAATAAATGATTTCTGGTTCACTGTTTCCGAGCGTGTTCCGACCGTGCTGAGCGAGTCGAATACGAGATTGAGATCACCATCCCACGTGAACGGGATGCGCAATGTGCTGATCGGAATGTAGTTGCGAAGGTTGATGTCGATCTTCACCTGCTCGCCGGGGCTGCCAAGGGCGGTGTCGACGGTCAGCGTGTCCGCATACGCAAGGATTACATCCTTCTGCTGCTGCGCGTACTGACCGTCAGTTGCATTAATCTCAACTTCGACCGTGTAGTTGCCCGGATCGGTGTACGTGTGGACTGGCTCCTGTACAGCAGCGGTACCACCGTCACCGAAGTCCCAGGACCATTCATTGACAGTCTTTGAGGTAATACCCTGGAAGGAGGTTTCCAGCGGCACCGGGCCGAAGGTATTCGTGGCGACAAACTTGACACCCTCCACCCAGCTCGACAACTCGTCGTTCAACCAGCAGTGCATGCGGCCGGCCTGCTGAGGTGAAAACTCCGTAATACAGAAGTCGGGACCGTACCCCATAAAATTCTGGGTATCGGTCGGCCCCCACGGCTGTCCTGAACACGGGTCGTTGCCGCTCGGACCATTACAAGAGTAGTTGGTCGGAGTCGGGTCGGTATCGGAACAGCGGTCCCCCGTCACGTCCGCTTCAGTCCCGTCGGCTCGCTCGTAGCAGGCGCCGCACTGCGAAACCTCGGAGACACCGTGGTGGGTGTGCCAGAGACCAAGGCAGTGACCGATCTCATGCGCGAGCACCGACTGGACCGATGAGAAGTGACCGTAGGTCATGACAATACCGCCGGTGGCCGATGTGGCGTCCCAGCTCCACGGGAAGGTCCCGAAGGAGTAGGAGTTGTTGACCGTCGCGACGAAGATATTGAGCTGCGAGTCCGGCGCCACCGCATAGGCGTTCTTCATCGGGTCCATCTCGTTGTCGTCGAGATAACGGAATGCCGAGGAGTTAACATACTGCCAGTCGTATTCGAACTGAATGCGATACGGCAGGTAATCCTCGTTCAAGTGCTCGACCTGGGCTGCCAGCATAGTCGGGTTCGAGGCCGGGTTGGAACCGTCATCGTTCCGCAAAATATGGAAATAGAGACGCAGGTAGGTGATCGGCTCGTCCCCCGTCGGTATCCAACTGTCACGGACAGAGGGAATGTCGCAGTCGCCCTGGGGCGTACATGCCTGCGCATCTTTAGTGGCGTTTTTCTGATTGTGAATAATCTGTGTCCAGCAATGCTCCGGTCCGCCGGGTGAACCAAACGGACTGCCGGTAATGCCGACCAGCGGGCCGTCATCGACCGGGGGAGGGTTTTCATCGCCCGCCGCCGACGTCACCAGGACAAAGCAGACCGTGATGATCAGCAGCAGCGTGATACGAGACAGCGCGAAGTTAGACAAAGCACTGGAAGCAGTTCGTCCCATCACTTCTTCCTTCCTTTTCCTATCAGGTAGTTGTGTTGACCGGTAAGGTAGCGTGGTTACCCACCTGAGAATATACAAGATAAGTCCTATTTACCAAGGAATTTCTGTATAGCACAACAGGATAGCCCGATGAAAGTTCACGGCTTAAGTTAGACAAATTGGACTATGTAAGGACAGTATACACGCAGCGGCGTATATAGACGTGCTGTACCAACGATAAAGAGATCGGCGTAACATTTGGCCCGGCATGCGGTTGGCTGGCTGTCGAAAAGGCTCACTTAAAATGGGATAGAATCAGGTCGCTATTGCGGCGCTTCGCCGCAGATTCTGCTTCGAAGAGCACAAACTTGAGTTGATGTGGCGACCGAAGCAGGATTAGGGCCACTACCAATATTCATATTAGTAGCCCTGTTCCGGCGTATGGCAGTCGGTACACAACGTCTCGCGCCACATCTCACCGATGTCTTCGGGATGCCGGAAGGTGAGGCCACTGATATTGCTCTCCAGGCTGTCGGGATGTTCTGAGGGCCCCTGCGCCAGAATGAGGTGGCAACTTTCGCAGTCGTATTCCATGCTGTTGCCGTCGGCATCCTGCATGGCACTCGAGTGACATCGGAAGCAGCCATCGTTGACGAAATGGCTGAGGTTGTTCTCGCGGACGCGATAGTCGGTGTTCATTTCGGGGAAGAAGTTGTGGTTGTAGATGTCGAGAATCTCCAGTGTGGCCTCATCGATCTCACGTTCGTGGGCCGCGTAAAACTCAGGATACTCTTCTTGATAGTAAGTGCGCAGGCTGTCGGCGATCATCGTCTGCGCCTGCGGGCGAGTGTCGTACTCGGCATTGAGTACTTCCAGACCAACCTGGCGTATGTACGGGATGTCATCGCTGATGCGCTCGGCAGCCAGCGCCAGATTGAGCGAGGTGGCCGGCGCCAGGAACTTGTGGCTGGGGCGGTTGTGGCAGTCCATGCAATCGAAGTTGCGCACTTCGGTGGTGTTGCTGTCGAAATCGGGCATGTCGGCGCCGGAGCGCGTGTAGATGGTCGTGTCGCCCTCGGGTGTGACGACCTGCACCCAGACGATATTCTGGCGCTTGTGATCGGTGGCCACATAGCTGATATCGTTGGCGGTTACCATGTGCCAGTGGATCCCTTCGTTGCGTCCCGTGCGCGGATTACCGCCGCCGATCTTGAGCAGCAGGTTGATGGTCCAGGGCGAATTATCTTCGTCGGTGCGGTAGTAGGTCCGGGTGACGAGCTTGTCGCCGTAGAACTGGCGTGGCCAATGGCAGTTCTCACAGGTCTCCTGGGCCGGGCGGAGGTTCGCGACCGGAGTCTCGATCGGCCGCGAATAGGTATTCAGAGCCGTATTCCATAGCTGGCGAATACCATCGACCTTGGAGCGAACGTAGAACGAGGCGCCAGGGCCGATATGGCAGTCGACACAGGGTACCCGGGCGTGGGCGGAATTCTCGTATGTTACCGCCTGCGGCTCCATGACGGTATGACAGGTCTCACCGCAGAACTCAACCGAGTCGGTGGCTTCATAGGCCTTGGTGCCGCTGTAGACAACCAGAATCAGCAGGCCCGCGCAGAGGCCCAGAAACAGCCAGAGATTGCGCATGTAGGCCGGGTCGGTCGGATCGATCGAAAGATTGAACTTGACCTTGCGTCCCTCTTTGCGCGCCTGCCGGACCTGTCGCCACACCGAAATGACAAACAGGACAAAGCCCAGCGTGATGACAAAGGGTACGCCGACCCAGGTGACCAGGGCGCGGTAAGGGTTCTCGTGTGATGCGGTGAGATCAAAGAACAGGAGTATCAGGAATAAAAAGCCGCCCGCGAGAAACAGGGCGCCGCCGATAGCGGCCATGCGAGTTCGAAAGACGGTTCGTTTCTGGACGGGCTCTGCCATAACCTTCTCCTTCGTTTACGTGAGCCGGTGGCTATCAAGCGCGCTGCAGGAGACAGTTACCACAACCCTGCCGGATGCGACTGGTCAGTCCGCAAGTCCACGAGAGTGCTTGGGCGCCGCGCTACAGGTCGGCTCATCGATAGCCAAACACCTCAGCATAGATAATCAGGATGATAAGTGCAAGGCCAATCAGGAGTGCAATGGTCCCGAATATCCGAAGGCCGCGCACGGCGTAGGGCGGCAGCGGCGGCACCAGGTGCTTGCGGATCTGCCGGGTGCGGATCAGTTCGCGGTATTCGCGGGGACGGTCGTGTTTCAGTTCTTCGACCGGCATACGACCGGTGAAAATCACCGTATCCATCGGGAATTTATCCGGCCGGAAGTGCGTGTTGAAAAAGTGGACGGTGAAGATAAAGGCCACCGCCAACAGGGCCTCATCGGAATGCACGATTGTGGCCACGTTGATGATCCAGCCCGGCAGGAACAGGGTGAAGAACTCGGGGAACCAGAGCAGCAGGCCGGTCGAGCCGATTATCGCCACACCCCAGAAGACGGCAAAGTAGTCAAATTTCTCCCAATAGGTCCACCGCCCGTACTCCGGCCGCGGCCCCATACCGATGAACCACTTCAGGGTCGCTTTGAGCTCCCGCCAGTCCTGCCGGTTGGGCAGCATCGACTCCTTATGCAGTAAATACTGTTTCCATGTCTGGCCCTGCCTGCGCTTCTCGCGAATCACATCAAAGAGATGAATGCCGAAGTAGGCGAAGGTGATGATGGCGCATACGCGGTGGATGAAGCCGGTCGATTCCGGCCCTCCCAGCATGGCGGCAATCCACTGGGCCCATCCGAGGTACGAGAACTTGATGACCATGCCGGTGATGGCCAGGCCGAGGAAACTGATGACGACCATGATGTGCAAACGCCGGTGCAACGGCTTGAAGCGCTGGAATTCGAGCTGACCGCGTACCTCCTCGCGCATTTTTCGGTGCTGACGCATCGTCTGGAACGAGCGCGGCAACCAGAGCAGAGTATGGGTACCGGCAACCACCAGTGTCGTGACCAGCAACGTAGTCATGAACCAGAATGTATAGAACAGGATCGGATACTTGGTCCGGTCATGATGGGTGGCGTGGCTGAGGTAGCCGGCAAACTGCAGGTGTGAGCCCTCATGGCATTTCCCGCAGGTTTCGACGACATTCTGGCGGGACAGGCTGGAGGCCGGTTCGTCGGGCGGCAGGATGTCGTGGGCGCCGTGGCAGTCGTAGCACATTGCCGCGGCGGTGAAGCCGAGTTGCGATACCTTGCCGTGGAACGTCTCAAAGTACGATTCGGTCACATCCTCGTGGCAGTTGCCGCACTGCTGCATGATCTCGAGACGGAATCCGGAGAGTTCGGATTCGGTGATATCGTGTGACTGGTGGCAATCACTGCAGATCGGCAGGTCTTCTTCGGTATCGTTGACCAGGGGCGAGTGAATGCTCTGGCGAAACGTCTCGTAAATGCCGTTGTGACACTGGGCACAGGTTTCCGGGATGTTGTCGCGGTGGACCGATGATTCCGGATTGTCTTTGGGCAATTCGTGATGAGGCGTGTGGCAGTCGGTGCACATGGCGGTTACGACCAACCCGCTGGCCAGCAGGCCGACACCATGGGTGCCGTGCTTGTATTCCTCGACCACATTGCGTTGTCCCTCGGCATAGCGGACAGTCGCCCGGCCGCCTTCGCCGTGACAATTCTCGCACAGGGACGGAACGTTGGTGGGGAAGGTGGCCGACTCCGAGTTGCGCCTGGAGAGCGTCCCGTGCGTGCCGTGACAGGTCTCGCATTCGGGCGCATCGGGATCACCCCGATCATGCAACTGACCATGGGTGCTGGTCTGGTACGTCTCGACCACTTCCGAGTGACAGATCGAGCAGTCGACCTCAGCGATAACCGTGGCGCACGGCCGCGACGGATGCTGCGGGGTGGCGCCGGTGTGGCACTGGGCGCACTGAATCGAGCGATGGATGGAGTGCTGGACCTCGGTGGTGTCAACCCACATCGACACCCGTTCACCGTCGCGCTCGGCATACAGATCGCGCTTGCCGTGGCATTCCATGCACTCCCGGTCAGCGATACCCTCCTGGTAATAGTCGCGACGGATTTCGTGGGGGCGATGGCAGTCGACACAGGCCGGGACCTTGTTCGGTTCTTTCTCCCACAACTCGCCCCGAACGACTTTGCGGTGAACTTCCTCAATCCGCCCGTGACAGGCCTGGCAGGTGCCGGCGACGTTGTCCCGGTGGATACTCGACTGCGGGTCGGTGTGCGGCAGGACATTGTGGGCGGTGTGGCAATCGGTGCAGACGGCCGTGACGGTCAGGCCCTGCTGGAACAGACCAACACCATGGATCGACTGGGAGTAGAACGCGAAGACCGAGTCGGCCGGGATGTCGTACTTGCGGGTGATCTCGCTTCCCTCCCGATGGCACGTCGCGCACATCACCGGTATATTGAATTTGGTTACCTGCGAATTCGGGTTGCTCTTGGGCAGGACATTGTGCTTGGAGTGGCAGTCCCAGCATTGCGGTGCAAGGTCCTCACCGGCCTCGGCCAACTGGCCGTGCATACTGCCGGCATAGATCTCGGCAACTTCATCGTGGCAGAAGCTGCAATCCACATCCTCAACCTCGGAGTCGTGCGGCAACTCGGCATCCATCAACGCCTGGTGACAGTCGACACACTCGAGGAAGCCATGAACCGAACCCGCATGGGTCTCCTCGTCGACATACATAGAGATTTCGCGCCCACCGCGCTCAACGGTGAGGTCCGGATCGCTGTGGCACATGAAGCAGTCATCGTTGGACTGGGAGAGTACTACCCCGGGGGAGAACACGACAGCGGTCACCATCAGGAGCAAGAGCAGGCGAACGGCGAAGCGCCGGCGCGAGTGGCGGTGGGATAGTGTTGTTTGTGCGCTGACCATACAGTCGTCGTTCCCAGCGTGGTGTTAGTAACTACTAACGCCGCTCAATCTACACGCCTCTCGTCAAGCGTCAAGAAAAATATAGTGATAAGATTCACTTTCTACGCTTTTGGCCTTTCGTACGGGGAGGGCGGGGTTGCCGTCCCCGGTGACCGGGTACCACTTATCTCTCAGAATCGGATGGCTTATCGTCACTGTCTGAGTCAGGCTGCGAAGGTGGCGCCTGCGGCTCAGATGTTCCACGCACGGCCTGCGCGGTAGCCGGCTTATCCTGCTCGAGATTGCGGATCGCCGGGTCTTCCGGGTGTTCGCTCTTGAGCATTTCGATCGGCATCTTGCCGGTGTACCACGACGGGTTCATCGGGTAGACCTTCGGGTTGAAGATCGTTGAGTACATATGCCAGATCAGAATCGCCAGCGTCGCCAGCCAGGCTTCATAATAGTGCATGACCAGCATGACGTCGAGGGCGCCCTTGGGGAACATCTGCACGACGAAGTTGTCGAACCAGAGGGCGAAGCCGGTGATCGCCATGATGACCGTGCCCCAGACGAGCGCCCAGTACTCGGCCTTTTCGACGTAACTGAAGCGACCGAAGTGCGGGTGGTCTTTGCGAATACCAAGGTTGTAGCTGATCATGTGGACAAACTGGGTGATGTCGGTCTTGGTCGGGAACATGTCACGGAGGAACTGGCGACCGCGGCGACCGGTCAGGTAGACCACATGCCAGACCGTGGTGATCATGAACAGCACCGCCGCGACCCGGTGAATGATGCCCCGGAGATCGGAGCCGCCCTCCCAGCCGAAGAGCCATTGACTCCACCAGGCATCGTAGAATCGTAACGAGAAGCCGGATATCACCAGCACAATGAAGGTGACCATGAGGAAGGTATGCTGCCAGACCTCGTTGTTGGTCATCCGCCGGATCTGCGGCAGCTTGTTGACGTCGCGAATCTGCTTGAGCAAATCGATCAGCCAGTGGACGATCATCACGCCGATCACGACAATGATGATGACGATGTAGATACTCTTGATGATGTTGGCCAGCGGCGTCTGGGAGACGCCCGGCTGCCCGTGAATCTGCGTGGCAGCCATCTCGGCGGTAATGCCGGGGTGACAGTTGCCGCACGTCTCCTGCAAATTCGACGGGTGGATCGACGAAGTCGAATCGGTATGCGGGAGAATTCGGTGGGCGCCGTGACACGAGGCGCAGTTGGCCACGGTCAGGTCACCGGCCCGGCTCTTGAGGCCATGGTAACTGTCCACCCAGCTCTGCACGCGGCCGCCCGGGGTGCCGTACTTTTCGTTAAGGCGGGCCGACTCGTGACAGGGGGCGCAGGTCGCCTCGGCCACGCGGGCCGGGCTGACCCGGGAAGCGGGATCGTCGGGGGAGATGATGCCGTGCTCGCCGTGACAGTCAGTACATACCGGCGCATCGGTCTCACCACGCCTGACCAGCTTACCGTGAATACCTTCCCAGAAGTCCAGTTCGACATTATGGTGGCACTTGCCGCAGGTACTGGGAATATTGAAATGGTTGATGGCCGATTCGGGATGGTCCGGCGAGAATATCTTGTGCGCGTTACCATCGGAAGAATGGCAATCATTGCAGGTGGCAGCGAGGTAGACGCCACCGAGGGAAGCCGTTCCGTGAACCGAACTCTTATAGAGATCAACCGCCTTCCCGAAAAGAATCTCGTGCTTTTCGGTGAGGTTGATATCTTCGTGACAGACGCCGCAGGTTGCCGGCAGGTTGAGCGGGTTCACCCGCGATTGTTTGTCGGAAGACGACAGAATGTCGTGACGGCCGTGGCAGTCGGCGCAGCTGGGAATATCCGCGCCACCGGGGTATCCGAGACGGCCGTGGCGCTGGTACTCCTCGGCCGACTCAAAATGGCAGTCGCCGCAGTTGACCTTGGCGAGCTCATCTTCATGCGGCAGCTCGGCAATGTCGGCATGGCAATCGACACAGTCGAGCATGGCATGGACCGAGCCCTGGTGCGCTTCAGAGAGGTCGCCCTCATCTTCGTAGACCGGTCCCTCGTGACAGAAAAAGCAGTTCTCACTGTTGCGAGGGTCCTCATCTTGCGCCCGTGTAGCTCCGCTCAATAGAATAAGAGTCAGCAAGCTGAGGCTCAACAGGCGCAGGATGCGCCCGAAGATAGTCGTCCCGAAGGTCGCGAGGAGGGCGCCCCGGTCCCGGAATCCGCCAACTGAGTCCGAACGAGTCATGTGCAATCTCCAAGCTGTGTTCGCAGCCAGCCCGGACGCTTTCGACGCGGCCGAGCAACTAACCGTCCAAATCTGGACAGGAAGATAAATGTTGTGTTTCTTTGGCGCAAGTGAATTTTTTCACGTTTTGGGCCAAAAGGGGCGATTTTGTGCCCTTTCTATCGAGTCGGTCACAATCGCCCCTGTCCTTAGGAAATACGCTGTGCAGCAATAAAATAGTAGGGAGATCGCGTGGCCCGGGCGGGTTCTGCGGATTTCTCAGTTCTGAGCAATATTTGTTCGAAACGTGTCTGCAAAATAGTTAGGAATAACTAACTTCCGAGTCGCCGTGCGCTACGAATCTGATTGTGCCGGTCGCTTCGATTTCGTATGAAACCGGCAATCATAAAAAACGTTGAGGGCGACATGGATATCTTTGACGGCCATTCAGACAGCCTGGTGAAATGGTATCTTGGTGGGGCGCGGTCGATGCATCCTTTTCTCACCGAGCAGGCAACGCAGCATCTCGACCTGCCCCGAGCGCGCCAGGGTGGACTGATTGGTGGCATATGCGCCATCTGTGTCCCGCCGACCGCCGCGGGCTTCCCGCTCCTGCGGGATCGTATCGCGCTTCGGCCGGACGGTTTCGACGTGCCGCTGCCGGAGCCGATCGAACCGGCCTGGGCCGAAGAATTCGCTCTCGATATGATGACGAGGATGCGTTCCCTCGCCGACCACCATCCCGATCAACTGGCGACAATTACATCCGCCTCAGACATAGACCGGATGGGCGACGATGACCGGTTCTGGCTGCTCATGCACCTGGAGGGAGCCGAGTCGATCAGGGCCGATCTGTCCAACCTGGATCGTTTTTACGAGGCGGGCCTGCGGTCGATCGGCCCCGTCTGGAGCCGTCCGAACGCCTTCGGGCACGGTGTGCCGTTTGTGTTCCCCTCCAGTCCCGACACCGGCCCCGGGCTGACCGACGCCGGCCGGATGTTGATCGCCGCCTGCAATCAACGGGGGATACTGATCGATCTCAGCCATATGACCGAACGAGGTTTCCGGGATGTCGCCGAGATAACTACCGCGCCGTTGGTGGTTTCCCACACCGGGGCTCATGCCCTGGCGCCATCAGCCCGGAATCTCACCGATGCCCAACTCGATCGGATAGGAGAGTCGGGCGGGCTGGTCGGGATCACGTTCCATGTCGCCGATCTCAATCCCGACGGCAGCTTTGACCCGGCCACGCCGATCGACCGAATTGTCGATCATATCGACTATATCGCCCGCCGAATCGGTGTCGAGCACGTGGCGCTGGGGTCGGACTTCGACGGCGCGATCATTCCGGCTGAGATGAAGGACGCCACCGGCTTGCCGATACTACTGAATAGGTTGCAGGCCCGCGGATTCAGCTCCGAGGACCGGCAACGCATCGCGAGTGACAACTGGGAGCGGATTCTGAAGGCGGTTCTAGGTGAGCGGTGACCATGATAAAAAGAGGATGGGGAGACTGGTTGAGAAGCCGCCGGCGACTCGAACCGGCAAGCTTCACCATCTGGAGATCTACGTCAGTGACCTTGATCGCAGCCAGGAATTCTGGCGCTGGCTGCTCAAACTGCTCGGTTATACCCTGTATCAGCAATGGGAACACGGCTTCAGCTACCGGCTGGAGGACACCTATCTGGTCTTTGTCCAGGCCTCATCCGAGCACGAGGCCGCCGGGTACGATCGGCGGCGCGTCGGTCTCAATCATCTCGCCTTTTATGTGGAATCACGGCAGGCAGTCGATGACATTACCGATCTGCTGCGCAAACGCGGCGCAACCATCCTGTATGAAGACCGGCACCCCTTTGCAGGCGGTCCGGACCACTACGCCGTCTACTTCGAGGATCCCGATCGTATAAAAGTTGAACTCGTCGCTGATGATAACTGACCCGCCGATCACAATACAGTAGCTGTCGATTAGTCACCACCAAAGTAGTTGCCAGTTCCGGTTCGTTCGCCCATACTACGGCAAATTCCATATATGTCTAAGAGAGGAGAGAGATGCTGATGCACCTCTGTCGATTGATGTGGGCGGCCACGTTGGTGTCAACCCTGGCGGGCAGCGTGATTGGAGCACCGTCGCTCGATGAGTACCCGATGCGTTTCGCGATCCTAAGTGATCGCACCGGCGGCCACGTGCCGGGTGTGCACGGCCAGATCGCGGAGGAAATCCAGCAATTGCGACCGGACTTTGTGGTCACCGTGGGGGACATGATCGAAGGCTACCACGAGGATTCGATTCGATACGAACGTGAGTGGGACGAGTATTTCGAGCTGGTGTCGCCGCTGACCATGCCGATCTATTACACTCCCGGCAACCACGATGTGCTCAATGAACTGGGGCAGCGGATTTACCAGCGGCGGGTTGGGAAACTCGACTACACCTTCGAACGCCGCGCTGTGCAATTTGTCGTGTTCGACAACAGCCGCTGGAACCACACGAGCGAACTACCCGATGAGCGGATCAACTGGCTGGCCGACGCGCTCGCGGCCACGGATACGAGCCGGATGACTTTGCTGTTTATGCACCGGCCGTTCTGGTACGAGACGGTTGCAGCCGGGTATCCCGATACATTACACAGCCTGTGTGTTGCGAACGGCGTCGACGCTGTCTTCACCGGGCATCATCATCGCTACTTCGTCGGAACATACGATGGAGTGCGCTATACCGGCATGGGTAGTTCCGGCGGCGGGATGTGGTCGGACAGCAGCCTGGTCGGCTATCATTTCGCCTGGGTGACGGTTACGGCTGATGATTTGACGGTCACCCCCATCAATGCCGGCGCGGTCAAGCCCTGGGATATTATCACCGCCGATGACCGGCGTGTCACAGAGATGCTCGACCGGGCAGGCCTGTCGCTCAGCCGTTCGGCGTTTGCCGGTGACGATCTGTCCGTTCCGCGGCAGGAGGTTTCTTTGATCGTGCGCAATCTCAGTCCGGATCGCGAACTCCGTGACACGTTGAAGCTGGATGTCCCCCGGCATTGGCAGGTGACGCCGGCCACAACGGACATAACAGTGGCGCCGGCAGACTCCACTGTGATTGCGATAACGCTCGAAGCTGAACCAATCTGCTATCCGCTGCCGACGTTGTCCCTTGACTTCCCGTTTGGCGATGGGAAATCGCACCGGGTGACCGGTACGATGCAAGTGGCCCGTCAGGCGGTGGCCTACCGAGCCGTGCCGGCTCCGGAGATCGATGGGGACGTGGTCGAGCACACCTGGCAGTCCCCGCAGACATACTTCATCGACTCGGACCGCCAACCTGCGCAAACTGACTCGACCGCCATCTTCTTCGCCTACGATGATCGCAATCTTTATATCGCGGCGCGCTGCCATGACCGCGATCCGTCGCGAATTCGAAGCGAAGTCGACTCCCGTGACGGGGCGGTGTATGGCGACGACTGCGTCGGCTTTTTTCTGCAGCCGGATCGGCGCGACAGTACAATCTACCAGATCTATGTCAATCCGGCCGGCGTGTTTTTCGATCAGCTGATCACCGCCGACTCGACCGGGTACTTTACCGGCGATCGCAGCTGGGATGGCGAATACGAAGTGGCGGCTCGAACCGACGGTCATGGTTGGTCGATGGAACTGCGGATTCCGTTGGCCGTACTTGGGGTGGCATCACCGCCCGAGGAGTCCTGGGCCCTGAATATGCGCCGGAAACAACCCGGCGCCGAGGCGTCGGGCAACTGGCAGTCACCGATCGAATACACGCCCCGCGGGTATGGCCGACTGCTGTTTGACTGACCGGGCCTTCGGAACCCGGAGATCGGGTAACTGTTTCTCCGTTGAGACAGGTGCGCGCTACCGAAATGATGGTTTAAAAAGAGGTTCCACGATTACCCATGTCACGCCAGCACCAGACAATCGTTGTTGGAGCCGGTATCGCCGGCCTTCTGGCGGCCCGAGCGCTCGCGGCTGCCGGCAGGGACACGTTGATCATTGACAAGGCCCGGGGCGTCGGTGGTCGAATGGCCACCCGGTGGATCGACACGCCCGAAGGGCAGGCGCGGTTTGATCATGGCGCCCAGTTCTTTACGGTCCGGACCGCCCGGTTTCGAGCTGAGGTCGACCGCTGGCTTCGCGCAAAGGTTGCCCAGCTGTGGTCGCGCGGCTTTGCCGACGGCATGGGGGCGTTTAGTGACGGACATGCCCGCTACCGGGGGACCACCGGCATGACGGCAATCGCCAAGTTCCTGGCCGAGGATCTACCGATACAGCTCTCCTGTCAAATCCAGTCAATAGTGCGCGATAGTGATAGCTGGCGGCTGTCGACGGCTGAAGGTGACGAATTTATGGCTGAGTGGCTGATCCTGACACCGCCGGTACCCCAGTCACTGGCTCTGCTGAAGGCCGGTCAGGTTGCCCTGTCCGCGGGTACGATGTCGGTTCTGGAAGGTATCACGTACGATCCCTGTATCGCAGCCATGGCCTGGTTCAGCCGCCCGACCAATATCCCCGAGCCGGGAGGCATGCGAATCGATGCCGAGGATATCTACTGGCTGGCCGACAACCGTCGCAAGGGCATATCAATCGAGGTTCCCTCGGTGACAATCCACGCTACTCCGGAATTCAGTCGTCGCTGTTGGGATCGTGACGATGAAGCGGTGTTGCGGGAGATGATCGGCCGACTGACCGAATGGCTGCCTCAGGAACCACTTGGCTACCGGGTTCACCGCTGGCGGTACAGCCAGCCGGAGATGATTCATGACGAACGCTGCCTGGCCCCCGCTGAGCCGGGCCGATTGGTGTTTGCGGGGGATGCGTTCGGGGGACCGAAGATCGAGGGCGCGGCGCTTTCGGGGCTCGCCGTCGCCGATCACATCCTGAAGAACAGCTAAGCGGTGCTCACTATTGCGCCGGATCGGAACGCGCGTGCTCGATCTGGAGCGTGTCGAGCCAGTGCCCGATCAATCGGTTGGCCATCGGCAGCAGTGAATCGTGCGGGCAGGAGCCGGTCCCGAATTTCTTCCAGGTTGTCGCCAGGGTCAGTTTCGGTTCTTCCTCGGTTAACTCCTTCTGGTGCCGAATCTGGGTGTACCGTTCCACCTGCAAGAGGGCGCTGAAGAAAACTTGGGGGTTGACACTGTCGGCATCTTCATAGACCGGATAGCCATCCACCCACACCGAGACATAGCCGGCGCCAAAGTTGAACGGGGTACGGGTGATACCGAAACCGGCCGAGTCAAACCGCTGGATCAGGTAGTCCTGGATGCCACCGGAGACATCTCCGTTTTGTTGTCCCTGCACATGCGCCGTGGCATACACATGCATCGAGTCGATGCCGACAAGCGAGCGCTTGTCGCGATTGACTCGTCCATCCTTGATGGTGGTCTTGACTTGTTTTTCCTGTGAACAGCCGGCTATGAGAAGAACAGGCAGCGCCAGCACGAGCAAACGGATTGCAAACGATCGCATCTTCATCTCCATCACATATCGGGACAACAGTAGCTATTGAACGATTCAGAAGATATGGTCTGTTACGGCTAAAATCTGTTATTTTTTCGTTAGGTGCAAGTACTACCCGACCGGCTGCGGCGCACCGGGAAAGGCGAGAACGGGGAACCGGTCGCACGCTGCGCGGTACAAGGGTTATCATCCATCTGCACTAACAGGGGCACGTATGCAAGACCACCATCGGGCCGACTCACGTATTGAAATCATCGACTTCAGGCCCCGCCTGGCTCGTTACTTTCGCGAGCTGAATCTGGCCTGGCTGGAGCGATATTTCGAAGTGGAGCCGTATGATCGGATCGTCTTGAATGATCCGCAGAACCAGGTCATCCGGCTGGGCGGCTCGATCCTGTTTGCACGGCTGGAGTCCGAAATCGTCGGTACCTGCGCGCTGCTTCGGCATACCGAACGGAAGTTTGAACTGGCCAAGATGGCGGTCGCCGAAAGCCATCAGGGCCGAGGTATCGGCCGTCGGCTGACTGAGGCGGCCATTGCCCGGGCTCGTCAACAGGGCGCCGGGCAGCTGGTGCTGGCTACAAGTCGCTTGCTGGAGCCCGCTAACCGGCTGTACCGCGCGTGCGGTTTCGAGTACGCCGAGCGCGACGTCATCGGTCCTATTCCGTATCAGCGGGAGACTGTCGTCATGTCCCTGACATTGTAGCCGAAACCGTCCATTGGCCGACGAATCTCGAGTTCAAAGATCGACGAATCACTCAACATCTCCCGCTGACCGGCCGATACCCTGAAGAACGGGACGTTATTGAATCAACGGGGTGGCAATCACAAAATGAATGATCAACGCAAGTACGTTCGTCGGCCGACCAACGACTACTTTGTCGTCTTCGACGATACCACCGGGCAACCGCTCGGACGACTGCTGAATCTCTCCAGCGAAGGGCTGTTGCTGATGACTGCTGAAGAGGTGGCAATACCGACCACCTTGCAGTGCCGGCTTGTCTTTCCGGCGGAGATCAAGGGGCAGACCGAGATTCGATTTGCGGCCGAAAGTCGCTGGGGACGGCACAACGCCAAGAACGACTGGTTCGAGACCGGCTTCAAGATCACGTCTATCAGCGATCCTCATCGACAGATTCTGGCATACCTGGTCAGCGAGCAGCTGGTCGAGAAGGCCTCGCCGTGATCCGGCGACGCGATGTGCAAATGATGCACAGGCGTAATGACCGCGACAACTTATTCGGATTTCAAATCATCCGATATATCACTCATAGGCGAGGTACGAGACAAGCAGGACAGACCGAAAACACTTACGGACAATCGGAAAAATCATAGCTATGACTAACGGCAAACAGCGACCGCGGCTCGACGAGATCCTGACTAATCAACAGCAACTGTCTGATGAGCAGATTCGGATCGCCTTGAAGCACCAGAAGACGTTTGGCGGCAAGTTCGGCTCGCACTTGCTGCATCACGGCTTCGTGGGCGAGAAAGAACTTGTGTCGGCACTGGAGAAGCAGCTCGACTGCGAGGGCGTACAATTGTCCGGTCTGGAGATTCCCGTCGAGGTGATCGAGATGGTCCCGTCCAGCGTTGCGTTCACCCGCAAGATCATGCCGTTCGCGTATCATGCCGGCACGCAGACGCTCAAAGTTGCCTGTGAGGATCCCTCCGACCAGTCGTTGATCGATGAACTGCATTCGCTGCTTCCGGACTTGACAATCAAACTGTGTGTGGCGGTTGAACTGTCCCTCAATCTTGCCATCAGTCGCTACTACGGTAGCCGAGAGGGTGGAGACGGCGAAGAAGTCCCGGAAACCGGGGTAGCGTTGCCTCGTGAAACCTCGCGTCCGGTGGCAACCAGGGCCGCGCGGCCGGCCGAGGCCGGTACGGTATTGCTGGTGACCGCCGATGGCAGCTATGCCTCGGTGCTCAAGCTGTTGCTCGAGCGCAGTGCCTGGCATGTGGCGATTTCCGAAACGGTCGAGCATGCCCAGCGGCTGCTGGCCGAAGGCGCTTACGCGTTGGTACTGGTGCATGAAACCGGCGCGGGGGAGGGCGCCGAAATGCTGCACGCGCTCGGCAAGCTGCAGCAGACACCTCGGATTCGCTGTTTCTCCGCTATCGCCGACCTGATTCTTGAAAACGACACGGCCCTGTATCCGACCGACCCACTGCATCACGACCTGGAACTGTTCACGTCGCTGCTGACCATCAAGGACCGCCAGCCGTCATCGTACAGCGCCAAGACCACACACTACTGTGAGCGCCTGGCGCATCGCCTGAATTTCTCGGAGACAATGCGTCGTTCGGTTACGGAGGCGTGCCACCTGCTCGACCGGGCCAAGCTGTACAACATGGCCTCCGGACCACGCAGTCTTCGTCGCCTGCTCGGGCTGGCCACCAAACTGCTGCAGTCGGTCTACTACAAGCCGGAGGCAATCGAGATTCTGCGGAGCATGTACGTCGATCTGGCCATGCAGCCGACGACCGAGGTTCCCGAGCCGATGGTGGGGGGGAACATCCTGACGATCGTTGATATGTTCCATGAGCAGGTCGTGCCCAACCAGCGTCTGAGTCTGGAGCGGTTCGAGCAGATTCGAGTGACGCTCGAGAAACGGGTCGGCAAACTGCTCCTGCCGGACGTCTACCGGGAGTTCGTCAACCTCATCCGTGAGGAAGTGCTCAATTCCCCGATGTTCACCCGGCTGGGCCAGATTATGATCTATACCGACGACCACACGGTCAGCGAACCGCTCGAGCAGCGCCTCAAGGCCGAGAATTTCCGGACGATCAGATCCGACGCGCTCGAACCGTTCCTGCAGCTCTATCGTCGGGGACTACCCGATATCCTGCTGCTGACCATGCAGGCGCATCCGCGTGAGATCATTTCGAAAGTCAACGAGATGATTCGGATGGGCGTAAACTTCAAGGATGTCCCCACCTTCCTGATCGTGCGCCATTCGGCCATGGCCCACCTGACCTCGCTGCTGGAGGAAGGGATCGAGGATATCATTCCCTGCGATGGCAGCATCGACATCGTCGTGTTGAAGGTCCAGAAAACATGGGGGCAGCACGAGCATCAGGCGCGGCCGGTGGAGGACGAGGATGGTGCGCCGATGCAGTCACGCGGCAGTTTGTCGGATATGAGCCTGATCGACCTCCTGCAGGCGCTCGGCCCGAGCCGCAAGACCACCCGTATCACGGTTACCCCGGGCAATAAGGATAAGGATCGTCTGACGATCTGTCTCGATCAGGGCAATATCGTCTGGGCCAAGCTGGGTGATGTCGAGGGGGCCGATGCCATCTACATCGGAATGACCTGGGATGAGGGCAGCTGGTCGGTCGAACCGCTGGCCGAAAAGGACCTTGCCCAGCCAAACAACTTCCTGTCCAACGAAGCCATCCTGATGGAAGGCTGCCGTCGCAAGGACGAGATTGCCCGTCAGATCTACTAGCTATCGCTCCGACGCCGTGAGCGGAGTTCCGAACCACCCGTCGCACATGGGATTGCAGCCACCTGCAAGAATCACCCCAACCGGGAACATCGTCGTCATAGTCGTCGTTTCGCATATGAAACGTAGACAACGCGGATTCACGATACCATACATATTCGCTCCGCGTTAGGAAAGGCTATGGTGATGACCATGAAGTACGATCTCGATACAGCTTTGTACCACTACGACAACATCAAGCAGATGCTGTCGGAGATACCGCGTGACTTGTGGGAAGTGTTCCTCCCTGCCAATGAGGACGATCTGCCCGACCTGGAGATGAATATCCTCAGCTTTCGCAAGCGGGAGCAGGAGCGCGAACGAGTCATGTCGCTGCAGCGCCTGTGCCAGCTGCCGCTTCGACCGAATCAGTCGCTGAAGGAAGCGCAGGTGAAGGCGCGTTTGCAGGGCCTCAAGAAAGGGCGCATGCTTGACAACATGCGCGACAGTCGCCGCCATCGCGACGACGACAGCGAACCGAGCGCCTGAGCGGTCCACAAGACTTAGCTGATAGCAAGCCCGGCACTGAGCCACGTTGGTTCTCGCCGGGTTTTTCTTTGGTCCGAACCCGCACCATGAGCAATAGTGCAACCCTAAGTTGACAAAAAGAGACAAAAACGACGAATACGCTTCGATTCCGAATCATTGTCTAAGATATGTGTAGGTAACCGGTTAGTGATAATCTGTGGTATAGTCTATGTGCATCTTCTGACTCGTTATTAAGGCGACTGTCTAAGCTTCCGATTTCTTCTAGTGGAAGAACCACCGGCCCGCCTGTCTGTATCGCAGATCGGCCGGGCCTCTCATGTACGCTTCCAACGTTTGGTGGCATGGTTTCCGGGCGCGGATTTCAGTCATCAGCCGGGGGAGGACGACCGTGGGCAGTGAGCCCGTCACGCCACGGGGAATTTACCTGAACGGGGATAAGGGAGTGGGGAGCGATGTCCGTTTCTCAACGCCTCGCACGAGTCTTGTATGTCCGCAACAGTTCCGAAAGCAACGCTGTCGATGTCGTATCATCCGGTTATACCGGCACGGCCCGACTCACCAGTTGCGCGGGGGTAGCCGAGGCGTGCGAGTTGCTGGCCCGCGAAAGCTTCGACCTCGCCATCCTTGACGATGGTATCGCAGAGGAGTCACTGCCCGAGCCGCTGCAAACGCTACCCCATCTCCATGTCGGCAGCCTGTACCGTTCGGGTCCGGTCGACGGTGAGGACGACCGAACCCAGGCTGAGTTGAGTAGCGACCCCGGCCGGCTCGATCAGGTCCTGCAGGCACGCGAGCACGAGTTGTGTGGGGCGGTAATCAACAACGATGCCGAAGCGATCGTGATCGCGGTCCCCGGCCATCTCGTTTTCGTCAATACGGCCTTGTGCCGGATATCGGGCTACACCCGGGACGAACTGCTCGAGCGCTCCTTTCTCGATTTCATCTACTCGGAGGATCGCGACTACCTGCGACAGGAACATCTCGACGCCTTCAGTTCAGATAACCCCAAACAGTGGATCGAGTTTCGGATTCAATGCGCTGACGGCAGCGTCAAGTGGGTGGAGAGTTCTCGAGTGATCATTCAGAGTTCATCAGGACCAATGATGCTGGCTTTTTTGCGGCAGATCGACCACCGCAAGGCAGTTGAAGATCGGCTGCGGAGTTTGTCGGTGGCCGCCGATGAAAGCCCGGTTGGCTACGTCGTCACCGACCGTGAAGGAACGATACAGTTTGTCAACTCCCGATTCTGTGAACTCAGCGGCTACAGCGAGGAAGAGTTGATCGGTGAGACCCCGAGGATACTCAAGTCGGGCTCGGTGCCCGGATATGTCTACGAAGACCTGTGGAGCACGATTCTGGCAGGACGCACCTGGCGAGGCGAGCTGTGCAATCGCCACAAGAACGGCGATCTCTACTGGGCAGCGACATCGATCCAGCCCGTAATCGACAACCACGGCGAGGTCGACCAATTCGTGGGCGTGTGCGAAGATATCACTGTCCAGCGTCGTTCAATCGCGACGATTGCCGACAACGAGGAGAAATTCCGACGCATATTCGAGAACACCTCGGTCTCGATCTGGGATATCGACCTTTCGTCCATCAAGGCGGCTGCCGACGAGCTCGCCAAAGCCGGGGTCGGTAGTTTCCGTCGCTACCTCAACGAGAATCCGGACTACCTCGAAGACGCGTTTGAGAAGGTCTCGATTCACGACGTCAATCCGCATACTCTCGAAATGTTCGAGGCGGATTCAAGAGAACAGTTCCTGGAGAAAGTGCTGGAGCTGACCTCACCCGGTATGGACAAGGTGATGACCGATCTGATGATTGCGATTGCCGACCGCAAGACGCATTTTGAGACCGAAGGCGTCGCCCTGACCATGAAAGGTCGGCTGGCCCGTCACCTCATCTCGGCGGCCCTGCCGCACCGAGCGGAGGAATACGAGCACATTCTTATTTGTGTGATGGATATCACGGCGCGTAAGGAAGCCGAGGAGCGGGTAGCTTCGATGCGTCGTTTCCTCGATTCGGTACTGGACAACATTCCCCACAGTGTTGCGGTGAAAGACGCCGGAAGCCTGGCATACATTTTTCTCAACAGGGCCGCTGAAAACCTGATCGGGCTCGACCGCAACGAGGCTATCGGTAGAAAAGACTCCGATATGTTTCCACCCCGGATAGCCGAATCGATGGCACAGGCCGATCGGGAGGTTCTGGATGGGGAAGGGTATCGGGACATCCCCGCTCTCGTCGTGACCAATCAGCACGGCGAGGAACGCACGCTGCACACCCAGAAGATCACGATCAACGATGACGACGGTCTCCCGGAATACTTGCTGTCGATCTCGGAGGATATCACCGAACTCGTGGCGGAGCAGCACCGCCGTCGCGAACTGGAGCAGGAGATCACCCAGGCCCGTCAGCTGGAGGCAGTCGGCTCGCTGGCCTCCGGGATTGCCCATGAGATCAACACGCCGATCCAGTTCGTCGGTGACAACACCCGCTTCCTGGCCGAATCGTTTGAGTCGCTGCTCGGCCTGGTGAGCGACTACGAGCGAATCTGCGCTCGCATGTGTGAGGAAGCCGGGAACACCGGGGTCAAGGATCAAATCACCGAAGCGGTCGAAAAGGCGGATCTGGAATATATCCGTGCGGAAATCCCACTGGCGGTTGAGCAGACTCTCGAGGGCGTGCAGCGCGTGGCCAAGATCGTGCGCGCCATGAAAGACTTCGCGCACCACGACGCTAAGGAAGCGACGCTGGTCGATCTAAACGAATTGATCAGGAGTACACTCACGGTCGCCCGCAACGAACTTAAGTACGTCGCCGAGGTGGAATTTGATCTGGCCGAGGAACTGCCCCAGATAGAATGCCACCGCAACGGCATCGGACAGGTCCTGCTGAATCTGTTCATCAACGCCGCACATGCGATCGCCGATGTCGTCAAGGACACCGGCGGCAAGGGCACAATCACCGTCCACAGCGAACAGGATGGTGACAGCGTGATCGTGCGGATCGACGACACCGGTCCGGGTATTCCGAAAGCGATCCGCAGCCGGGTCTTCGATCATTTCTTCACGACCAAGGAAGTCGGGAAGGGGACCGGCCAGGGATTGTCGCTATCACGTTCGATCGTGGTCGACAAGCACCGCGGCGCCCTGACCTTTGAAACCGAAGAGGGCAAGGGTACCAGTTTTACGATGCGTCTGCCGATCAAAGCCCGTCGCCCCGCCTCCGAGGGGGTAAACGGAGACAGTGCGGGCACAGACGGCGAATAAGCAATCCGGGCGAGGGTAGTGCAAGACAATACCGGGCGCCGGTCGACCCGGCGCCGAGAAGGAGGCATACATGGCCAGCAAGTTGACCATCCTGTTCGTTGACGACCAGCCAAACATCCTGGAAGGGCTGCGCCGGTCGATGCGCAAAATGCGCAACGAATGGGATATGACGTTCGTCACCAGCGGCAGGGAAGCGCTGGCCGAAATGGACGAACGTCCGTTCGATGTTATCGTGACCGATATGATGATGCCGGAGATGACCGGTGTCGAAGTACTCAAGACGGTGGCGGCCCGATATCCGGAAACCGTTCGGTATGTGCTCTCCGGGCATTCCGACCGGGAGATGATCTTACAGTCGACCGGGTTCGCCCACCGCTACCTGGCCAAACCGTGCGACCCGGATGAACTGAAACAGCTATTGAACAACTCGCTGGGACTGAGGGAAACGCTCGCGCGAAGCGATCTGCACCGGCGGATATCATCGATCGGATCGTTACCGAGC
>WJMS01000170.1 GCA_014727815.1 candidate division GN15 bacterium
CGGGGGGCAGCTGGCCTGGCTGGTCGAGCGTCAGCTTGCTCCGGGTTTTGGTTTGCAGGTATCATCGGCCTCGAATCCGGTAACGGATGAATCGTCGTCACTGACGCTCGTGTTGCACGAGAACCGCCGTGAAGAAAACGGATTGGTAGCGCGTTTCTTTCCCCAATTCGACTACTTTGTTGCGCCCTCTCACGAGCGAAGCAACTGGGCGATGGGGCTTGGCTTGCCGATGTTCATTCTCACACCAACGATCGGGCCGTTTGCGCCGCTCAATCGGAACCTGCTGGTAGCAGCCGGGGTTGGTCGGGAGGCGCCGGCTGATGAGCCGGGGCGTTTGGGCGACATGGTGAGTGACTTTGCTCACGACGGTACGCTTGCCGCGATGGCCGAGGCCGGATGGGGGAGTGAACCGATCGACGGTTTTCAGGCAATCGCGGACTATTTGCTCGATCACTTTTCCGCCGAATAAACTAATCGCTTGGCGAGGCGCTTTCTCGGGCTATATTGTCCCGCATTATGACTTCGCTTGCCAGACTGCGGGCATATCTGGGGCAATTTGACAGCGGCCTCTGGTTTCTGTCCCTGGGCTGGCTGATTGCCTCCCTCGGTTTTGCCGCCTCGATGACGTTCATCGCCATCTATCTGCACACCCGCCATGGTATGTCGACCACCGAGATCGGTGTCTTTTTCGCGGTGATGGCGGTCATACGTTCCTTTTTTCAGGCGATCGGGGGAGAGCTGTCCGATCGAATCGGCCGCCGGCCGCTGCTGATCCACCTGCCGTACTACCGGGTGGTGACCTTTGTGGGGCTCGGGCTGGCGGTGATGTATGACTGGGGCTTCTGGGCGATTGCCGGGATTCTCGTGCTCAATTTCATCTCCGGAGCGATCTTTGTCACCTCGGTGATGGCGCTGGTCTCGGATATCGTGCCGTATGCAAAACGGCTCGATGGGTATGCGATCAGTCGTTCGGCGGGTAACGCCGGCTGGGCGATCGGGCCGGCAATCGGCGGCTACCTGGCGTCCTCGTCGTATGCCGAGCTGTTTTTCTTTTCCGGCGCGGTTACCCTTGTGGGTGGACTCGTCTTCTCCTTCTTTCTGAAGGTGCCCCCGCAGGAGACGGTTAAGGACCGCTTCCGGTTCTCCGATTTGATCGCCCTGCGCAAGGATCCGTCGTTTGCCTGGCATGCCGGACTGACCTTGTGCCTGTACCTCGTCGTGGCGCAGCTGGTCACGCCGCTGGGCGTGTATACGGTGGGGATGGTGGGGCTCAACGAGGCCCAGCTGGGACATCTGATGTCGCTCAACGGCGCTATGGTGGTCTTGTTCCAATTGCCGATTACACGCCTGACCGATCGATATAGACTGACCACCTTGCTGGCGTTCGGGGCCGTGCTGTACTTTGTCGGTTATGCCATGATGGGTACGCTGGTCGGGTTCTGGTGGTTCATGCTGTTGATATTCGTCGTCACGATCGGCGAACTGCTCATTTCGCCGCCGACCATGACGTTGACCTCGCGTCTGGCGCCGCCGGGGCGGACCGGGCGGTACATGGGCGTGTACGGATTCTTCGTCACGCTCGGTTGGTCGTTGGGGCCACTTTATGGGGGCGCCATTCTCGATCTCTTCCAGCATGACTGGATGCATGCCTGGTGGTTGATATCGTCGCTGGCATTCATTGCCGCGATCGGCTACATCTGGTTTTCGAAGTGGTTGCCGAAGAAGGTCAACGAGGCGCAGGCGCTACTTGATGATGACTAGTTTGCCCTGCTGGGTCCGCTCTGCCGATTCCACCACCCAATAGTAGATCCCCGATACTACCGCCTGCGTGTTGCGGGTGATCAGGTCCCAGGTAGCATGCATGGAACCGGGGCCGCCGGTGGGATAGTTGTGTTCGATCTCCTTCACCAGGTCACCATCGAGCGAATAAATCGAAATCGTGCAGACGCGGGGGAGGTTGGCGAAGTGAATCAGGCGGGCGCGCTCCGGCGGCTCACTGCGGTCTCTGTTTTCGAAGCCGGCCCGGGCATAGCGACCATCGCCGAGATACGGATTCGGGTAAACGTACACATCAAGATCATACCGCTCAACCGTATCGGCCGGCGTTTGGGGGTACTCCATGATCATATTATTGACCGGGCTGGTCTCGAGCGCGGGCAGGCCGGAGGCAGGCGAGCCGTAGTCGAAGGCGCTTACCGCGACGTAGTACGGAACGGTCGGCAGGATATTGTCGATCGTGTATTCGTATTCGTAGTATTTCGGCAGCGGGTCGCCGTAGGCATCGGTCACCTCGTCCTCGGTCCAGGTGGTGCTGTCGGGGTCGGGACGGGTCGCCTCGGGATAGACCTTGCGGATACCGTCGGGACGGGTCAGGTCCGACTGATTGTTGTCCTGTCCTTCGAAATAGTAGAACTCGCCTTCCCATTCCCACGGCCGTGATCGGGTCCACAGGAGCGGTTCGAAATCGGGTTCCCCGAAAAGCGTTCGCAGTGAATCGAGCGTAAACGGCACTTCCTCGAGCACCCAGCCATCGCTGCCGTTGGGGAGTTCTCCGTACCGATAGCGGTTATAGTCCTCAACGTCGTACGACTGCAGGAGCGAGAAGCTCGTCAGACGATCATCGAGTGCGATATAGACCCGGTAACCCTCGAAATCGACGTCGCCCAGGAAGACATCGGGGGTCGTCTCGGTGAAATAGCCATTCCACCGGACCGTCAATTTGCCATCCGACGGGATCACGCGCATGCGCGGTGCGGGCGGCGGACCGGCGCCTTCGAAGTCGGGCACGCCGTCACCCTCGTAGTAGAACGTGTCGGCTTCGGTGTAGCGGTAGAGTGTATCGATTGCGGTGTCCGGGCCGGTGATGGTCGTGTCGATGCGTTCGATCAGTGAATCGAAGGCGCACACGCGGAACTTACCAAAGTACCCGTCGCCGTCAGTGTCGCGTCCCGGGTTGTCATACACCCAGCTGGCCCAGCGGGCGTTGAGCGCGAGGTTGGAGAAGTCGAGCTCGTTGTAGAAAAAGTCGGGGAAGTTAGGATCAAACAGGCGATCGAAATCATTCGGCTGCTGATGCAGGTTTTCGCCGGCGACCCAGGCGAACGATATCGGCAAGGTCTGGCCGGGATCGATCGAGAAGGGACCAAACGAGAGCAGGTAGCGGGTGTCCCAGCCCCGGGCGTATTCTTCGGCCTGGGGCGGTGGCGGCCGGTAGCCCTTGTCGGTGTTGTCGGTAGCGGTGTAGATCAGGTCGTAGTCGAATTCCCGATGGCGCAGGACATAGTATTTGTTGGGGTCGCCTTCGGGTGTCCCCAGCCGTCCGCCGAAACTGCGGAAGGGATCGCCGGGCGTCTCCAGTTTACGCGGGCCGAAGTCGCGAGCGGGGTCGGAGTAGTTGATGATCCACCAGTTGTAGGACAGTTGCAGCGAATCGGAGGGCGTGCGCACGACCCGGGCGCCGACCACACCCCGGGGTGAACGGTAGTCCCAGCGACCGCCGTCGGGGTCACCATCGTTGTCGGCGGTATAGGCGATATTGACGGTGTCCATGAAGCCGCAGCCTTCGGGAGCGGGGTGGTCGATCAAAAAGCCGACAATATCGTCGTTCCAGCCCTCGGGGCCGTTGCGCGACACGTGCCAGACGTCGCCGTCGACCCAGATGCCCATGTAGACCTTGCTCAGGCGTTTCTGGCCGATGTTGCGAATCTGGTAGTCGAAGAGGATGAAGTCATCGGCGTACTCGTAGCTCCAGGCCATCGATCGCTGGGTGACCTCGATACCGAGCGGTCGATGGGCGAGGTTGGTGAAGGGATCGATATCAACCAGCCCGGGGTCGGTGTTGGTGTCGCTGTAGGTGCAGATGATGTCTTCTTCAGAGTACGCGTTAGGCGTGTAGAACGGGCTGTTGACGTCGATCGATTCGTAGGTGAAATTTCCGAACGGCTGTTCGTCCGGCCAGAATTCCTGGGTGACATAAAAGTCTTCGGTCCCGACCGAGACAAGCGTGTCGCGATCGACCACGGCGCCGATCCAGAAAGCACCGACCCAGAGGTAGACGTGATCGCTGTTCTTCGGATAGACGCAGGAGGGGATACGTTCACCGGTGAACGGGTCGGCAATATCCTGGCCGTAGGTGCCAAACGTCGCGTTGTTGGCGACGGCCAGCTGAATCAGGCCGCGATTGTGCGCGGTGTACAGTACGACCGGCCGGGCTGAAGTGGCCTGCTCCTGATAGCGGGCCAAGGCTTCCTCTTTCGACTGTAGCAGGCCGGAGCGAGCCTGAGTTGCTGAGACTGACAAGAGTGCGATGAGGGCAGTCAGTCCGAGTACGCTGACGATGCGGCGAGTGAATAGCGACTGCACCGATCTAATACCTCTTTATTCCCTGCGTGTCCGTGCCGCGGTGGGTCTGTACGAAACCGGCCGCGCCGGGGAGCGGGTAGTGCGAAAAGGCCGCCGACGTTTGCGGCGTCAGCGGCCTTTGCGAAATACTGCCTGATGGCATCAGTTACATAATAATGACCAGCTTGCCGATCTGCGTCTCACCATTCGGTTCTTCAACCGTCCAGTAGTAGATGCCCGAGACGACCATCTGCGTGTTGCGAGTAATCATATCCCACTCGGCATGCATGGCGGTCGGATCGCCGGGAGCCTTGTCGTGCTCGAATTCGCGCACCAGGTCACCGTCGATCGTGTAGATGCGAATCGTACATTTCGGCGGCAGGTTGGCGAAGTGGATTCGGCGCTCGCGATCGGGGATCGGCTGTGAGAACTGCGAGAAGCGTCCCTCGAACCCCCGTTCGAGATAGGCGCCATCAGCCCGGTACGGGTTCGGCCAGACGTAAACCTCGAGATCCTCCTGGGCCACCTGGTCGGTCGACTGCAGCGGGTACGCATCTTTCGCGTTCACCGTCTTGGAGCTTTCCAGAGCCGGGAGACCGGAAGACGGCGAGCCGTAGTCGGAGGACGTGACGTTGACGAAGTACGGCACCGTCGGCAGCAGATTCTCGATGGTCATCTCGTACTCGTAATACTTGAAGAAGCCGTCTTCGGTAAGCAGGAACTGCAGTGAATCCGGCACCGAGTCCGGGCTGTTGATGCCGTAGTCGGGCGGAAACAGCTCTTCCCAGTTGTCGAAACGCTTCTCAATCGGCGTGGTTACGCCGAACTCGGAGCGGTTGAAGCCCTGGGCCTCGAATGCGAAGACGGAATCGGCATCACCGAAGAACGGATTGTTCCGCGTGTATATTTCCGGATCCCAGGTCGGGTCGGCATCGCCGTACGCCAACTGCAGTTCGGTCAGCGTGTACGGGTTGTCGATCAACTGGAATTCATCGGTCGCGGCGTTATAGATCAGCTTGTTGTAGTTCTCGCGATCGTAGGAGCCGACCAGGCTATAGCTGGTTTCGCGGTCGTCGCGAGCGATATACACCTTGTAGCCCTCGAAATCGAGATCACGAGAGAAGACGTCGCGGGTCGTCTCCGAGCGCTGGCCGTTGAAGCGGACCTTGATCTTGCCGACCTCGGGGATCAACCACAATTCCGGCGCCGGCGGCGGCGAGGCGCCGCGGAAGTCCGGAACACCGTCACCCTCGAAGAAGGCGGTGTCACACTGGCCCGAGAGGAGGGTGTCGATTGTTATCGAGTCGGTGCCGAACACCGTCGTGTCGAAGGTGGTGTCGGAGCAGACCTCGATGAACCGGCCACGGTAGCCATCATCGTCCGTATCGACGCCCGGGTTATCGTACACCCAGGACGCCCAGCGAGCGTTGGTGCCCAGATCATCGAAGTTCAGGTTTTCGTAGTAGATATCCGGGTTGTAGGCATCGCCGAGATTCTTCTGCCCGTTGCTGGCATCGGTATGGAAGTTCGCACCAGCGACATAGGCAAACGACAGCGGCAGGGTCTGACCCGGGTCGATCGTGAACGGCCCAAACGACAGCAGATAGCGCGTATCGAAACCGTTGGCGAAGTTCTGGGCCAGCGAGGTCGGCGGAGTGAGCCAGACCGAGTCGTTCGGCGGAATGTCGGCGGTGTAGATCTGATCGTAGTCGAATTCGCGGTTGCGCAGGACGTGGTACTTGTTGACGTCACCCTCGGGTGTGCCGGTACCACCGGTGGTGTAGTCACGGTAGGTCTCGATCGCCTGCGGCCCGAAGTCCTGCGACGGGTTACCGTTGCCGATCCACCAGTTGAAGGAGACATCAAGTTCCTCGGCGGGGGTCCGGACAATACGGGTACCGGTCACGCTCGACACCGCTACCTGGCCGACATCGTTGAGGTCACCGGTCACGTCGGCAATCCAGGCGAAGTTGATCGTGTCGAGGTATTCGACGTCGACATTACCTACCCGCAGTGTCTCCAGGCTGGTCTGGCGGAAGCCGCAGATGTCATCCTGGAACTCCTGGGCGGCACCGAGGTCTCCCTGCACCTGATCAACCTGACCGGCCGGACCGACATCGGCGTCGACATAAATCCCCATGTATACCTTGGAGACCCGCTGTGTGTTGATATTGCGGATGGCGTAGTCAAACAGCACGAAATCGTCGGCGTACGGATATGACCAGGCGAAGGAACGCTGGGTCACCTCGATGCCGATCGGCACGTGCGGGCGGCCGAAGAAGTCATTGTCCAGGCCGGGGGCGTTGGACGTCCAGGTATCCGTGTAGACGGCAATGAAGTCCTGCTCGGAAATGGCGCCCTCGTACTCCGGTGACTCCGGATCGATAATGGAGCGGCGGATCATATTGCCGAACGGCGCTTCATCGGGAAACATCTCATTGAGCTGCTGCCAACCGTCGGCGCCTACCGAGACGAGCGTGTCGCGGCCAACAACCGCGCCGATCCAGAAGGCACCGGCAAAGGAATACTGGGTGCCCGAGCGTTTGGGATACTCGCAGGCGAGAATCCGCTCGCCGGTGAAAACGTCGGGGTTGTTAATGGTCAGACCGCCTTCCTCAGCGGCAAAGATGCCGTAGTTGGTGACGGACAGGACGAGAGACCCGACATTGTGCTGAGCATTCTGCAGAGTGGGCCCTGCCTGGGCGATGTAGGGGTTGTCATTGCCTTGGCCGGTTATCAGCTTGTGCCGCCCGAACGAGGAGGCCGGCAGGGCAAGCACCAGCACCAGAAGCCAGAACTTCAGTACCCGATTACTCACTGTATCTTCCTTCTGTCTCTATAGACGATAAATAAATCTTCCCAAACCTATAAAGGTCGAAATATGCGGGCTGCACCCGGCGCTGTCAAGGCACAAATGCCTTAACTGCTTAGTAGCGACCGAATTTCGGCGTGTCGCCGATCCCGGCCAAGTCGTTCGCGGTAGTGCACATGCGACCGGCGGGCCGGTGTATGGTGATAGCCGGCGGATGAAGCCCAGTACACATGATAGACTGATTCAACCGGAGATTTGTCCAATCCGGATTGGCAATTCGCCGATTTTGAGCAATCCCCGCTTGCAGTCGCTATCATGCTAAAGGACAATGAATTAGCCAGGCGAGACAGAGGTGAACCACCAGGCGGTGGTACTATGAGTGAGATCGTACAACACCTACATGACAATCACCAGCTTTCCGATCTGGGTCCGACCGTGAGGCGTCTCTACGACCCAGTAGTAGATACCGGAGACGACCATCTGGGTGTTTCGTGTGATCATATCCCATTCAGCATGCATTGCCGTCGGGTCTCCGGGTGCTTTGTCGTGCTCAAACTCCTGTACGAGGTCGCCATCAAGTGTAAATATCCGGATCGTGCAGCGATGCGGCAGGTTGGCGAAGTGGATACGGCGCTCTCGGTCCGGAATCGGCTGTGCGAATCGCGAAAAGCGGCCTTCGAAGCCTCGTTCGAGGTAGGCCGCATCAGCCCGGTAGGGGTTGGGCCACACGTACACCTCCATTTCCCCCTCGGCCTCGGGATCGCCGGCGTCCAGCGCATATGCGGTCGCCGCATTGACCGTCTTGGAACTCTCCAGGGAGGGCAGGCCCGACGACGGGGAGCCGTAGTCGGTCGAGGTGACATTGACATAGTACGGTACCGTCGGCAGGAGATTGTCGATGGTGTACTCGTACTCGTAGTACTTGAAGTAGCCATCGTCCGTCAACAGAAACTTCAGCGAATCGGGTACCGAGTCCGTACCACTGAGGCCAAAGTCGGGCGGGTAGAGTTCCTGCCAGTTGTCGAAACGCTTGCGGATTGGTGTCGTCACGCCGAATTCAGAGCGGTTGAAACCCTGGGGCTCGAACGCGAATACAGAATCGATCGGGCCGAAGTACGGGTTGGTGCGAGTGTAGAGCTCCGGGTTCCAGCTCGGGTCGGCGTCGCCGTAGGCCAACTGAAGTTCGGTGAGCGTGTACGGGTTGTCGATCAGCTGGAAATCGTCGGTCTGGGCATTGTAGATGAGCTTGTTATAGTTCTGGCGGTCGTACGAAGCCAGCAGCGTATAGCTGGTGGCACGGTCATCGCGGGCCAGGTAGACCTTGTAACCCTCGAAGTCGTATTCCTGCGAGAAAACGTCGCGGGTGGTCTCGGAGCGCTGACCGTTGAACCGCACGCGGAGTCGACCTACCTCCGGGGTCAACCACAGTTCGGGCGCCGGCGGAGGGGAGGCACCCCGGAAGTCCGGGATCCCGTCGCCCTGATAGAAGGCGACGGCACTGTCGCCTTCGAAGCTGGTATCGATCACGATGGAGTCCTGGCCGAACACGGTCGTGTCAAAAGTAGTATCGGTCCACACCGTAATACTGCGACCGGCGTAGCCGTCGTTGTCGGTGTCGACGCCGGGATTGTCGTACACCCAGGAAGCCCAGCGGGCGTTGCTGCTGACGTTGTTGAAGTTCAGGTTCTGGTAGTAGAGATCGGGATTGTAACCGTTGTTGAGATTGTCCTGGCCGTTGGCGGCGTCGGTATGAAAGTTCTCGCCACCGACATAGGCGAAGGAGACGGGGAGGGTCTGGCCGGGGTCAATCGTAAAGGGGCCGAAAGAGAGTAGGTATCGCGTATCGAAGCCGTTGGCGAAGTTCTGGGCCAGCGATGCCGGCGGGGTAAGCCAGACCGAATCGTTGGGTGGAATGTCGGCCGTGTAGATCTGGTCGTAGTCAAATTCACGGTTGCGCAGGACGTGGTACTTGTTGATGTCTCCCTCCGGCGTGCCGGTCCCGCCCGTAGTGTAGTTGCGGTAGGATTCGATCGCCTGCGGGCCAAAATCCCGGGTCGGATCCCCGTTGCCGATCCACCAGTTGAAAGAGACGTCCAGTTCTTCAGCGGGCGTGCGAACAATGCGCGTCCCGGTGACGGATGGCAAGGCAACCCGTCCGACATCATCGAGATCGCCCGTCACGTCGGCAATCCAGGCAAAGTTGACGGTGTCGATGTATTCGACATCGGTATTGCCGACGCGAAGGGTCTCGAGGTTGGCTTCGCGAAAGCCGCAGATGTCGTCCTGAAATTCCTGGGCGCCCGGGCTCAGGTCGCCGGGCAGGTCGGTCTGTCCTGCCGGGCCGACATCGGCATCGATGTAGATTCCCATGTAGACCTTGGACAGTCTTCGAGTGGTGATATTCCTGATGGCATAGTCGAACAGCACGAAGTCATCGGCATACGGGTACGACCAGGCGAAGGAGCGCTGGGTGATTTCGATCCCGATCGGAATGTGGGGTCGGCCGAAGTAGTCCTGTACGAGGCCGGGCGCATTGGCCCTCCAGGTGTCGGTGTAGACGGCGATGAAATCCTGCTCCGAGATAGCGCCTTCATACTCCGGTGACTCGGGGTCGATAATGGAGCGGCGGATGATATCGCCGAACGGAGCTTCGTCGGGAAACATCTCATTGGCTGGAGTCCAGCCATCAGATCCAACCGACACCAGGGTGTCGCTGCCGACGACCGCTCCGATCCAGAAGGCCCCGGCATATGCGTACTGAGTGCCCGAACGCTTGGGATATTCGCAGGCCAGAATCGGTTCTCCGGTGAAGACGTCCGGGGCGTTCAGTATAAGTCCGTCATCATCCTGTGCCGCAAAGACCCCATAGTTGGTGATAGACAGGACGATATTGCCGACATCGTGACGGACCTCCTGCAAGCCCGGGCCGGCCTGGGCGATGTACGGCGTGGTGTTGTGTAGTGGCGGGCCAAGTCGGTGACGGGCCGAGCCAGGCGTCGAACTGACCAGCGGCGCCAGTGCAACAAGCAGCAGTATCCACTTTCGCATGTGGTCTCCCCATACGCCGCTTGCCAGTACGGCTCCTGTTTATGTCATTGATTCTCCGATTAACCGGTGGTACTGCGGGTGTCGTAGCAATTCTCTCCCCCAAACGGGTCGATACCATCCCGGTTCACCCGACGCATCAGGGTGCGTCGGGGAACTCTCCACCCAGAAAGAGATGGTTGACGAGCATGATGAGATCGGCCAGGTCGGTTTCGCCATCGCCGGTCGCATCACAGTATCCGGTATAGAGACAGTCACCAGCGTGGTTTTGTGCAAAGAAAAGATAGTTGACCAGGCAGATGACATCGGACAAATCTCGTCCGGCATCGAGATTGATATCACACAGCCGGGTCGGGATCAGCGTAACCGACCCGTTGGTGCCGACCACAACGGTGGAGTCGATGTAGCCGTCGAGGCTGGTATCGACCACCATCGTGTCATAGGGGGAGATGGTCGTGTCGACTTCCTCCCAGGTCAGGCAGCTGTCGAGATCCCATTCGGTGCAGCGCCAGAAGAGGGTATCGATGATGGTGTCGGTAACCACGCCGACCAGCAGTCCGCGGGGGGTTGACAGTTCGACCACCTGTTCGTGGGTGATCTGGGACACCAGTGCATCGGTGGTATCCGGGTTGGGTGGTGTCACGAGCGGAACACGGATCAGGGTACCGCCGCTCTGAGGGGCGAAACCGGGGGTACGCTGTCCATCGGGATAGAAGTCGGCCACGGCCACCAGCATCCAGGTCACCCCGTTTTGCAAAGTGTCGATTGCCTCGACATATTCCCAGTTCTCGAGCAGGGTACCGCTGCGTTCGAATGCTTGTCCGCTGAAGTCAAAGCGCACGAGATCGGGCCGCTCGGAGCGGATCCAGACGCGGACTCCGGCGATGCTGTCGGCGAAATTGGAGATGCGGATATCGAGGTAGTTATCGCGACCGCCGGCGTAGACGGTGGTATCGGCAATCGTGATGATCGCCTCGGGTTGCTGGGCGAAGGCCGATGGGGAACAGAGCGAAAGGGCGAACAGGGCCAGGAAGAGCAGGGGGCGGATCGGTCGATAGCGCATACGGTTCCTCGGTTGGCGAGAGCGGTGGGCTCAGCGCCGGTAGTGCGTTATACGTTCGGAAAACCGTTAGCTATGGATCGATACACTCCTTTCGTTCAGCTACTCCAAGATAACCAGGAATCCAGCGTCGGTCAAGGCAATAGAAAGAGCCGGCCGGGGCGATGCCCGGCCGGCTCTGACTGGTCTGGTATAACCCGGTTTCGATCTACATGGTCGGCTTGGTAAACAGGTCGGCGGAGACGTCGCCGTTGATAGTCACTTCGGAAACCTCCATCACCGACATCTTCTGACCATCCATAGTCCGGACCGTTTTGCTCGGCAGGGTCACGCCGCCGGCTTCGGTAAACTCGGAATAGGCAGCCACGATGGTGCCTTCACCGCCCATCATACCGGAGCCCCAATAGCTCTGGCCGACTACCTGGTTGGTGGCCGGATCGATGGCGATTCGGGTGATTGTCTCTTCCTGTTGGTCGACCAGCGCGACCCACTCGACCTCCTGGCCTTCAAGCTGGCCGGAGCCTTCGTAGACCGCCTGGTAATAAGGATCATCGTTCAGGTGCGAGAAGATCATCACCAGGTCGCGGCGCTGGCTCTCTTTGGCCTGCAGGATGTCTTCTTCAGTCTTTTCACCGATCGTGCCTGGCGCGATCGTCTTCCAGCCTTTGGAGCCGTCGCGGATGTCATACATCTTCTGGCCCATCATGGTAGCCACGGTGTATGACTTGTCCGGCAGGACCTCGACCGATTCGACCGGGATCGGGAACTCGCCCTGCGGGGTGGAGACGGTCATCGTGCCGTTGACCGACATCGACTTGATCGCGGTGAAGTTGGCCACTCCGCCGTGCGCCTCGGCCGCCCTGGCCAGCATCTCCTGGCCCTTGGCGAGGTTTTCCGGGGTGATGGCCAATTCCTGCTTCTCTTCACCCGACGGGATAGTGATATCGATCTCCGTCACCGGCCCCATGCCCATTTCTTCGGGCTGAACATCGAAGTCAGCCTTGTTGCCGACAAGGAGCACGCGGAGCTGGTCCGGATGCAGGTTGGCCTTGGCGGCGGCGACGACGTCTTCAGCAGTTACCTTCTCGACCTTTTCCTTCTCCTGCACGAGGAAGTCCTCGGGAAGGTTGTGGAAGTCATAGTTCATGAGACGGTTGACCACCTCGGAGCGGGTGTCGAAATTGAAGACGAACGAGTTCAGGTAGCCGTCTTTGCCCATCCGCATTTCATCTTCGGTGGGCGGGTCGGTCTGCATGCGCTCCATCTGCTTCACGATCTCATTCACGGCCTTGCCGGTCGTTTCGGACTTGGTCGAGGCGAAACCGATACATAAACCCGGATGGGTAATATTGGCGGTGTAGGAGCCAAAGGTGGCGTAGGCGAGACCTTCCTTGGAGCGGACCTGGTTGAACAGCCGGCTGCCGAAACCGCCGCCGAAAATGGAGTTCATGACGATGCGATCGGCGTAGTCGGGATCGGTGACCATGCCGCCGATGTGGCCGACCATGACGTTCGACTGGTTGACGTCGGTCTTTTCCGCGTAGTAGACATGCCGGTCGAATTCATAGTCGACTTCCGGGGCCGCCGGAACCTCGACATTGCCCTTCGGCCAATCGGCGAAGTACTGCTTGATCTTCTGGACGATTTCGTCCTTGTCAAAGGCCCCCCAGACGGCGATCTGGATGTTCTCGGGATGGAACCACTGTTCGTGGAAGGCCACCATGTCGTCACGGGTTACGGCATTGACCGTCTTGTACTCGGTGTGACGGGCATACACCGATTCCGGACCATAGATGACTTTACGGAACTCGCGCATGGCGATGTCCATCGGATCATCGTTACGCCGGGAGATCGCCGAGCGTTCGGTCACCTTGGCCAACTCGACCTTGTCTTCGTCGAAGGTCGGGTTGCGCAGGATCTCGGCGAGGACCTCGAGGCCAAGGTCGGTGTATTCGGAAAGCACATTGACCGAGGCGCCACCGGAGAGGCGACCGATCGAGGTCTCGACCGACCCGCCGATGCCCTCAAGCATCTCGTCGATCTCATCGCCGGTCCACTTGGTGGTGCCGCCGGTGCGAAGGACGGTGCCGGTCATCGAAGCCAGCCCGATCTTATCGGCCGGTTCCAGGTGGGAGCCGACATTGATACGAACCGAAGCGCGGAAAATCGGCAGGGCGTTGTCCTCGAGGATATACAGCCGCATGCCGTTTTCAAGCGTTACTTTGTCGACTTCGGGAATCTCGAGTTTGTTGAGCTGGGGATACTCGAGCTTGTCAACATGCTGTGCGGAAACCGCGATGGCGCCGAGCGAGAGCATCGCCGCGCCAATCATCAACAATACTATACTGCGTTTCATGCTCACTCTCCCATCAGCTCTGCGTCGTGTTCATCATGACGACAACACGGTTCTTTTCGGTAAGGTACTCGTTGGCGACCCGCTGGATATCCTCGGCCGTGACGGCGTTGATCTTGTCCAGCTGGCGGAACATCTCGCGCCAGTCGCCATAGTACTGCTGTGCCTCACAAAGCTGCATCGCAATACCGGTGTTGGAGGCAATACTGTTGATGAAGGAGGCTTTGGCGCGAGCCCGCATCTTTTCCAGGTCTTCTTGTGAAACGAGCTCTTCCTTGACACGCTCGATGGCGGTGAAGATTTCTTCTTCACACTCGTAGTTGTCGTGGCCCTGAGCCGGGAGCGCATAGACCATTGCCATACCAGGGTACTTGTTGCCGGGGAAACCCGAGAAGCCGCCGACTTGCATGGCCATCTTCTTTTCCTTGACCATCGTTTCGTACAGTATTGAAGTGCGGCCCTGGCCGAGGTGCTCCATCAGCATGTCGACCGCCACGCGGTCGGGATGGATGATCTGCGGGACGTGCCAGCCGACCAGGTAGACCGGCTGGGCCGGATCTTCGAGGACCATGCGACGTTCACCGAGCTGTTCCGGTTCGACCGTGGCGATACGTTCCGGCGCCGGGCGGTACGGGATACGTCCCCAGTACTCTTCGGCAAGCTTGATCACGTCTTTCGGCTTGACGTCGCCGACCACCGCGATGGTCAGGTTCGAGGGACCATAGTACTTGTCGAAGAATGCCTTGGCTTCCTTGCGGGAGTAGTACTGGATATCACTCATGTGGCCGATGCCCGGAACGCCGTACGGGTGAGCCTTATAGGCCAGCGCGAGGAACTCCTCGATGGCGCGGCCGATCGGATTCGATTCGGTGCGCATCCGGCGCTCCTCGGCGACCACATCGCGCTCTTTGTACATTTCGCGAAGGACCGGATTGAGGAAGCGTTCCGACTCAAGAGCCATCCACAACTCAACCTTGTTCGACGGCAGGCTGAAAAAGTAGGCGGTCTGGTCGTAGGCGGTGAAGGCGTTCAGGCCCACGCCACCTTCGCGCTCGACGACATTACCGAACTCGTTCGGCACGACGAGCTGGTAGGATGCTTCGCGGGCCTCGTTGTATGCTTCTTCCAGTTCAACCAGACGAGCCGAGTCGGCCAGCAGGCCTTTGTTGCGTTCGGCGCGCAGTTCCATGAAGATAGAATCTTCTTTGGCGATCGCTTTCAACTCGGCCTCGATATCCTTCGTGCCAAGCGTCCTGGTGCCTTTGAAGGCCATATGCTCGAACATATGGGCCAGGCCGGTATAGCCCTTCGGATCATCGGCCGAGCCGACATTGGCCCAGGTGACAAACGAGGCAACCGGGGCGTCATGCCGAGGCATGATCAAGAGCGTGAGGCCGTTGTCGAGAGTGTGCTCGACCACCTTTTCCTCGACCTGCGTGAAGTCGAAAGCGTGGCCGGACGGGGCAACAGTCAGGGCGAGGGCACAGATGCCCAAAAATAGCCCGAGTGCTTTCCGTTTCATTGGTTCCTCCGTGTAGTTTATCTATCAATGGGTAGGTTACAGTTTCCTGCGAATATTGGGTGTATTCCCGTAAGTGTCAAGCATATAGTGAGATACACAACCATACGGGTCATCATGCGGCGCGTTGCATCACGGCTTTTTCACATCTTAGACAAAGTAACGTACTGTCCCACGGGCTATTAGTGTATACGCGCGATCGTTGAACAGGTTTTGAAAAAATAGGGAAGATCACGAGCGGCAGTCGGTAATCAGTGCAGACACCACAATTGCTCACAAGGAGTTTACCATGCTTCGCTGTCGGATCTTCATTTTACTCGGGCTGGCGGTCCTGCTCGCCGGCTCCGCCGCTGCCGCCACCGGTGCTGTCAGCGGCCGGATTGTCGATCGCGCTACCGGTCAGCCCGTGGCCGATGCGGTCGTAACCGTTTTCCCGCCCGGTGACTCCACGCGGACCGATGCCGACGGGCAGTTTTCGTTCGATCGCGTAGCCCCGGGCGACTACATGCTTGAAATCTCGCACCCGGACTACGAGACGTTTCTGCTGAGCAACCATCCGGTGACAGTCGCCAAGAACGCTACTATCACAATCGAACTCACCCGCCGCTCCCGGCACTCACCGCGCAGTTCGGCCGAAGCGACAGCTCAGGATGAGGCTGAACGCCTGGTCAAGACATTGAATGAACTGCGTCAAGCCGAACCGCGCCGCGAACAGGCCACTGCAGGGCAGTCCGTCGGTCTCCCGGCGCCGACCGGTCAGGTTCAGCCAAACACCATTCGGCGCAAGGCCAAGCCGGTGGCGCCGCGGCCGATGCCGCCATATCCGCCGCAGCGACCGGATTACGACGACTACTATGGTCTGCCGCCGTTTGACATGTTCTTCAGGGACTACGGCACCAACCGGTTCGTCGATGCTCGCCGGGACAACCTGTCAACATTCGCTGCCGATGTTGACGATGCCGCGTATACCCTGGTGCGCCGCTATCTCCACGACGGTCACCTGCCGCCACGCGATGCGATCCGGGTCGAGGAGTTCATCAATCATTTTGACTACGGCTACCGTCCGCCGACCCACAGCAAGTTTCGGATCGTTACCGATGCTGTCCGTTCACCGTTTGACGATTCCACGATCACGGTGGCGGTCGGGCTGAAGGGCCGGGAGATCGACCGTCGCGAGCGCAAGCCGCTGAACCTGACGTTTGTGATCGATGTCTCGGGTTCGATGGGCTATGACAACCGACTCGAACTGGTCAAGTACGCCTTGCGCGAGCTGGTCAATCAGCTGGGTCGCGAAGACAAGATCGGGATTGTCGTCTACGGCAGCGGCGCGCATGTGGTGCTGGAACCCTCGAGCATGCATCGTCGCCACGACATCCTCTACCAGATCGAACGGCTGCGGCCGGGTGGATCAACCAACGCTGAGGCCGGACTGCGGCTTGGCTACGAGATGGCCCTGCGACAGTTCGTGCCGGGTCACGGCAACCGGATTATTCTCTGCAGCGATGGCGTTGCCAATGTCGGCCTGACGCAGCCGGAGGCGCTGATGGAGACGATCCAGGAGCGCGCCGGCAAGGGGATCACCCTGCACTCGTTTGGTGTCGGTATGGGCAACTACAACGACGTGTTGCTCGAAAAGCTGGCGCAGCAGGGTGACGGTCGCTATGCCTACATCAACAATCGTCGGGAAGCGCACAAGGTGATGGTCGAGGATTTCGTGGCCAATATGGAGTTGCTCGGCCGGGACGTGAAGATCCAGGTTGAGTTCGACCCTCGGGTGGTACGGTCTTACCGGTTGCTGGGCTATGAAAACCGGGATGTCGAGGATCATCGCTTCCGTGACAACCGGCGTGACGGTGGCGAGATCGGCGCCGGGCATGAAGTGACCGCGCTGTACGAAGTAGTCCTGAACCGTCGTGCGAAAAACGCGACGCTGGGCACTATCGCCGTGCGCTGGACCGATGAGGATGGCTACGAAGTGGCCGAGATCAACCAGAAACTTCGGATTCGACTGCACTCGTATCGCCACTCGTGTGAGCCGGACCTTCGGCTGGCCCTGACTGCCGCCAAGTTTGCGGAGATGCTGAAAGACACGCCGTATGTTCGCGATCTGACGATCGCTGAACTGCGTCGCTTTGCCGAGCCGCTGCTCGAGCAGATGCCGTCGGAACAGACACATGACCTGCTTGATCTGATCGATGCGGCCGGCCGCCTCGGCACCTATCACAGTCGACGCTGACACGCGTCGAGGAACCTCCATAGAAAAACGGCAGGGGCGACCAGCCTCTGCCGTTTCTTGATTGCTTTGTCAGCGGGTCTACCACCAGCTAATCAGCTTTGGTTTGCGAGTGTGCACCAGGTTGTCGTTTTTCGGGATGACCCGGGCGGTCAGGCCGAAGCGGCCCGATTCGAGACACTCCACTTCACCCTGGTAGACATAGACGCCGTTGCTGTTGCCGTTGCCGGAGGAGCCATCGAGGGTGGCCCCGATCGGCGAGTAGTTCTGCAGTTGATCCTGCGAGTTGATCCGTCCCGAGACAATTTCCACCCGGACATCCTCGGGCGTGATGGCGCCGAGATGGACGTGCATCTTGACCGGAATACGCTGGCCGACATAGACGGCCGAGCCGAGGTCGGGTAGCTCGATATCGGAGATGTGGATCCGATCCCAGCTTTCGCTGATGCGGCTCTCCCACGACGTTACCTCGCGGCAGAGCGCGAAACTGTCGGCGCTGAGCCGCTCGGCGGCATCCATCGCCGGAATATAGAAGTGGTTGGAGTAGTCCATAAGCATGCGGTGAGCCGAAAAGCGCTGGCCGGCCATGTGAATCGCAGCCTTCATTTTGGCCACCCACTTGGTGGGGATGTCGATCTGGTCTCGGTCGTAGAAGAGTGGGATGACCTCGCGCTCGAGTACGCCGTACAGCGCCTCGGCATCCATCCGGTCCTGCGTCTCGACCGACTCATACTCCTCGCCGTTGCCGATCTTGAAGCCGGACTCATCGCTGTAGCCCTCGTCCCACCAGCCATCGAGGACCGAGACATTCAGCACGCCGTTGAGCGAGGCCTTCATGCCGGAGGTGCCGGAGGCTTCCTGCGGGCGGCGGGGATTGTTCAGCCAGATGTCGGCGCCCTGTACGAGGTACCGGCCGACGTTGATGTCGTAGTCCTCGAGGAAGATGATCTTGTTGCGGAAGCGTTCCTCCGACGCATGGCCGATGATGTCCTTGATGATCTCCTTGCCCGGGGTGTCCAGCGGGTGGGCCTTACCGGACATGAGCACCTGAACAGGCATCTCGGGATTATTGAGAATCGAGGCGAGTCGTTCGATATCGTAAAACAGCAGATTGCCGCGTTTATAGGTGCTGAAGCGTCGGGCAAAGCCGATTGTCAGGGTCGACGGATTGAGCAGTTGCTCGGCTTTCTGAATTTCCATATGACTGGCGCCGCGGCGGATCAGTTGCTGTTTTAGCCGCTTGCGGGCAAAAAAGACCAGGCGTTCGCGACGGCGGTTGTGGACGCGCCAGAGTTCGACATCCGGAATGGTGTACGCCTTCTCCCAGACCTCGGGAGCCCCCGGGCGTTCGGTGAACTGGGGGCCGAAGTAGGACTCGTACAACTCGATCATATCATGCGAGATCCACGAGCCGGTGTGGACACCGTTGGTAATGGACTTAATCGGGATTTCTTCCTGCGGCAGGTTGGGCCAGATGTTGTGCCACATTTCGCGGGAAACATTGCCGTGCAGCTCGGAAACCCCGTTACAGAAGGCCGAGAACTTGAGGGCGGCGACGGTCATGCCGAACGGTTCCCGTTCATCTTCGGGATTGACCCGGCCGAGTGACAAGAACTCCTGCCAGCTGAGGCCGAGCTGTTCCACAATGTGCCCCAGATAGCGGTGGACCAGCACCGGATCAAACTGCTCGTTGCCGGCCGGGACCGGGGTGTGAGTGGTGAAGACGGTGGTGGACCAGACATACTCGGCCGCCTCGCGGAACGACAGGCCATGCTCCTGCATCAGGTTACGCAGCCGCTCCAGTGTCAGAAACCAGGAGTGCCCCTCGTTCGAATGATACATGGCCGGCCTGATGCCGAGGGCATGCAGGGCTTTGACGCCGCCTATTCCGAGCACTATCTCCTGGCGGATCCGCATGTTCTTGTCACCGCCATAGAGGACGGAGGTGATTTCACGGGCCTTGGATGAGTTTTCCGGTATGTTGGTGTCGAGCAGATAGAGCGGAATCTGGCCGACCATGACTTTCCACAGCTGGATCTGGACGGGGACATCCTCGAGCATGATCGACACCCGGACGGGGTGGTCGTTTTCATCCTTGACGAGAGTGACGGGCATGTGGTACCAGTCGTTTTCCTCGTAACGCTCCTGCTGCCAGCCGTCCTTGGAGAGGGTCTGGCGGAAATAGCCATAGCGGTACAGCAGGCCCATCGCAACCATCGGCAGGCCGAGGTCAGACGCTGTTTTCAGCGTGTCGCCGGAGAGAACGCCGAGACCGCCGGAATAGACGGGCAGGCCGGTGTCGAGCCCGTACTCGAGGGAAAAATAGGCGATCGTATTATCTTTGTAGTCGGCGTACTTGTAATCGAACCACTTCTTCATCTTCAAGTAGTTCTGGTACTTGTCGTAGACGCGGTCGAGGGTGACCACGAACGCTTCGTCATCTGCCGCACGCTGCAATACGTGCTGGGGCAGTCGGGTGAGCATTTCAACCGGATTCTGGTAGGTACGCTCCCACATATCGGGATCGAGCCGGATAAACAGTTTGACCAGATCCCAGTTCCAGGAGTACCAGAGGTTGTTGGCCAGTTCCTGCAGCTTACTGATACGCTCGGGCAGGCGGGGTAAGACAAGGAGTTGTTTAACGCGCATTGACCGTCCTAACTGGTTTATAACACTCTATCCTTATGGTGTCGGGGCACATTTCCCTATATCGGCAGCCCCGTCCGTAAGTTTATACGGCCCAATGGGCGAAGTCAATAATGCCGCACGCCGCAGGTGGATAAATCGGACGAGTATGCCGATACTGATGACACGGGAAACGAGGGGTGCCCGCCACATTTGTTCTTTTATCGCTAACCGGAATGTAGTAAGTTTGCAGCTATGGCAAAACAAAAAAAGCGCATAGGAGTCCTGACCGGCGGCGGTGACTGCCCCGGTCTGAACGCCGTCATTCGGGCGGTCGCCAAGACGGCCGAAAACGAGTGCGGCATGGAAGTGGTCGGTTTTTATGACGGCTACGATGGTTTGGTCCAGAATCGGTATGAGAAGCTGGATGACGAGGATGTCTCCGGGATTCTGACCCAGGGCGGGACAATCCTGGGCAGCTCCAACCGGGCGGATCCGTTCAATTACCCGGTATTGCAGGGTGAGGAGTACGTCTACCTGGACCGCAGCAGCCAGTGTGTGCGGAACTTCGACACGCTCGGGCTGAACGCGATTATTGCGATCGGCGGCGACGGCACGATGGCCGCCTCGGCCGGCCTGATGGAATTGGGCATCCCGATCGTCGGGGTCCCCAAAACGATCGATAATGATCTGGACGGCACCGAAGTAACGTTCGGGTTTGACACGGCCCTCCAGACAGCAACTGACGCAATCGACCGGATTCACACCACCGCCCAATCGCATCACCGCGTGATGGTGGTGGAA
>WJMS01000171.1 GCA_014727815.1 candidate division GN15 bacterium
AACAACGAGATGGATGATTTCTCGATCAAGCCGGGTGTGCCGAACCAGTTTGGCCTGGTTGGCGGTGAGGCGAACAAGATCGAACCGGGCAAGCGTATGCTCTCGTCGATGACACCCACCCTGGTGCTCCAGCATGGTGAACCGCTGCTCGTGCTGGGCTCGCCCGGCGGTTCGCGAATCATCTCTGCGGTTGCGCAGACAATTCTCGCCTTTACGCGCTTCGACCTCTCGCTCGGTGAAGCGGTGGAGCAGCCGAGGGTGCATCACCAGTGGGAGCCGGATATGCTCTTACTCGAGCAGGATGGTTTCGGGGTGGCGACTATCCAGGAGTTGATTCGCTACGGCTACGAGGTCGAGGAGCGGCCGCCGATCGGCAATGTCCATGCGATTGCCATTGACCGGGCCGGGCTGATGCATGCGGTGGCGGATAAGCGGCTGGGTGGCAAGGCTGATGGCTACTGATCGGCAGCAGGCTGAGGGCCGGGGCGTGAGCTGGAGGAATCATCGCTGCTGCTGTCATGGGTGCGCGGGCAGTGACGGATGCCGAGGATAATCGCGCCCGCCCCGACGATACTCACCCCGAGATAGACCAAAAAGCCGAGATAGGGGATCGCAAATGCAAGCCCGAGTACGGCCAGCCCCAGCAGCAGGGCGCTGGCCCGCAGGGCGCCGATACCGTCACGCGGCTTCACCAGCAGTGAACCGAGCACAAACGCCACGATTATCTTGCCCGAATAGAAGACCACCGCCCCCGAGACCGACAGGAAACTGGTGATCGGGACCAGCAGGATCGACACCACCAGTAGCGGCGCGCCGAATATCGCCAGGCCACCCGAGCCGACCAGGACAATCCCGGCCAGAATCGAAATCACCGCGATAAACAGAATCAGCGTGCAGAAGATAAGAGCAAAGACACCGAGAAAACCGGTGGCAATCGACACGCCGATCCGGTGCCGTAACTGCTTGAACGACTCCTCGGCATACGGGCGGAATATTCGCACGACGATAATCCCGAACAGGAAGGCGGCCAGCAGGCTCGCGATGCGCAGCAGGCTTTCGGTCAGCGGCGAACTGTCATCCTCCTCCTCGGAGACCTTCGGTGTTCTCCAGGTCGTTTCTCCGAGAACGGTTACTCCCGGTGCAATGTCGACGTCGGACGTATCGGTCGTAATGTAGGTCAGGTCACCCTGAATCACGGCGGGTGGCATGACTATCAGCCGGTTGGCGGTGACGGTAACGTTACCTTCGATCGTGCCCTTAATCTCCACCCGCTCGGCCTCGAGATCGGCGTTGTTGCGGATAGTCCCGTCGATCGTGATGTCACTGCCCCAGATCCGGACATCGCGGCCGATCACCGCCCCGCGGTCGAGATAGAATTTCTCACCGCCGGCCACAATCGACCGGCCGACATAGCCGGAGACGGTAATCGTCTGGCTGAACATCCGCGCGGAACCATCGATCGAACCGCTCATCCGGAAGTGCCGGGAAAAACTCTGCAGGGAACCGTTGATTTTGCCGTTGATCTCGGCCTCGTAGGCAAATGACATGACATCGCCGGTAACCGAGCCGTTGAGCGTGAAGTCCTCGGAAAACGCCCAGAGATCATCATCGATCGTATGCAGCCGGGAGATCTCCAGGACATCCTCGCTCTCCCAGACGGAGCCGGTGGCCGGCCCCGGCAGACAAACGAGCAGCAGGATTGCAGCCGTCAGTGTCACCAGGGCAAACTGGTTGGGGTTCTGCAGTGATCTCATACGTCCAATACCGGTCACGGCTTTGATTACGATTCGGGCTCCGGCAAAGTTGCCGAAGCCGTTGTAAAAAGACAATATAAAAAGATTGTCGCGGCAAGCCAGAATAAGTAGCTATATTAGCAGGCGCCTAACGGCATTCGGCAGGAATGAAAAACGTATGAGTACGAGCACACAGCGCAAACCGGGTTCGACGTCCCGGCTGATTCTCGCCCTGGCGGTAGTCCTGCTGGTGGCGGGTGGCCTGCTGGTCAATCGGACCGCCAACCGGTTTGAATACTACTCTCAGCTCAACACCTGGCCGGAAACATCGGCGACGATTGTCCGCTCCGACGTGATCGGTGAACGCGCCTTCCGCCCGAATGTCGTCTTCAGCTACCAGGTCAACGGGATCGAATTCCGTGACAGCTCCGATCTAAATATGCCCAGTTTCGGCGGCCGCAACAACCGTCGCCTGGCCGCCGACTCGATGGTTGCGGCGTATCCGGTCGGTTCCTCCCTTTCGATTCACTACAATCCCGACGACCCGACCGAGGCTCGCCTGAAGACGAACCCGCCCTGGTCAGTATACGGTCAGCTTGGTCTGGGCATTGTCCTGATTCTGGGCGGGGTGCTGGCAGGGCTGGTGTCGGTTCGCCTGAAGACCAACCGGATTGTACGCCCCAGGTGATCACCGTACGAAGGCAAATCGTTATCTATCAGAAAGTTAAGATGTCGCCCGCCTTCGCGCCACGGGTCTCGCGAAGGTCTCACTGAAGTTAGTCTCCTCTTTACGCAGCCAGGACTACGACAGCTCGATGTGCGACTGCCACGATACCCCGTTTTCGTCTTCTTCCGATTTTCCCGCGTTTGGTGCCGGGAAAATTCTCTTAAGCGACTCACCGACAATAAATAAACCGCCGATACAACCGATACTTGGGCTATAGGCCGGAACAACAATGAAGTTATTCCTCGA
>WJMS01000005.1 GCA_014727815.1 candidate division GN15 bacterium
CCGAGGCGGTTGAGTACATCAACGAGATGATTGCTACTGACGATCAGTCGGCGATGCGAGCGATGGCTGACGATGGTGTCCATCCGGTCGAAGGTAGTCCCTTCATCGTTCTCGGCTCCTACATGGCGGCGCAGCTCGACAAGACAAATAGCCGTGACGACCTCTACGGTTTTGGTTCGGGACGAGTGTTTCGGCTGTGGAATGAGTTCGCCTCATCCGATGACGGTTTGGGCGCATCGCTCGATGATGATCTGAAAACTCAGGTCGGCGAGTGGCATGCTGCCTGGCAGGCAACGATGACCGATGACATCAATGCGGTCGCATCGGCCGATGCCTTTGATCTCGCCGCGCACGGTCCGCTGCTGAAAGAAACCTTCGCCGGTCAGACGGTCTACCCGGATTTCACGGAGATACTCACCAGTTCGATGGAGGACGCCCTCGGTCGCGCCGATATCGGACAGGCTTCGGCAATCACCGATCTGGCTGTCGAACTGTATCCCAACTCGGCGCGGGCGCACCGCGACCGGGGTATTGTCCTGCTCTTTACATCCGGAAAGAATGCCGCCGAAGAGGAGATCATTCGGGCGCATCGGCTTGATCCGGATGCCATTGCTGGAGCGGCTGGACTCAACATGTATGCCTACGGCATGAAAAACGCCGGCGCCACGAAGCAGGGGCTGCATCTGCTGGAGATAGCGGTTGCGCTGCACCCCGATGTGGCCAACCTGTACGACAGTATCGGTGAGTTTCACCTGGCGCTCGGTGATCGGGAACAGTCGAAAGAGTACTACCGCAAGGCGCTGGAGATCGACCCAAAGTTTGAGAATGCCCGGCGCATGCTGGAGCGGATCGAGAGTGACAGCTGAAGGGACTGCTCTTGTGCTGACACGGTCGTGCCTGGTGGACGTCGCGTACAGTAGGCGTCTGACGGGGCGCCCACCGGCCGGCCGCTTTCGGCGTCCTTTAGGTGGGGCACAGATACCGGGCGGCCACCAGGTCGGTCGATGAGGCCGGGTGAGCGGCCCAACTTCCCGCCGGTCAGGGTCTTACCTGTCGCTATGGCTGCCCGGATGGGCAGGAACTCTGCTTTTCCCTTGGTCGTTTAAGAGTTAGATACTTGACTCTCGGATGAACCGGCGTATATTGCGGGTTCACCCTGACGGGCCCTTAGCTCAGTTGGTTAGAGCAGCTGACTCATAATCAGCGGGTCGCAGGTTCGAGCCCTGCAGGGCCCAGAACTTGCCGGGGCTGAGAAGAAACTTTGTGATGGGCAATTAGCTCAGCTGGTTAGAGCGTTCGGTTCACATCCGAGAGGTCACTGGTTCGAATCCAGTATTGCCCATTGTTGATAAGAGAAGATGAGGAACTGTCGACTGATCGAATATGGCCGACGAGCCGTTGGCATGCACCACAATGCCAAAAACGGTTCGACATACGAAAAGCGTGCACACGCATTTTCCGCCCACGGCGGGAAATGCGTTTTTGTTTTTATAGCGTCGGGTAATCCGCAGGTCCAGGAGGTACGATGAACAACGATCTCGAACTGTTGCTGCAGTTGCAGGTCATCGACTACGATATCGGCGAACTCGAGCGATCCAAAGAGTATCTGCCGGACATGATTGAAAACCTCAACCGGGAGATCGGTGAGACCAAGCTGAAGCTCGAGGAGGCAAAAAAGTCGCTCGAGGAATCGCGACTGAAGCAGAAGAACCTCGAGGTGGAAATCCAGTCGCAGGAGGCTACCCTCCAGAAGTACCAGCAGCAGATGATGTCGATCAAGACGAACAAGGAGTACGATGCCCTCGTCGCCGAGATCGACTCGATCAAGGAGAATCTCTCCAACAACGAGACCGAACTGCTGCAGACGATCGAGCAGGCCGAGGCGCTGGAGAAAGAGATCGGCGAACTCGAGGACAAAGCCGCGCAGGTCGAGGAAAACAACGCCAAACAGCTGCAGATCTTGCAGGAGAAGATCGATTCGATCGGCGAGATCATGTCGAACAAGGAGTCCGATCGTGGCTCGATCATCTCCTCGATCCCGCGCAGCACCCTGTCGGTCTACGAGCGGGTGCGCCGCGGCAAGGGCGGCCAGGCTGTCGTGGCGGTAAAAAAGCGCGCCTGTGGCGCCTGCTTCAAGGCCCTGACGCCAAAAAAGATTCAGGATGTCAAGGCCGGCGACCGCGTCCACACCTGCGACCATTGCGGCGCAATCATTTACTGGGACGAATCGGTCTCCGATTAAATCCGCAGAATCTGAGATGATTCTGTGATTGACGAGGCCCGGGAGGGTTTCGTATACATACATATGGTACAGATACTTGAACAGCCTGCGCTGACATTTGACGATGTCCTGCTGGTACCGGCCCACTCGACCGTGCTGCCGCGGGATATCGACCTGACCACTACAATTGCCCCCGGGATCGATCTGTGGATCCCCATGATCTCCGCCGCCATGGATACCGTCACCGAATCGGCCATGGCCATCGCCCTCGCCCGCCAGGGCGGAATCGGCGTCATTCACAAAAACATGTCGCCTCAAGTCCAGGCCGACGAAGTTGACAAGGTCAAACGCTCGGAATCGGGCATGATTGTCGACCCGATCACGCTTCGGCCGGAAAACACGATCGGCGATGCGCTTGATGCTATGAA
>WJMS01000172.1 GCA_014727815.1 candidate division GN15 bacterium
GTTCGAGATCGTACTCGAATACCGCATCAACCGAATCGACGGCAATCGGACCGAGCACCATCACTCGTCGCGGCCAGCCGATACCGCGACACGCAATCGCTTCGTCGAGTGAATGTACCGCGAGATGATCCACCTCCGGCATGTCGATCAGCATCGATACGAACTCCGGCAGCCCGTGACCGTACGCGTTGGCCTTCACCGACACGGCCATCATGCGTTCCCCGGCCAGTCGCTTGAGCGAGGTGACATTCTGCCGCAGCGCCGAGCGCGACAGCTGGATTTCCTGCAGCGGTTCCGAAATGCTCATACGTGACTTTATACCGGAGTCACCGGCCGTGTCACAACAAAAAGTTCAGGCATAAAAAAACGGACAGTTAGCAAGACTGTCCGTCTGACCATAGCAAAAGTGCCGAAAAAGTCTAAGCGTATTTCTTCATCATGTCCTTGATCACCGCCATGTGACCCTTTTCGAAGCGGGCCAGGTTTTCGAAGGTCTTCTTTGCCTCGTCGGTGGTGGCCCGGGCCGCCTCGCGAGCAAACAGGTTGTGCGCGTCCTCCTCGAGCCGATACGCGATATCAAGCAACTCAGCCGGCGAACTGGTGGCACGGACAGCATCGATCAACTCCTTGTGCTCGACCGCCATGTCCTCTTCCACTTCGGGCAATCCCTCCCGCTTGAGCACGTCGGCGGTGCTGATCCATTTCTCGGAACGGATCAGGCCGTGGTGCTGGCGTTCAAGCGTATGGAAGTGATCCTTTTCTTCGTAGGCCAGCTTATGCAGCAGCTCTCGGAGATCTTCTCGGTCGGTATGCTTGGCGGCCTCAAGATAAAACACGTAACTGGCCACCTCGGATTGAATGCCCGCCGACAGGGCCAGAAGCGTATTGGGATGGACGGACGGCATGGATGCGTTCTCCGTGTGCGGCGCGGCCTGCGCCGGGTTCATTTACTTTGACGCAAGTTACAATTTTCACAAGAAATGTCAAGTCTTCCGGGCCGACAAAATGGGTAATGATTCGCCGAAATCGGCCGATATCGACACTAGGCAACGTGGAGTTTCTCCCACCATAAACAGGCGAGTACGCGATGCAGCTATATGACCTTCTGGCAGCTTTCACCGGCGGACGGACCTTCGGCCGCCCCGACCCGACCCTGAACCGTCCGGCGCCACCCTCCTGGAGCGCCCCCGGCCGACGGGATTTCACGCAGCCGACAAGCCGCGCACATGCGGCCGATCGCTATATCCCGGATACCCGGGCACCAAAGCCAGACAACCAGCCGGCCGAAACCGACAAGTCACCGGTCAGCAAACAGCCCGACGGGACCTACTACTACCGTCGCGAGGCTCGCCTCGACTACCAGCTCGATCTCCGCTTCGACCTGGCCGCAATCGCCCACACCGCGCAGCGCGTGGCCGAGGGTGACCCGGCCGCGATCAACCGACTGACTGCCGGCGGCTTCGGACTCAGCGCCGAGTTCTCCGCCTCGGGCTACGAGAAGATCGCCACCAACATGGTTGAGCAGGAAACCGACCAGCCGGTCAATCGCGTCACCAAACAACTGATGAAGCACCAGGCATCAATGGCTATTGCGCAGCGGTTCGCCGAGCAGGACCGCGCTTTCGCGCTCGATGGCTTCTATAATGAAGCCAGCCGCGTCCGTCGCTCACTGCACGAGTCGGTCCGCGAAGGCCACCGTCGCACGACCAACCGAATAGCGATCAGGTTCCAGACCGATTCGCAATTCAGTTTCGCCCTCGCCGAGCGGTTTAATGTCCAGACACGACAGGTTGCCGCGAAACAGCCCGATTCGGTCGGCAGCTACCTCGACTCGGCCGGGAAAGTAGCCGACAGCGGCACCGCCGACATGATGAGTGCGTTTTTCGACGCGGTCGACAGCTACCTGGCCGACTCGGAAAGCGCCATGGTGCAGAAAGTCGAACGATTCTTCACTATGGCGGCCGAGGAACTCGGCTTCGACAGCCGCCAGGTCGCAATCGCCCGCGAACGGCTGCTTGGCTCGATCGAGTCATTCTTCGACCGGGTCGACGGCGCCATGGATGCGCTGCAGGTGTCGTTTGACGGTGAATCTTCGTCAGACCGCAACGCCCTCGCGCCACCCCCACCGCCCCCTGAGGCCGGGCACAGCCAGTTCCAATCGCAGCTCGCGCTCGCCTGAGACAGCGTCGGTTCACATTTTCCTTGTCTGATGAGGCCCCCGGGTCTTTAATTGCACCAGGAAAATGAAGCAGCGTATTTCAGATAATCTGGTCCAACTGCGCGGTCAAATTGCCGATGCTTGCGAGGAGTATGACCGCGACGCCGATGATATCACGATCGTCGCGATCGCCAAGACCCAGCCCGCCAGTGCGATCCAAAAGGTGGTGGCCGCCGGTATTCACAATGTCGGGGAAAGCCGGATCCAGGAGGCCGAACCGAAGATCAACGAGGTCGGCCGGATCGCCCGATTCCACATGGTCGGCCATCTCCAGACCAACAAGGTCAAAAAGGCGCTCGAGCTGTTTGATGTCATCCAGTCGGTCGATTCCCTCAAACTCGCCGAAGAAATCAACCGTCGCGCCGGCGAACTCGACCGAGAGGTCGAGTGCTATCTCGAAGTCAACACCTCGGGCGAGGAGCAGAAGTACGGTTTCGCGCCGGAGGAGACGGTGTCGATGATCAAGCAGATCAGTGAGTTCTCCAATATCGAATTGACCGGCCTGATGACGATCGGGCCGCTGACCGATGACGAGCAGCAGATCCGGGCCGCATTCCGCCGCTGCTGTGAGCTGTTCCGCGAGGGCCGGGAGCTGCTCGGCAATGAGTTCGATACGTTGTCGATGGGTATGTCGGGTGACTTTCACCTGGCGATCGCCGAGGGCTCGACCATGATCCGACCGGGCACCTCGATTTTCGGCCCGCGACGCCCCCGCGAAAAAGGCTAATCACCCCTGCCATAGTCACCTGACAGGCCTCTCACAGCCGTTTCCGGGCCGCTGCCGGTCCATCTTTTCGGGTAAATAATTCCAGCAAAGCCCCGATAACTATAGAGAAGACTATAGGATGTCGTCCTGTACGAATTTCGAACATGTCGACACGGGCGCAATTGATCACAAACGAACACAACAGTCCACTGTAGATAAGCGAGAGACACTATGGATTTGTCGCCGAATGATATCCGCAGTTATCAGTTTCCCAACCAGATGCGCGGCTATGATCGGGAAGAGGTTGACGGGTTTCGGGAGCAGATGGCTCAGGCGTTTGAAACGCTGAAACAGGAACAGGTCAAACTGTCGATGGAGAACGAGTCGCTGAAAAACCAGCTGGCCGCTCTCAAGCAGTTCGAGGACACGATCAA
>WJMS01000173.1 GCA_014727815.1 candidate division GN15 bacterium
ACAAAACGGTTTTTTAGTAGTTGACAAAAATGTCGGCGACACGTTTCTAATGTGACTCGATAATCCCTCCCATCGTTTGGAGTCGATTGTTCTCGCCGGCGATCATAAACGGTCCCGGAATCGGACGTGTCCACGGAAACAATTCATGCGTTCTCACGGTTACGTTTCCGGACTGGTCACAGCTTGTGCCTTATGTAACGAGGAGGAGTTGGTGTCATGCCACCCAAACGCGCCAAGTTTCTGACATACGGCAGCGATGCCATGTGTGCGGAAACACGACAATTCATCGAAGACGCCGGCGTCCTGTTGGAAGTACGCGATATCGAAGAGAAGCCGCTCAGCGAAGAGGAAATCGATCGTCTTATCAGGCATATCGATCCCCGTCATTTTCTCAATGTGGTCTCACCGACCTACGAGAAACACGGCTTCGACAAACAGCTCCCGGATCGACCGGAGATGATCAAGTTGATCGCAGAGGATCACACCCTCTTGCGGCGACCGATCATCGAGACCGCACGGCTGGTCACGGTCGGCTGCGACAAGAAGAGTATATCGCAGATGCTCCAGATCAGCATGAACGGCAACAAGGAGAGCGACCAGGGCGACAACAACGACCGACACAATCGTCGATCCCAGCGCCACAATAACCGACAGGCAACCGCAGCGCGGTAGGCCGACGGCTAAAATCCTTTTCTCCTTGCGACGCGCGTCGTATATTCCGTAGAACTTGCTGGCTTTGCACCTCTAGCGAAAGGCAGGGTTCATGGATATAGAGCGCGAAGTTCTCGATACTGATATTCTCATCGTAGGCGGTGGGCCGGCCGGACTGGCGCTGGCCTACCATCTGGCGACAACCGTCGCCGCCGATGATTCCCTCGACATGCCCGAAGTGGTCGTGATGGAGAAGGCCTCCTACGTCGGCGGCCATGCCCTCTCCGGCGCCGTCATGGATCCACGGGGACTCAAGGAACTCATCCCCGACTACAAAGACAAGGGTGCGCCGATCGAGGCCGATGTCTCCGGCGATTCCTTCTACTATCTCAAAGAGAACGGATCCTTCAAATTCCCGTTCATGCCGCCACCGCTGCAGAATCACGGCAATCAGGTCGTGTCGCTCAACAAGCTCTGCGTCTGGATGGCCGAACAGGTCGAAGCGGCTGGTATCGATGTTTTCGCCGGCCTCGCCGGCTACGATCTGCTGATCGAAGACGGCGCCGTGGTCGGTGTCCAGACCGTGGATCTCGGTCTCGACAAGGACGGTTCGCAGAAACCGAACTTCGAACCCGGCTCCCTGATCAAAGCCAAAGTGACCATTCTTTGCGAAGGTGTCCGCGGTTCGCTCACCCGCCATGCCTTCGAACGTATTCCCGAGCTGTGCGACGGCCGCATCCCGCAGGCCTACCTGACTGGTGTCAAGGAAGTCTGGGAGGTGCCCGGGGGTCGAATCAAGGCCGGCGAGGTCATCCATACCGTCGGCTGGCCGCAGCCATCGCACGAGTACGGTGGCGGCTGGATTTACGGCATGAGTGACACCATGGTCTCGGTCGGCTACGCGGTTGGCCTGAACACGCCCGACCCGACCAACGACCCCCACATGAAATTCCAGCGCTATAAAACCCACCCGGTCGTGAAGAAGATCCTCGACGGCGGCACCATGCTGCATTACGGCGCCAAGGCGATTCCGGATAACGGCTACTATTCGGTGCCGAAACTCTATCACGACGGCCTCATGCTCTGCGGCGACAGCGCCGGCATGCTCAACCCGGCCCGCCTGAAAGGCATCCATCTCGCTATCAAGAGCGGGATGATGGCTGCTGAGACACTGGTCGACTGCATTCGCGAGGGCGATTTCTCCATCTCCAAACTGGCCGGCTACCAGGATCGCTATGACAAGAGCTGGGTCCGTGACGAACTCTACGGCACCCGGAACTTCCACGCCGGTTTCGATGGCGGTCTGTGGTCGGGCATGTTCCACGGCGCAGTGCAGATGGTCACCGGTGGGCGCGGCCTCTTCGACCGCCGCCCGCATCGCGAGGACCACACCTACATGCTCCAGAAAGACGAGTTCAAGCAGCGGTTCGGCCATGAACCGGACAAGAAGACCGTCAAGCTGGACAACAAGTTCAATCACGACAAGGTGACCGATGTCTACAAGTCGGGGACCATGCACGAGGAGCACCAACCTTCGCATCTTGTTATCGCCGACTACGACATCTGCAATAATCGGTGCACCGAGGAGTACGGCAACCCGTGCCAGCACTTCTGTCCCGCCAGCGTCTACAACATGGTTGATGACGAAGACCGGCCGGGGAGACAGAAGCTGGAGCTGACACCCTCCAACTGTGTGCACTGCAAGACCTGCGATATCGCTGATCCGTACAAGATCATTCGCTGGGTCACGCCGCAGGGCGGCGAAGGTCCCAACTATACCAACCTGTAAGCATCCCCGGCGCAGGGTTTGCGGCCGGTCGGATTAGTCCGACCGGCCTTTTTTGTACTCTTATCATTGTGTAGTGAACAACCCGCGACCTCGAGCGTACTAAGTGTAGACAATCCGAGCAAGGGGAAGATATCAATGTTGATTAAGGTCGTCGCGGTTCAGTCCGAAGTCGGTCAGCCGCTGACACTCGAAGAAAAGATATACATTTTCAAGCAGCGCCCCGATTTTGTCTGTTTCCCGGAATATGCGATGATCACCCCGGAAGAACCCGACTTCCACCGCGCTGCCCTGAAAACTCACCAACATCTCGATTACTTCACGCGTCTGTCGACCGATCTCTCCACCTGCCTGGTGGCCGGCTCGGTCGTGGAGCCGGACGGTGACCGGCTGTACAACACCAGCTACCTGATCAATCGAGGCAATCTGCTCGGCCGGTATCGCAAAATGCACCCGGTCGAAGGTGAACTGAACCAGGGGATCAGTGCCGGCGAAAAAATCGCTGTCTTTAACATCGAGGGCACCATAGTCGGTCTGATGATCTGCGGCGATGTCTTTTATCCCGCCCGCTACGAAGCCCTCGCCGCCCATGGCGCCGATGTCATCTTCATTCCGACAACGTCACCCTACCGTGCCGATGACACCCCCGGACAGAAGCGCCGACGCGATGAGCAATACTTCATCTCCGGCGCCCGATCCGCCGGCGCCTATGTCACCAAAGTGAGCAGTGTCGGTCAGTTGTTTGGCAGGCCGCTGCAGGGACGATCATCGATCGCCGCCCCCTGGGGCTTGCTGACCCAGACCGAGTTCGAGGCGGAGCAGCAGAAACGCATCCTGAGCGTCACTCTGGATATCGACGAGGTGCGCGAATTCCGTCGCAAACGGCAGCGTAAAGCCGCTGTCTCCGTCTCCTCGGAACGCTCTGCCGGGTAACCTCCTACTGGCTCACCGGGCCACAATTCGGTATACTCTGGACGAACACGAACTACCGCGATTCTCGGAGGTGACCGTGCCCTATGAACTCATCGGCTCGATCGGCGTCGGCATGATTCTCCTGGCGTTCCTGCTCAACCTCGTCCGCTGGCTCTCCGAGCGCCATCCGGCCTATCTGCTGCTCAATTTCGCGGGGGCGGGACTGGCTTGCTGGTATGCCTGGGCCGGCGGGGCCATCCCGTTTGTCGTCCTTGAGGGGATCTGGTGTCTGGCCGCCCTGATCAAATTTGGCTCGGTCGTCACACGGAAAACGGCGCCCCAACCGTAGTCGGGACGCCGTTAGATAGTCCGAATCTGCTGTGCCGCTCACATGTACGGCCGCGTCAGGCTACAATGACGCCTGCTGCTCCTCCATCGCGCGAGACCGCTCGAGATTGTTGACGATATCCGCATCTTCAACAAGCTTCTCGTACCAGCGGGCATACAGTTCACGCTGCTTGGCCGTCTTCACCGCCGTGTAGATC
>WJMS01000174.1 GCA_014727815.1 candidate division GN15 bacterium
CTTGGGGCTCTGATCATCGCCACGCCTGTCTCGGTCATCAAATCCCTGATCGGCCAGATCAAAGACGTCATTCTCGGCGGCTCGTACAAAAAGCAGGATTATCTCGACCTGCTGGTCATGATGTATGAGATCTTCAATGTCGCCCGTCGCGATGGCCTGGTTGGTCTCGAAAATCATATCGAGCACCCGCAGGAGAGTGAGATCCTCCGACGGTATCCCAAGTTTCTCAAGAATGAGCACGCGGTGGCGTTTTTCGCAGACACCATGCGGGTGATCATCTCCGGTTCGGTGCAACCGCACGATCTCGAGGATCTGATGGACCATGACCTGGAGGTATTGCACGACGACGAGAACCGACCATCCGATGCAGTCGGCGCCACGGCCGATTCGTTGCCGGGGCTCGGAATTGTCGCGGCCGTGCTGGGGATCGTGATCACGATGGCGCACCTCGACGGCGGTCCGGAGGTGATCGGGCACAACGTGGCGGCAGCGCTCGTGGGAACTTTCATGGGTATTCTGGCCTGCTATGGTTTCGTGGGGCCGTTGGCGCAGAGCATGAAACACCGTGTCAAGGAAAACGCCCAGTACCTTACCTGCATGAAGCAGGCGCTGCTGTCGTTCCACAAAGGCGTGGCCGGCGTGATTGCGGTTGAGTTCGCTCGCCGCTCGTTGTTTGCCGAGGTTCGCCCGGATTTCCTCGAACTCGAAGAGGCGTGTAATCAGGCCAAGCGCAGGTAGCTCCGATGAGTGACGGCGAACAGCCAATTATCATCAAGAAGGTCAAGAAGCACCAGCACGGCCATCACGGTGGTTCCTGGAAGGTTGCTTTTGCCGACTTCATGACCGCCATGATGGCGTTTTTTCTCGTAATGTGGCTGGTGGGACAGTCCGAACAGGTCAAACGCAATGTCAGCGAGTACTTCCGTGATCCCGGCAAGTACCAGACCAAGGGCAGTTCCGGCGTGCTCAAAGGAAGCTCCTCAGTATTGAAGCGTGACGGTTCTTCGGCGAATACGCTCATCAAGGAAGTTATCAAGAAGGAGCACCTGCCGACTTCTGAGGAACGGAAACGCATGGCGTCGGCCGCCCAGAGCATTCTCGGAGAACTGGAAAAACAGCCGGCTTTTAAGCGGCTCAAGAAGAATGTGAAGTTACAGATGACTTCTGAGGGACTGCGGATCATCCTCAACGAATCCGAAGATGCACCGGCGTTTTTCGAACCGGGCTCGTCCAAATTGTTGCAGAAAAGCGCGGTTATCCTGATGACGATCGCCGAGGAACTCGGCAAGATCGAAAACAGCCTTGTCATCGAGGGGCATACCGACCGATCCTACACCGGTGACGCTGCCTACTCGAACTGGGAACTGTCAACCGACCGGGCGAATTCAGCGCGGCAGTTGATGGAAGTATCCGGGCTTCGTGATGCCCAGGTGCGCGAGGTGCGCGGCTATGCCGACAAGATTCCCATGATTGCGCACGAGCCGAAAGACCCACGCAACCGTCGCGTCAGTATCCTGGTACTCTACCAGTCGCGTGAACGTGCCTATGATCAGATGGAAGTCGGTTCGGACCTGATGGCTGAAATCGAGTAGCGGCATCGACCGCTATGGCAGGTATTCCGGCGGCAGCGGCAGCGACGGCGTCTCATCCTCCCAGAATATCGTCACTATCCACCAGCGATCCCGATGATAGACCAGCTGGATACTGTTGATCCCACGGGTGAACGGTTCGCCGCCATCGGCAAACGACGATTGATAGGTGCTCCAGACGTGCACGATACCGCCAAACGACTCGGTGCGCCGGGCGATTTCCTGCTCGTTGAATCCCCGTCGAAGAAACTGGCCGGCCTTGAGAACGGGGCCGGACCGGGTAATGAAGCCCTCAACAGTCATCGCCTGGACCTCGGGCGTGGCGCCCGGACGACGCGGGATGAGTTGTCCCGAGCCGAGAAAAAGCGAGCGCAAGCGGTTCCAGTCGGGTTCCGAACCGGGATCGAAAGAGATCGACGCGTACAGGGCGGCAATGATATTGTCGACCGACGCGACATCAGTGGGATTGGGGGTGAATCGTTCGATCGGGCTGCCCGAACTTCCGGTCATGCAAACGCTCCTCGTTAAACCCAAGGAATCTCAGTGGCTGTGTCCGCAAGGTACAGCCTTCTTCGGTGGGCGCAAGGTCTTTCGGACGACCGCCGGGCGTTTAGTACATTCGGCTGAGTCGAACAGCCGCGTCAATATCGAGTAACAGGTGTTCTTCGTTATCCTGCTTCCGCCGATCAGCCGATTTGAGCAGGATCTCCTTGATTGTCGCATGAGTCAGGCTGTGATCCCGATCTTCGGCGACCATTAACGCCACCACCCCTGCCACCCGCGGGGCAGCTTCGCTGGTACCATAGCCGACGCCATAGTGCCACGTCATCGGAAAGCCCTCGCTCTCGTAAGCGTCGCGAATGTCGGCTGAAAGCTCGCCGGAGAGGGCGATCTCCACGAGAGCGCCCTCGGCGTAGATTTCCGGCTTGGCCGCCTCGAGTTCAGGAGTCAGCCCCCGGGTCGGTCCACGACTGGAAAAGTGAGAGATACGGCCGATCGGGAACCGGGAGGCATACAGTTCGCGCAATTCCCCGCTCATCAGGGCAGCTGCCCGCGAGTTTACCGAACCGACCGTAATCGCAGCCTTGACGTTACCTCCGGAGAGAATCTTATAGGAGTTGTCATGATCTTCCTCGACAATCGCTTTCTCGAGCGTGTCCGGGGCGACGTAGGTCACGTACGCATCCCAGGTGCCACCTACCCCGGTCGGGTCGTCGAGCACGATCTGCCAGCGACCTTCGGCCAGCAGATTGTCCAGCAGGGTATCGGTAACGGTCTGTGGGTCGCCCATGATAACCCGTATCGAGCCCCAGGTCAGGGTATCGAGCCGGTCGTTGTCGATAAAAATGCGGCCGTCCGGACTGCTCGTACGCAGTGCCGGATCCTCGGGGCTTACCGGGCCGTATCGCCGCCCCGCCGGTGACACGAGCGATACCCGGTAGCCTGCCGGGGCCGGATACCAAATCTCGGCGTAGCAGCGATCATCGCCCTGCGCCTCGGCCGTAGTATGAATCTCCATCGCAAAGCTACCATTGCCGGCCTGCCGAGCGTGCAGCCGGTTGTTGCCGTAGCGGACGGGAAAGCGCGGATCGTAGTTGTCGTTACCGGCCGCAACCACTACCGCTTTCAAGAGATTGCCGCGTGAGGTGTCGGCCAACAAACCGGTCAGGCCCGCCTCGAGCGGGTCACTCTCACCGTCCCTGGCGCCGCTGCGGTATCCATGGCAGAGACACAGGATGTAGGGAAGGTCAAGCGAGTCGGCGACATGTTTGACAAATCGGATGCCGCGGATCAATTCGAAGTCAGAAGCGCGCTCGGCTATTTTCACTACCACCAGTTCGGCGTCGGGCGCGACGCCGCTTTTATTGCCGGCGGCAATTGAGGCGATCCGGGTGCCGTGACCGAGGGTGTCGATCGACGGACACTTGCCCAGGTTTATGTCTTCACTGCCATACACCGAGCCCAGCCCGGCAAAGGAGACGGCGCCCGAACGGTCGGTCTGATCCCATAACGCCAGTACCCGGGTGGTACCGTCGGCGTGAAGGAAGTCCGGATGACGCAGGTCGATACCGGAATCGACAAAACCGATGATGACGCGGGATGATTCGGATGGGGAAGAGGCGTTACGGCTTAGTCGAAACGCTTTTTTTTTGTGGCGTTCTCGGCCGGAAAGTCCTGCCAGAAGATACTGCTGGCCGTATGCCCGCGTGACGACGCCGGCGCAATCGACTTGACGAAATCGAGGCGGTCGAGCTCGGGCAGTTGTTGCAGGCGCACCCGGGCAGAGAAGAGATTGTCGAACTGCACAAGGGTCCGCAGCTTCATGCTGTCAAACGTCTTGCGCGCGATCAGCGTGTCCGAGGCAGTGGTGGTAATGAACACACCAACCCACAACGTGTCGCCCTCGCGATCTACAAGCATGGCATCGCGAAGCAACTCGATATCATCGAGATTGCGATCACTGATCGCGGCATAGTACAGGTCATCCAGTTCGTAGAGAACCTTGTTTAAGACCGGCTCTTCACTGAACAATATCCCCGGCAGAAATACCAGGGCCAGTACCAGCGCGATAGTCACCGATGTCAGGGACGTTTTCATACGGCCAAAGTATACCACACCTCGGCATACGGTCAACTGGCATTTGTCGCCCTAACAGACATATAATGGTTTACTAACACTATCCTAACAAAGAGGCGGACGCCTGATATGCCCAGGCAAGTTGTTATATGGCAATAACGTGCAGCGATTGCCGTATGGCGCCGGGAGATTCGCTGACGAGCTAAAACGGGTCGTATAGGTCTATGATCAAGCAGTCAGTTCGGACAACCTGCAAATATACC
>WJMS01000175.1 GCA_014727815.1 candidate division GN15 bacterium
CACCATTCACGATTACATGGACTCCGAGGAATTTCTCGAGGAGGTCAGTTCCGGCCTCTTCGAACAGCCGGTAACCGCTATCCTGCATCAGGGTGCCTGCACCGATACGATGCAGAACGACGGTCGCTACATGATGGCGAACAATTACACGTTTTCAAAGTACCTGCTTCGCTTCGCCATGGAAAACCAGGTGCCGCTCGTCTATGCCTCCAGCGGCGCGACCTATGGCGCTCAGCGGTCGTTCGAGGAGATCCCGGAGAACGAACGGCCGATCAATGTCTACGGCTACTCCAAGCTCGCCTTTGACCAGCACGTACGCTCGGTGATGGCTGATGCTGAAAGCACCATTGTCGGGCTGCGCTATTTCAATGTCTACGGACCCCGTGAAACGCAGAAGGGCCGGATGGCCTCGATGGTCTATCAGCTCTACCGTCAACTCAAGAAGGATGGCGTGTGCAAGCTGTTCGAGGGCACCGACGGTTACGGCGATGGCGAACAGCGGCGGGACTTCGTGTCGGTCGATGATGTCGTCAAAGTCAACCTGCACTTCGCGGCGACCCGGAATGTCAAAGGGATTGTCAATGTGGGCACCGGCCACGCCCGGAGTTTCAACGATGTCGCCAATGCCATTATCGCGGTGCTCGGACTCGGCTCGATCCAGTATATCCCCTTCCCGGATTCGCTGGTCGGTAAGTACCAGAGCTTTACGCAGGCAGACTTGAGCAGCCTTCGCAAGCTCGGCTACGAGGGCGACTTCGCCGATCTCGAGGAAGGTGTCAAGCGGGCGATCGCCGGCTACGAGGAATTTGATCGCTTTGCCTGATCAATGACTATCCCGCGACCAGTTCGTTCAGCCATGTATCCATAGTCGGAGTCACACTCTGCCACAGGTATTGTGAGGCAATCTGTCGAGCTAACGTGCGCTCCTCGGACAGATCGTCGCCGGCGTTGATACTCGCGATACGCGCCTCCAGCCTGTCAGCCAGACCATCAACCGATCCCTCATACAAGAACGGCTCGGCGCCAATCACCTCCGGGTAGGACAGTCGATTCGGCACGATTGGTATCACGCCCGCTTGTGCTGCCTCGAGAACCGCGATGCCGAAAAACTCGTGCACGGCAGTTGACACGACAAGGTCCGATTCCACCAGCGCCTGCTCGTATGCCTGCCGTGACGGCTGATGGCCCCAGCGCAGAATGCGTTCACCAAACTCGCTTCGGAGCACATCAAACGCCGCCGGAACCTCACGGTAGGCCTGCCCGATCACATTCAGCCGGAACTCAACGCCGCGATCAGCCAGGACGCGCAGCGCCTGTAAGAAGTCATCGGGGTTCTTGTCATGCTCCCAGCGAGCCGACCAGAGAAGCCGGGCCGGTCCGTGATAATCCGGCGGCCCGGCGGCAATCTCCCGTATTCCAGGATAGGCGACCGTGGATTTCGCTCGCACTTGCGCAATCATCGCACGCTGTTCGAAATCCGGCATCCGGGCCAGCCAGTCGTGAAGAGCGGCAAAGAACTGATCCCGGTGGAACGCCGAATTGAACCAGACCCGGTCAGCCGCCAGCATAGAGCTGTAGTTGGTGAACGCCAGCTGCAAGTCGCGCTCATCGCCGACCCGGTCAGGATAGGTCAACTGATTCTCATGGAAGTAGATCAGGCGGGGGAGAGCGCGGACGGTCTCAGGCGCCAGGCCGACAAACTCGGCCAGGTTTAGCATGTCAGAGCAGAACAGGAGGTCCCAGGTCTCGCCATTGGCAACTCGTTTTTTCACGGTCTCCGCCAGCGTCACCGCCGCATGACGCATGCGCCATTTCCAATGGCGATCGGGCAGGCCGAGGATCGTCCACGCATGGCTGCTGTGATCGCGCCAGCCATCGAGGAAGGCCCGATGGCTGCCGCCATAGAACGGTTCCAGGGCGAGGATCTTCATCGCGTGAATTGACCAATCAGGAGTGCGCGCTCAGGCGCTTGATCGAACAACCGGCATCGTCATGCATCGCGCCCCGCCCCGTCCGCGGGACAACTCCGCTCCGCTCAAGGTCACCAGGGTGCGACTGTTGCCCGACGGGTCAGCCTTCAGGTACTCAGCCGGCGTCAGGACCGAATAGCCGGCCTGATCGAAGGACTCGATCGTTTGCATGTTTCTCTCGTAGATGAACGCCACCTGCGGTCGGGCGGCAAAGAGATTGGCGCCGTCAGTCCACTGCTCCCTGGTCTGGTAATGCGGAATGTGGCCGCCGCAGGGGATGCGGTTCGGGAAGTGACAGCCGATCCGCTCCAGTGCGGCAAACAATCCGCGTGGCGCTGATTGATCGACCACCGTCAGTTCACCGTCCACCATCTCGTACGTCACGCAATTGAGCGGCGTGTTGCCCTTCTCCTCGCTGAAAAACGGTGGATAGTAGACGCAGTCATCGCGGCCGATAATCGTAAACACCGTATCCAGATGCATGGTCGCCCGGTCCCGGGGCATCAGCACCTTGATCAACCGCCTTGCGCGGCCATCGGCAAACAGTCGCCGCGCCAACAACTGAATGGCAGCGTCGGTGGTCCGTTCGCTGCTGCCGACCAGAACCGTCTCGGCATCCAGTACGATAACATCACCACCCTCGAGATGAACATTGCCGGCCAACCCGTGCACAGTCGCGTCATCGAGCACGTCGATTATCTCAATCCCTTCGAACTGCGGGTGATTGCGGAAGATATACCGTGCCAGCAGGCCCTCACGGCGACGTATCGGCTTGGCCGGATGACTCAGAATGACCGCATTGTCGAAAAACATCCCCAGATCCCGGGTAAACAGCAGATTCGGTATCGGCGGGAAGAACACGCGATACCCCCGGTGATCCGGATCATCCGGTCGATACGCCCCGGCCACCAGCAGCCGGGCCAGCTCTTTGGCCGGCAGACTGTCCGAAAGAAGGTAGTCATGGGTGCCGATACCAACGCCCTCCAGCGCCGAAATCGCCCCGACTACATCGCTGCGGACCTCCCGTTCCGCGAGCACATCGGCCAGCAGGTCGGTGAACTTGAGTACCGCGTCGGGCCCGGCCGCGTGTCTCAGGCAGTCGGTGAATTCCCGGTGATCGGCGGCGGCCCGCTCGGTGAAGAGGACATCTTCGATCAGGTATTTCTCGGGCATGTCGTGCTCGACCGTCACCAGGTTCCATTCGTAACCTGGTTCGTGGACAATCACACGACCAAGAGGCTCATACTCGGAATGCAGAGGCACGGCTTCTCCTTGTAACTCAAACTGGGGTGGCAACTAAACGGTGAAATCGGGAGCCTGTCATAGTCCGGCTCCGGCAATGCACACCCGATCCAAGGTAGGCTTCTCAAGCGATTCCAGCAACGGAAAAGACGCCGCCCGGGACTGCCGTCGGCTCGACCCCGTGAGGTCTTCTTCAACCTCCGCGCTGTCAACAAGTTCCGCAAGAATGCCGGACAGTTGTGAGGCTGGCCGGTGGGACCTGCACACCCGCGGTATCCGGGCTGTCGTCGGATTGCACGTTTCTCGCCTGCGGACAGTCTATGTAGATGACCGGGGAGACGTCATTCAGCCCGGATTCGGATCTGACCGGACGCCGTGTTGTGCCCAAAAGCGCTTGAGGCAAAATAGCTTTGACCGGAGAAAAGACGCGCAAGGCACTTGACACTCCCCGTCGAATAATGCTCTTTAGGGGCTGTGTATGTTTCGGGGTGGTCTGCCCTGATGACCACCCGTTGTGATAGGATTTTGGACGGCCCGGGCGGCCGTTCCGGGATTAATGTGGTTGGCATGTTATCAGGTTGCCCGCTGTGGACTCGTCATTCGGAACGCTCCCGATTCGCTCGCTTGCGCGCCGCGAACCGGGACCGCGCTGATCTCGTCGAAGTAACCTGCTGGGAGGAGGCGTAGAACCGTCCCTTCCGGACGCTGGGACTTGCTCACGTGAATTTACCAACCAATACCGTGACATTTTTGTGAATGCTGTATAGAGGAATGTGAGGATCGAACAACATGCGTAAGACCTTGTTTGCGAGTCTTGTGTTGATGATGTCGCTCATCCTGGCGCTGTTTGTGGCCTGCGATGATGACGGCGATGAGCCGGTTGGCTCCGGTACCCCCAAAGCGAACGTACGGGTCATTCATACCAGCTATGACGCCCCCGATGTGGATGTGCGCGTCGACGGCTCGGTGGCCGTATCCGGACTCGCCTTTGGGGCGACCTCCGGCTACCGGCAACTGGAGCCCGGTAACCGCAATGTCACGGTGACGCCGTCCGGGGCCACTACCCCGGTGGTGATCGATGTCGACCTGAACCTGAGCGCCAACGTCGCATATACCGTCCTGGCGGTTGACCAGTTGGACTCGATCGATGCCATCTTCGACGTCGATGATCGGAGTCCCAATCCGAATAAGGCCAGAGTTCGGTTTATTCACGCCTCACCCGATGCCGGTGCGGTTGATATCAAACTCAACAGCGGTACCGGCCCGGCGGTCTTCTCCAACGCCGCCTTCAAAGATATCACCGATTATACCGAAGTCGATGCGGGTCCGTACAACTTTGCCGTGACCGCCGCCGGTTCGACCGCCGAGGAGGTCGTGTACAATGCGGTCGGCCTGCAGAACGGCAACGTCTACACGATTGTTGCCTACGGCACGCTCGACAAGACCGATGCCGCGCCATTTACAGTGCGCGTCTTCACCGACAATGACGATGGCGCCGCCTTTGTCGACCTGGTGTCGTCGGATATGCCCGACGCCAACGTGCGCGTCATCCACGCCAGCTATGATGCCGGCGCGGTCGATGTGCTGGTTGATGATGCCGTAGCAGTCTCGTCGCTTACCTACGGTGAAGCGCAAGCCTACACCATGGTTCCCGCCGGTACCCGCAACCTGAAAGTCACGCCGGCGGGCCAGACCACACCTGTCGTGATTAATACTGATGAGCAGTTCAACTCCGCCCGTGAGTATACGGTGGTGGCGCTCGATGAATTGAGTGCGCTCGATTTGGCAGTGGGCGGCGATTTGCGCACACCCGATCCGGCCGGCGCCAAAGTTCGATTCATCCACGCCGCGCCCGATGCGCCGTCGGTCGATATCAAGCTCAACAGCGGGTTCGGCCCCGCCGTCTTTTCCGGCGCGTCATTCAAGGACATCACCAGCTACACCAGTGTCGGCGCCGGTGACTACCAGTTTGTGATCACCCAGGCCGACTCGACCTGGGAAGTGGTCGCTTACGAGCCGATCAATCTCATGGCCGGTCAGGTCTATACCGTTCTGGCACTGGGCACTTTGGATCCAGGCGACAGCTATCCCTTTACGGTCCGTGTGTTTTCGGACAACGACGAAGGCAATACGTATACCGACCTGGTGGTCGAGCCGCGCGACAAATCGGACTTCCGCGTCATGCACCTGAGTCCCGATGCGCCGGCGGTCGATGTGCTGGTTGACGGTAATGTTGCCCTGCCCGAACTCGAGTTCCCGACCTCGTCGAAGTATACCGAGTTGAACGCCGGTACACGGAACATCCAGGTGACACCGGCCGGTGGCGGCGCGACGGTTATAGACGCCGATCTGACCTTCGCGACCGGCAGCGAATATACGATTTTCGCAGTTGATGAGCTGACGGCCATCACGGCGCTCTTCGAAGAAGATGCGCGGACGCCCGACCCGACCCAGGCCAAGGTGCGCTTCGTGCACGCCGTTCCGGACGCTCCCGCCGTTGATGTCAAGGTCGGCACCGGCTCCGGCGCGACCGTCTTCGGCAACCAGGCCTTCGGCAACGTGACCGACTACCAGTTGGTAGCGGAAGACAGTTACCGGTTCGTGGTTACCGCGACCGGGCAGACCGACGAACTGATCGTCTTCGATCCCGTCACTCTCAGCAGCAACACCACTTACACGATCGTCGCCCACGGTACCCTCGACAATACCGACGATATCGATTTCGGTGTTCGGGCGTTTGTCGACAATGGTGATGGCGATACGTTCGTCGATCTCGATCCGTCGATCTCGCCGGTACGATTGATCCACGCCAGTTATGACGGTCCGCCGGTGAATGTCCGTTCCGACGGCGAGCTGCGGATCGAGAATGTCTCCTATCGGAACACCTCCGGCTACGTCGACTTCCTCGCCGGCACCCGGAATATCACGGTCAGCCCGGCCGGTTCGCCCGGTACGGTGGTGATCGACGACACCCTGTTGCTCGATGAGGATGCGTACTACACGGCCTTCGCATTCGACGAGGTCGCTAACATCGAGGGCGTGTTTGTATCCGATGACCGCACCCTGGTCTCGGATCGGGCCAGGGTTCGTTTCGTCCACGCCGTACCCGATGCCGGCCCGGTCGATATCAAGGTCACTTCCGGCACCGGCACGAGCCTCTTCTCAAACGCTGCCTTCAAGGATATCTCCGCCTATTCGGAGATCGAAGGCGGCAGCTACATTCTGGCTCTGACTGCGGCGGGCGATACCGAGGAGATAGAGGTATATGACCCGTTTGCCTTCCAGAATAACAACCTTTACACGGTGGTCGCCTTTGGCACGCTTGACACCCTCGATCAGTATCCGCTGACCGTCCGCGTCTTCAATGATGGCGGCGACGGACTGGTCTCCACCGACCTGACCATCAACGAACCGGCCATTCGGTTCATCCACGCCAGTCACGGCGCTCCCGATGTCGATGTGCTCGTGGACGACGCGCCGCTGTTCGATACCGTGATGTATGCCGAGGCGTCGGGGTACGATGAAGTGCTCAAGGGTATTCGCAACCTGAAAGTCCAGTCGGTAGCCGGCGGGGCTCCGGTGATCGACCAGAATCTCGATCTCGCGTTCAATACCGACTACACTATCTTCGCGGTTGATGA
>WJMS01000176.1 GCA_014727815.1 candidate division GN15 bacterium
CGGGCTTGCCGGTGTGGCGGTTGATCTCTTCGATGATGTCGGCGGTCTGCTGTCTACGGCCTTCACCGATCCGACCGGCAGCTATGCGTTTGCCGACCTGCCCGGCGGCGAGTACACGGTTGCCGTGAATCCACCGATCGGTTTTTCGGGCGTCACCACCGCCGAAGTGGTCACAATTGTCGAGCCGCTGCACGAGGTAGACTTCGCGCTCGTACCGGGTGAAACGACCGGTCCGCGGCATATCTGGTGGTGGAAGACGTATCTCGACGATGTCCGCAGCGACGGTCCCCGTCGGGACAAGTTTACGGTCGAAGACGTCAACACCTGGGGGCAGACGATATACGATCACTACTGCAGCCGTCAGGACGACAACGCCATCTGCCTCGAGAATGTGACGTACTCGGCGGCGACTGGCGCCGGCCTGTCGTTCGAAGACATCTGCTGGATGTTGCTGGACTTTCATGACTCCGACATTCCCAGCCGCATCCGTCGGGGGCTCCTCACCAATCTGCTGAATATTGCATCCGGCCGACTGGGTCAGTGGGAGATTGTCAGCCAGGACGGCGCCACGGCGAGTCAGGCCATTCGGTATTTCGCGGATATCTACCGTTCCGGCAACGAGGAGTTGTATCTGACCGCGTACTTCAATCTCCGCCGCATGCATATGGGTGATATGATTCCGGTCGGTGTGGTGCCGCTGTCGACCCCCAATATTATGTACAAGGCCGGGGATGAGTTCTCAGACCAGCGCGGGTTGCCGACTCGGTTCGACCTGCACCAGAACTATCCCAACCCGTTCAACCCGAGCACCGAGATCAGTTTCAGTGTGCCGGAGGCCTGCGATGTCACACTCGAGGTCTACAACGTGCTGGGCCGGCGTGTCATTTCACTCATTGACGGCCGGATGGATGCCGGCACCCACACGGTCACGTGGGATGCGACGGAACTCTCGTCCGGTATCTACCTGTACCGCCTGCAGGCGGGTGAATACCGCGAATCTCGCAAGATGATGCTGCTGAAGTAGGGGGTCAGCGCTCGGGGGGCGCACGCAGTCGACTGCAGATACCCCTGTGGTCGATCGAAGCCCGGCGGTCGGGCAACCACCGCCGGGCCGTTTTGTGTCTATGGTTGCGGTCGACTACTCTCTTGGGGCCAGCGCCAGCGAACGCCGTCCCAATTGATCGAGCGAGTCAGCCAGTTGACGGTAGGTATCGTACTGCTCCACGTCGATCGCCAGGGCCTTGAATGTCAGGCTGTCTGTCTTGGCAATCGTGATGCTGTCGATCACCTGCCAGTGAGTCGTGAAATCGAAATAGGGGGAGTGGAAATCGACCGGTTCGGGCAGATGCTGCACCGTGTAGGCGTCGGGGATGGTCACTCGTGCCTTGTTGACATTGATGAAAGCCCGGCCGAAGAACAAATCGGTTGATCGATCCGCGCCCCGCCCGGTCTTGTCGAATGCCGAGCTGACCGGTTCGGAACGACTGATGATCAGCATCTCGCCGGCACGGTCGGCATAGTCGTGACTCGTCACTTCCAGGTCTATGGTCAGAATCGAATCGTTGGTTGTGACGCCCGCAAGACTGTAGGCTTCGACCACGGCCGGAGCGAAAGTGGCTTCCATCGCTCTGGCGATGTCGGCCTGGGGCATCTGCCGAAGCGCCGGCTTCATTTCTAGCACGCCCAGGGTTCCGCCGAGCGCCATCCGGGATTGGCCCCGCGCCACCCCCAGCGTATCCAGCATTAATTCCGACTCCATCCGTGTGAGTTCGATCGCGGGAGGGTTGATTGGCACGCGGACGATCTCGATCGGATCGCCCAGCACCACCCCGATACTCCCCTGAATGTAAACCGGCACCCAATCCAGGGGTCCCGCCAGCAGAGTCGGATCCAGCCAGAAAGTCTCGTCATCTGCCATGACCCGCACGACTGCGTGATTGAGACGGCCGTAGTCGGCGAAGGTGGTGTCGAATCGAGTGGTAGTGCCCACCGTCGCAACGAGCACCGGCTGCGTTACATAGCCCAAATGTCGAAACAGACGTACCAGCAGCATTGCCTGGTCCTTGCAATCGCCATACCGCTTCTCACAGATCACTGACGAAGCGTGCGGCTTCAGATTGTGCACCCCCAGCTCGAGCCCGAGATAGCGAATGTCCCGCTGCAGGGCGTCGAATACGGTGCGAATCGTATCTCGTCGCGATGATCCCTCGAACGAGAGTCCGGCCAGGTACGCCAGTTCGCTTTCGCTGATCGGTCGCGAGAGCTCATCGCGCCAGAGGATCTCGTACATGCTGGTCGCGAAACTGCGCCAGTCAGGAAAGCTCGAATGCATGATCAGGTGACAGCGGTCACGATACGGCCGCATGTTGTTCTCACGTACCAGGGTGGGCAGATCGTCACGCTGCCAGCTCTTCCGCACACGTCCGTCGAACCGCTCTTCGATCGGCGATTGCGCGAAGTTACTGGTCTTGCTGAATACCGGTGATTCGCTCGCATACTCCAGCACAACCTGAGCGACCTGCGTCGGTGTGCCGCTATTGAGCCACGACGAGGCTGAAAAGCCGGGGAAGTCACGATAGTAGCTGATCAACCGGTACTTGAATTCCACAATCGCACCCGGCTCGAGCCGTTCGAAGTTGATTCGCGCCTGACGACGATCGGTGTACAGGTCGTTCTTCATGGTCGCCGATGGGATGATGTCGAGATCGATCTGATCAGGCGGTACCTCGAGGCGGCTGCCGTCAGGAAGGATCGTCCGGGCGATATCGATCACAATCGAATCGTATCCCGTTCGATACGTGATCCATCGCGTACCGAAGTCGTGGGCGCCGTCGGCCGATGTAATCAGCCGCGCAATGTGGGAACATCGGGTGTAAGTATAGTCTGCATTGACCCACATGCTGTCGAGGTCGAACAGGCAGATACTCCCATACTCGGCGTACCGGGAAATCTCAGGTGGATTCGTGATCAGCGAATCGGTATCGATGCGGGCGAAATCGCTCGCTGCGGCAGGCGCCGCCTGGTCGGCTGCTGCGGTGGAACAGAATACGACTCCAAGTCCGACCGCCAATACAAAGCTCTTCATGGCTGATGCCCCCATAAGAAACTGTGTGTGATACGGGTAGTATAGGTCCGGGCCAACGAACCTGTCAAGCGTCGCTACCATTTACTAATCCGGCTCGGTGCGACAAAGTAGAGACGGGCAACAGCCACGAGCAGTCTGGCGTCCGGTCGCACCCACCGGGCGATCAGGGGTCGGCCGGTCGATTTTTTTCGCCGGCCGCCGATATTTCGCTTGACAGCCGGCCCGGCCGGTTGTATTCATGTCAGCCAATCAAGGGGAGCAGAACCCAATCGAATTGCTCATGAACCGAAAACCGCGTGCCGGCTCGCGTACGGCATACTCAGGGAACGTGCTATGTTGAAACGAACAACATGCAAAAGGACATATCTATGCAGCAACAATGCATAGGCAGGCTATCAGAACGCCTGCGAAGGTGACATTGAAGTAGTTCGACAGGATTCTCTCCGCGGTGAGCTTCCCAGGCTCACCCCGCTCGTCCGACCACTCCTCTCGCGCCACTTCGATTTCACCTCACAGTAGAATCGTATTGTCATCGGGACTGTTTTGTCCTGGTCCTGCACGTCTGTCCGTGCGGGTGGAAAAGAGAGGAACGTCGTGAAGCGGAATGCTCGCAAATCCAAGAAGGTCATCTTTATTTCGTGGCAGCGCCTCAATGCGCTCACCAACGACGCGCCGTATGCTGTCCGGATCAGCGGGATCACCTGGCCGACCGTCACCCACTATCTCACGGCCAAGCGGCACGTGCTGGACGCGGCCGTGGTCCGTGACCTGCCGTCGGTCGATGAACTGCAGACGTATGTGCGTGAAGCGAAACTGCCGTCGATGTACAAGTGGGAGGTCTACCGGGATGAGCTGCTGATGCTGGCCCTGCGCTCCAAGATCGATCAGCATCCGGCCCTCGAGGCGATGCTCATGCGCACGCGCAGGGCGAAACTGATCCACCTCAATTCGGCCGACACCTACCTCGGCGTCGGACCGCTTGCCCGCGGGCAGAACATGCTCGGCCGCGGGCTGATGCAGATCCGTCGCCGGAACACGGAGCCGTCGGTGGCCAGCTATCTCAGCATGTGGCAGCGCAAGTAACGCGATACGAACCCGGTGATCGATGAGCACCCGCCGCTCGCCGGGACGCTCGTGGATCTTGCCCAGATGTACTTGGAGATCGGCGAGTTTCATGACGCGCTCGAGGCGGCCCGTCGCGCCACGATGTGTGACCCGGAGTTCGAAGAGGGACACCGGATAGTGGCCCGGATCATGATCGTGATTGGCGAATACGAACGGGCCATCGCGTCACTCAAGCAGTGTCTCCACCTGAATGATGACGAGCCCATCTACTACTGGTGGCTGTCCACTGTCTGCGTGAAGCTCGGTCGCAATGCAGCAGCATCGCTCTATGCCCGGGAGGCACGCCGTCTGGAGGGGGGCGCGTAAGGGGGGATGCCGGTGCCGACGACACCGGGGCTGTCGTCGCATCAAAGGCCCGGCGGTGGCACGACCACCGCCGGGTCGCAATATGTCGGCGAGCGCGTCACTTCTTCACGAGCCGCCACAGGTCACCGGGGGCGAGTCCGGCGCGGGGCGGAGAGAAAGGCCCGATCAAGACGGAAAGCGCGTACACTCCCACCCGGGCAACTACACGATCGACTGCAGCTGCGACTGTTCGGTACGTTGCCGGGCGGCCTCCAGCCAGCTTCGCTGCTCTTCGGGAGTGCTGAAGTAGCTGTGGCGAACGACAACCAGTCCCTTCTTGCCGAGCCAGATTTCGAAGTCATCCGCCTGTTCGACAATCTCGGTAACCGCAGCCCACTGAAAGCGCATCTCGGTGCCGTTGAATCGACAGATAATGTCCCGATCGTCAAACTCCATTTCACAGTTGACCTTGTCCTGACTGCCAAGCGTCTCCTGGAAGTACTTGCGCACGCTCTTGGCGAGCAATTTGTCATACGATGAAAGATAGAAGATGACGTACAAGACGATCGTGGCCGCAGCCCAGATCACCTGGGTCATGAATCCGCCGGGAAACAGAAGCCACATCAGCGCGGCGAGGATCGGCGCGCCCAGCAGCCCGGACCACTTGCGCTTGCGGGCGGTATCGGAGATTCGGTAGAGACGCAAATGCGAGTCGACGATATCGTCGAGACTGGTATTGAACTGGATTCTCATGGCCGACATCCGTTCTTGGTTTCAGGCTCAGGCTTTCTTTACCTATATTGTCGGCAGGACCGAAATCGTGATTAACTGTCATCCGCCCCCGTGGACTGAACCGGCAACCGAAGATGAGAAAGTACCGACATGCCTGCGATTGGAATCACCTCGCCGGATCGCAACGACCGGCTGGAAACAGAGAGTCTCTTCGACAAGACCATCCGCGACACCTTTGCACGGGAGGGGATTGTCCACCGTCATGCGCACGATATCCCGGAGGAGATCGCAGCCCGGGTCGCAACACTGGAGCAGTTTCTGCGCACGAGTGGCGAGACTAACCGGTTCCTGGTCGCTCGGTCGGACGACACTATCGTCGGTACAGTCGCTGCGAGTTCGGCAAACGACATCATCCGCGCCAATCTCGATGCCAGTTTCGATACCACTCCCGAAATCACGTGCGCCTATGTTCTTCCCGAGTGGCAGGGCAGGGGAGTGGGCCGTCTTCTCCTGCGTGAAATGCTGTTGCTGTTGCATCGCAGCAATGTCAGAACGTACTGCCTCGACTGCGGGTATCGTCGAGCACAACACTTCTGGCAGCGGCGGCTGGGCGAACCGGCGGTGGTGCTGACGGACCGATATGGCGCCGGCGCACATCACCTGATCTGGCACGGCTCCGTTCACGATGCCCTGGATCGAAGCAGTGTGTGACTCCGATGGAATGGCCCTGCCAGGTTCCACGTTCCTGAGAGCATGCCTATTAATGTATTATGTAGGTCCATTTTGCCTTGACGTACGGTTCTGATTCATTATCTTAGACCCTTTCGGGCAGTGCCGCCGAGTTTCATTCAGGAAACTTCCCGCTTCGTATCGCTCGCGTGGTTTTCTCCCACTCACGCACAATGTCAATCGTTTTCCGCAAGGGGTCATCTCATGCGCCGTCTGTTTTATGTATCGTCCATCCTTCTCGTCGTTCTTGCAGGTATTCTCACTAACAGTGTTCCATTGCATGCTCAACCGCTTGACCCGGCCGATTCTTCCTGGGTGGCCAAATGGGCCCGCGCCGGGGTTGGCGGTGAAGTCAACGCACTCTGGCTGAGCGGTGACAGCCTGTTCATCGGTGGTGACTTCAGCATGACTATCGATAACCGACGTTTCAACGACCTGGTCGTTCTGCGCTTGAGTGACACGAGCTGGCATGATATCAACTACCGGGGTGATGAGAGCGGCTCCGATGTCTACGCGCTGGCTCGCTCTGAGAAAACGGGTGTTCTTTACGTCGGCGGTGATTTCGATGAGTATAACGGTGACACGACCTACCAACACCTGATACAATGGGATGGAAGCACCTGGCAGACGCTCAGTGGCATCCGCGACAGCGTCAACGGCCCGGTGCACGACATCGTCATCCGCTCCGGTCTCTGGAGCGGTCCCGACGAACCCGACGAGATCATTATTGGTGGCGAATTCACTGAAGTCGACGGACAGTCGGCGGAAGGTATCGCCCGCTTCACCGACGGCATTGGTTGGGACGACATGGGAGCAAACCTTGGGCGCCTTTCTTCCAATGCAATCGTCTATGACATGGATATCCGTAATAGCACTGTCTGGGTCGGTGGCCGAATCGATCTGCGTGGCGCTGACACGGTGGCCAATCTGGTCTCGTATGATTTTAATGACGACGAGTGGTCGGCCCCTGACGGCGGTCCGACCAACGGTCCGATCCGCTGTCTCGATGCGTATGGCGCTACCAGCGGGTATGACAAGATTGTCGTCGGGGGTGGCTTCACGCAGATCAACGACTCGATCGAGGCCGCACGCATAGCGATCTACCAGACCGATACCGAAGCATGGACGGCGATCGACTCCGGCCTGAATGCCAATGTCTATGCGGTACATGGTCGAGAGACCGTTTCGACGGCAGATATCATCCATGCCGGAGGCGCATTCACCGGCACCGGCTCGATCGACACACTGGGCTACTTCGCCATGTGGGAGTCAGCCACCCAGCCCACCTGGGAGCCGATTGCGGGCGGCGTCGACAACGACGTCAATGCCTTTCTGCTGCTGCAAAACAGCACAATGATCGTGGGTGGCGAGTTTGAGTTCACCGCTGACAGCACTTATGTTCAGGGTGTGGCCGGGCTTGGTACTGCTGATGACTGGCATGGGTACGGCCTCGGCCCCAACCGAGATATCTATGACATCTATATCGATGAAAACGGTGTGCGTTACTTCGTGGGGCGCTTTGATGAAATCGGCAACCGTCCGCTCGAACACCTGGCTGTCTGGGGCGATTCCCTCTGGCAGCCCGAGGGTGACCTGACCGATGCCCCGCAGCGGGTGCTGGCGAGAGGCGACACCATCTACCTCATGGGGAGTGCCCTGACGATCGATGGCGATGGTTACGAAGAAGTGGCTATGTGGGACGGCACGCAGTGGTCCGATATGAACGGCGGTCTCACCAACGGACTGTCACAGGACATGGCCTTCCATCCGCTTACCGGCGAACTCTATGTGGCCGGCAA
>WJMS01000177.1 GCA_014727815.1 candidate division GN15 bacterium
AAGTCCCGGATACGACGCAGTTTCGCCGCACGCAACGACTCACCGGAGCGCGGCGTCACCTGCAGCAGCGGGCGGTCACTGACGTCCTTCAACCGTCGGTACAGCTCGCGCACGGCACATCGCAGGTACACGACCCGACCGGCATCCCGTATCACTGCCCGGTTTTCTGTAGACTCAAAAGCCCCACCACCAAGCGACACCACTCCCGCTCCGCCGGCATCCGCAGCAACCTCGACAATCACTTGCCGTTCCAGCGCCCGGAAGCGCTCCTGATCATCGGCGCGCAGCAGCGAACTTATCGGTTGATCGGCCGCCTGCTCGATCAACTCATCGGTATCCGTGAACGGCACGTTCAGCCGCGCGGCCAGCGCGCGCCCGACCGTACTCTTCCCCGACCCGGAAAAGCCAATCAGGAATATTGATCGAGACACTGACATGTTCCGATTGCGCTTCAGGCCCCGGCGCCAAACACCCGCCGATAAACCGACTTCGGATCGGCCGTCTTGCCCGTCCAGATCTCAAACGATCGCACCGCCTGACCGACCAGCATGTGCGAGCCATCCAGCACATGCTTCACCTGCGGGCGGGCCGCGGCCACCACCTGATTGCCCGGATTGTAATTGAGGTCATAATAGACCTGACCCTCGACCGGCCCCCCGATAGGATCAAAGGGCGACTGATCCGGGTGATTGAAGCCGCCCAGCGGCGTGCAGTTTACCACGATCGCCGTTTGTGTCACATCGTCGCTCGAAACCTGATCAATCGGTTTGGTGACAACCTGTGCCTCGGGCGCGATTGCTTTCAGCCAATCGCTGAATTCGCCGAGCCTGGCAGGCTCCCGGCCGAGTATCAGGAACTCGTTGATCCGAAACGCCGTGCTCAGGCTGAATGCGACCGCCCGCGCGGCGCCGCCATTGCCGAACAACACCGCCCGGCCACCGGCCAGCTCGCCGCCAATCGTGAGCAATGGCAGGGCGAAACCGTAGCAGTCGGTATTATGCCCGCTCAACTGACCGCCCTCTTCAACCCGAACACAATTGACTGCATCCAGTGCTTTGACGGTCGCATTTACGTCGTCAAGCGCCTCAATCACATCCTGCTTGTACGGTATCGTCACCGAAAAACCCTGCGTGCCGTCGTGCCGAATAGTCTCCAGCACCTGCGGCAGTTTGCCCGGTTCGACATCGATAAGATCATACCGCCCGGCAACGTCCAGATCATCGAATATGGCCGAAAAGATGGCCGGTGAGCGCGAATAGGAGATATCATGGCCGATCAATGCGAATCGATACCGCTCGGTCATGCCGTCACCTTCGCCAGCAAATCGAAAAACTCGGGGCAGGAGACGGCCGCACAGGTGTCGTCGTCGATTGTCGATGGTCCCACCGCTATCTGAGCGGCTATCGCACAGGTCATGGCGATCCGATGATCGTCATACGTCACAAAGTCACTTCCACCCAGCTCCGGGCGGCCCTCGATCGCCAGACCATCATCAAGCAATCCGCATGAGACGCCCATCTTGCTCAGATTATCGGCCATCGCCTGTAGACGGTCGCACTCCTTCACCCGCAATTCAGCAGCATCCCGAATAATAGTCGTGCCTTCGGAAACCGCTCCGAGTAGAGCGACCAGCGGGATCTCGTCAATCAGCCCAACAATCGTCTCCCCCGCCACCCGGCGCGCCTTCAGCGAACCGCCGGTCACGCTGACCGTGCCGCGCGCCTCGCCGGACACGACCTCTTTGTCACTCACCACCACTTTGCAGCCGATTGCCTTGAGATGATCGAGAAACGCTGTGCGACTCGGATTGAGTCCTACTCCGGAGACCGTAATCGTATGCCCGGAGATAGCCGCAAGGGTGAAAAAGTACGCCGCTGTCGAGAAGTCACCCGGGATATCGACCTCACCGCCGACAATCCTGGCATCAGGCGGAAGGCTGAATTCACGTTTGTATTCCTCCGGCATCACCCGGACGCGCTTGCGCGGATCGTTTGGATCATCCTGCAGCACCGGCTTGATGTCGGTAACTTTGAGGTCAACGCCCAGATGCTGCAGCAATAGCTCAGTGTGATCGCGGCTGAGCTGTTTTTCGCGGACGACTACCGAGCATCCCGAGGACACTCCGGCCAGCAGCACCGCCGATTTGACCTGCGCCGATGGCACCGGCAAGGTGTACTCGAACGGCAGCAGCGTGCGCCCCCGGACAGTCATCGGCAGATGACCATCGGTGTCAAGCACGTCGGCGCCCATCGCTGTTAATGGGGCGACGATTCGTTTCATCGGCCGCCGTGACAGCGACTCATCCCCGGCAATTATCACATCAAGCTCACGGCCGGCCACGATACCCGATAGCAACCGCGCGGTCGTGCCGGAGTTGCCGCAATCTATGATCGTTTCGGGTGGGAGGTTAATACTATCGGGCGGACCCAGCACGATTCGACTGGCCTGCCCGGCTGTCTGCACGCCGAATCGCTGGGCAACCGAAAGCGCTGTCTTGGGATCGAGCCCGGAAGGGTAGTTCTTGACAATCAGGTCATCGTCGGCGAGAATCGACAACAGCGCCACCCGCTGAGCGATTGACTTGTCGCCCGGAACGGAGATCTCACCACCTATTGTCTTGGCCGCGTGGAGTTCGCGCTTCATACGAATTCTTTATTCAATGCGACCGCCAACCGACGCAGTTCGGTCATCATCTCCCGGAAACCGTCCGGCGTCAGCGCCTGGGCGCCATCGGAGAGAGCCTGCCCCGGCTCATGATGCACTTCCACCAGCAGACCGTTGGCGCCGACCGCCAGCGCCGCCCGCGACAACGGCGCAACTTTGCTGCGCTCCTCCGATGCGTGGCTCGGATCGGCCAGGACCGGCAGATGGCTGAGTCGTGTGAGATCGATAATCGAGGCTAAGTCGAGCATGTTGCCGGGACGGTTGGCCACCATGCGAATCCCCCGCTCACACAGGATCACCTCCGCGTTGCCGCCATCGAGAATGTACTCGGCAGCCAGCAGAAACTCCTGCACGGTCGCCGCCATTCCCCGCTTCAGCAGGACCGGTTTGCGCAACTTGCCGGCCTTTTTGAGCAGCGAGTAGTTTTGCATGTTGCGCGAGCCGATCTGGATGATATCAGCCGTCTCGGCTACCAGTTCGATCGACTCGGTATCCATCGCCTCGGTGACAATCCGAAGGTTGAACTGCTCGCGTACCTCGGCAAGAATCTCCAGACCCGCCTCACCGAGTCCCTGGAAGCTATAGGGCGATGTGCGCGGCTTGAACGCGCCGCCTCGAAACACTCGCACGCCCTCCTCGGCCACAATCTCGGCTATTCGGAACGCCTGATCGCGACTCTCAATCGAACAGGGACCGGCCAGCACCGGAAAATGGTCGCCACCGATCACGATATCATCAAGGGTGACGATCGTATCTTCCGGCTGATGCTCGCGGCTGACCAGGTGGTACCGGTCGCCATAGCGAATCACCTCACGGACACCATCGAGCGTTCGCAGCCGCTCGACCGCAACATTGCCGTTGTAACCGGTAACCCCGATCGCGGTTCGGTTGCGATCGGTCAGCGGGTGAGCCGATAGGCCCATCCGGGTGATTTCCTCGCGCACCCGCTCAACCATCTCGGGTGTGGCGGTATTGTCCATGACAACGAGCATGAGCCGTTACATCTCCTCCGGAGCCTGCAATCCCAGCAGGTCCAAACCTTCCTGCAATACAGTCTGTACCGCCTTAACCAGCGATACCCGGGCAGCGGTTCCCTCGGGGTCATCCTCGGCGATGATCCGCACGATCTTCCCCTCGCTGTCTCGCAATTGATACACTTTATTATAGGCCGCCGCCAGTTTCAACAGATAACTGGTGATCACAAACGGTTCGTAGCTCCGCGCGGCATCGGCCACAATGCGCGGGAAGTCAGCCAGGAGTTCGACAACCCGCTGCTCTTCGGCGGAATCGAGTCGCGCGAAAACCACGTCGGATCGCACCTCATGCCCAAACCGGCGCATCAGCGAACACAGCCGGGCATGCGTGTACTGCAAATACGGACCCGTCTCACCCTCAAAACTGAGCGCCTCATCCCAGTTGAATTCGATATCCCGTTGCCGACGAGCCGAGAGCTGCCCGAAAATCACCGCCCCGGTGCCGATCATGTGCGCGGTCTCATCGATAGCCGTCAGCTCCGGATTTTTCTCCAGTATCTTCTCTTTGGCCAGTGCCACCGCTTTCGAGATGACATCATCGAGAAAGATGATATTGCCCTGCCGGGTCGACATCGAACGCCCTTCAAACCGCACCCAGCCGAACTCGATATGCTTGACCCGTCCGGTCATGCGCTGATCCTCCGCCAGCCCCTCCGCTTCTTCCAGCAGCTCAATCACTTTCAACGCCTGCTTGAAATGGTCAGCCTGCGCCGCCCCAACGACATAGAGCGATTCGTGAAAGTGATACTTCTCCCAGCGCCAGATCAGTCCGGCCAGGTCGCGCGTCATGTACAATGTCGCGCCATCAGCCTTCTTCAGAAGCGCCGGCGGCAGGTTGTAATCGGAAAGGTCGACAATCTCAGCGCCCCGGGAAATCTCCGTCAATCCGGCCTTCTTCAGGCGCTTCACCGCCGCTTCCATCTTGTCATTGAAAAACGACTCACCGATAACCAGGTCAAACTCAACCCCGAGACTGGTGTA
>WJMS01000018.1 GCA_014727815.1 candidate division GN15 bacterium
CAAGTAATCACTAAATCGAGACAGGAACTACATCATGAGCGGCTGGAGCCTGGAATTTTCAATCGATGTCGATGAGCAGCGGCGGCTGGTCCGGGCGAAAGTCTTCGGCATATGGAAGGGCAGTCATGCGGAGGCATATCACGCCGAGTTCGAGGAAAAGGCGGCAGTCCTGTTTGGTCAGCCGTGGGCCAAAGTGGTCGATCTTACCAATTGGAAGACCTCGTACCCGGATACGATCGACCGCATTGCCGAGCATATGCACTGGTGTCATGAGCATGACAATGTGCTCTCGCTGTATGCCGTAAACAACCCCAGTACCTTTCGTCAACTTCGGGAAATGATCGACCGTGGAGGTATCGGTCAGGAGGCCAAGGTCTTTCGGACGGTGGCTGAAGCCGAGTCGTTTCTTGACGCGAATTGGATGCCAGCGAAAAAACGGGCGAGGTGAGGGTCGCGGTCGGTTTTCGAGCTTGATACCGGCCCTCCAATAGTCTATGTTGATAGCACCGACATCTTAGCGCACTTCACTCACTGCATCTGCAAACAGTAGAATCATAAGAATCGGGAGGGCTACGCACGTGGTCGGCTGGAGCCTGTATTATTCGTTTCGGGTCGATACTGACAATCGCGTCGTTTACGAGAAGATCCACGGGATCTGGCAGGCAAAGACCGCGCGTGATTACCAGCAGGATTTTGAGACCGAAGTGCAGCCGCTGATCGACCGGCCGTGGGCCAAGCTGGTTGATTTGACGGGTTGGAAGACGTCGTATCCGGAGGTCATCAACATTATCGGCGAGCACCTGGCCTGGTGTGTTGACAACAACCTGGCCCTGTCACTCAATGTGCTGAATAATCCCAGTACCTTCCGGCAGTTGCTGAAGATGTTCACCGGCGGCGCCACCCGAGACATCTCACACACCTTCCGCACTACGGTCGAGGCCGAGCAGTTCCTCCGAGAGAACTGGATCAACAAGCTGTCCGATCAGGGGTAATGACAAAGGCCCGCAGGATGCGGGCCCTTTTCGTGTTACGCTATACGATCAAAACTACCGTTTCAAGTAGCGATCAAACCACTTCAGCATCCACTCGAGGCGGGCGATTCGCCGGTCGGGCCGGCCATGCCGGGAGAGGCCGTGCGGTTCTTCGGGAAAGCGCACCATCTCACACGTCTTCCCGAGCATCTTCAGCGTGACAAACATCTGTTCAGCCTGTTCGATCGGGCAGCGCAGATCCTGTTCGGAGTGGATGATCAAAACCGGTGTTTTGACATTCTTCATGTACGTCAGCGGTGAGCACTTTTCGTAGTTCTCCGGATTGTTCATCGGGGTGCCGTCGAACTCCCGCTCCAGCGCCCAGCCGATATCCGACGAACCGAACATCGATTCCAGATTAACGACCGAGCGCTGGGTAATCGCCGCCCGGAAGCGATTGGTGTGCCCGATCATCCAGTTGGTCATCCAGCCGCCGTAGGAGCCGCCGGTGACGCCGATGCGTTTGGTGTTGACGTACTTCTGTTTTTCCAGCCAGTCGGCGGCGGCCATGCAGTCTTTGTAATCGAGTTCGCCCCAGCCGCCGGCGATCGAGCCGGCCCAGGTTTCACCGCGACCGGTGCCGCCGCGCGGGTTGGTGTAGAAGACGACATAGCCCTGGGCAGCCAGGTACTGCATCTCGTGGAAGAAGGTGTAGGCGTACTGGGCGCGGGGGCCGCCGTGAATCTGGAGGACGGCCGGGTATTTGCGGGTTTTTTTGAAGTCGGGCGGGGTGACCACGAAGCCCTGGACTTTTGTGCCGTCGAACGAGGAGAACATCAGCTCGCGCGTGCGGCCGAGTTTGATTTCATCGCGTATGAAGCGGTTGAGATCGGTAATTGTCTTTGCCTTCTTCTCGGCGCCGTAGTTGGTCGGGCAGGTGATGATGTCACCCGGGGTGGTCAGGTCGGAACGCACACATACGGCGAGTCTGGTCTTGCCGTTGATGGAGAAGCCTTTGATATGGCAGTCACCGCGATAGATACGGGTCGGTTTGCCGGCGCTGCGGGTGATGTAGAAGAGGTTGGTGACGCCGGTATCGGAGGCGGTGAAGTAGATCCGTTTGCCGTCGGCCGACCAGGCCGCCGCGCCGCTTTCGCCGAACTCACCCATGTCCGAGATGGAGTGGTCAACCGCCATTCGATCCCACCCGGGCATGAGGTCGCGTGCTTTCGGGCTGCCTTTGACGCCAACAATCCAGATGTGGTAATTGGTCACACCCCAGGCATCGTTTGGGTTGTCGTGCCCCAGATAGGCGATCGTTTTGCCGTCGGGAGAGAACTTCGGGACAGCGATCGGGCCCGGCGGAGTGGCGATTTTCTTTTCCTTGCCGCCGCCGAACGGGATGATGAAGAGATCGTCGCGCAGGCTGTCGACATCGGGGTTCTTGCTCCGGTTGGAGTGATAGACAATCCACTTGCCGTCGGGGGAGACATCGGGCGACTGATTGTCCCGCTTGCCGCTGGTGATCTTTTTCAGGACGCCGTCGCGGAGGGCCATCGAGTAGACCTGGAAGGTGTCGTTCGGCAGGAATCCCTGTGCATCAAACTTGTACTGCAGCCGGGTTATGTGCCGGTAGACCGGCGGCTTTTTCTTCTCCTCGTCATCGTCGATGAAATGTGAGTCGTTGTAGCGAAGGCAGAAAACCAGGTGCCCGCCGTCGGGATGGAACTGTAAGGAGCCGATGGCGCCGTCGATTTCGGCCAGTCGTCGTTCGGCGCCGCCCTCGACCGGCATGACGTAGATCCCGGTCTTTTTGTCGCGGGTGGAGACGAAGGCAAAGGAGCGGCCGTCGGGGGCCCAGGCGACCTGGCGATCGTTGTTGTCGCCGAAGGTGAACTGGCGCGATTCGCCGCCGGAGAGGTCGTGCATCCAGATGTTGGTGAAGTATTTCTTCTTGTCGCGGTCCATCCGTTCGACCGTGTAGGCGACGTACTGCTCATCGGGCGAGAGCTTCACCGCGGTGGGCAAGCGCAGGCGGTAGAGGTCTTCGGCCGAGATCGGCCGTTTGCGGCTGGTCGATTTGCGGGTCCGTTTCTTCATCGGCGGGCTCCTCCGTGGTTGGCGATAGGTCAGGTTGCCGGAAAGTACGCCCAGACGGTGCCCGGCTCAAGTCCAATCTAAACTGGCCTTGTCGGCCCCACGATATCCCCGATTTGGCTTGCCTTTTCGGTTTCGAGTGCGCACATTGGGCGGCAGAATTGGTTTGCCTTTTGGTCCGAAAACCGTATCATACCGGGAGCTTTTTTCCCGCTCGACTGTTGTAGGCACAAAGGTAATAATCAGTCAAAGTGTATCGTGTGTAGATAGATAGAGCCCAAGGAGGTTGCCCGTTGGAGGTCGTCGCTCTCATCGATAAGGTTCGCAAGTATGACGGCAAGCGGCCGTCGAAGCTCAAAGACACCGAGCCGCTGGAAGCATATTCCGGCAAAACGCCCGAGCAGCTCAAGAACATCATGAAAACCATGCTCACCGCCCGCCGGGTGGAGCGCGAAGAGAAGCTGCTTTTGCGCAAGGGCTACAACCGCTTTTTCATCGGCTGTGGCGGCAAGGAACTGGCCGACTGTTGTTTCGCCGACGAGTTGCGCCCGACCGACCCGTTTGTCGGATACTACCGCAACAAGGCCTTTGATATCCACCGTGGATCGACTCTCTGGGACAAGATGCTGGAGGCAATCGGTGATGCGCGCGGCATCAACAAAGGCCAGCAGATCCCGGCCCACCCGGGCTATCCGCACCTGAGTATCGTCACGCAGTCATCGCCGACCGGCGGCCATGCGCTCGAAGCGGCCGGTATTGCCGAGGCTACGGCGCATCCGACACCGATTTCAGAGCAGTCCTGGACCCCGGGCGGCCGGTATCCGAGTGATTCTGTCACTCTCTGCTGCATCGGCGAGGGCTCGACCTCGGAATCTGAATTCGGCCGGGCGGTCTTCAATACGGTCTTTTTCAAGGCGCCGTGTGTGTTTGCGATTTACAACTGCGGCTGGGCGATTTCAGTCTCGGTCGAGGAGCAGTTCCCGGGTGGTGATCCGACCAGTCCGTTCCGGGGCTACGAACAGTTCGGCCTGAAGATCATGCATGTCGACGGTACCGATATCAAAGAGATGCTCAAGGGCGCCCGCGAGGCGATCGAGTACGCTCGTGAAAACAGTATGCCGGTGCTGATGGATATCCGGACCACGCGCGAGGGCTCGCACTCAGGCTCCGATGATCAGTCGTTCTATATGGATCCGGTCGAGCAGGACTGGCATACGTACAACGATTGTATCCTGAAGACGGCCAATTCGTTCCTCGAGGACGGGGTGATGACGCCTGACGAAATCGGCCAGATGTGGGATGACCTGGACAAGGAGGTATCGGCCGAGTCCAAGAAAGCGGTGGACTCCTTCACGCCGAAAGATACCGAGTTCATCAAGAACCTCGTCTATACCTACGATTTCGAGGAGGTCAAAAAGACGTGGAAGCAGTATCGCGATGCGTACCCGCACGATCGCGCCGCCCGCTACAAAGAGTGGCACGAGAAGGGCTATTTCAATAAGCCGGATATCCCGGAGCAGATCGGTCCGATGACGATGCGGTTCGCGCTCAACTACACGCTGTTCGACCTCTTTGATCTCTCCGGTGATGTGCTGCTGTTCGGTGAGGATGTCGCCGACTTTTCCGGTCACATGATTGAAGAGAAGGAAAAGCAGGAGAAGTTGAAGGGTAAGGGAGGCGTGTTCCTGGTGACCAAAAATCTGCAGCGGGAGTTCGGTAACGATCGCTGTTTCAATACGCCGCTGGATGAGGCGGGTATTCTGGGGCGCGCCTCGGGTCATGTCTACCAGGGTCGCCGGGTAATCCCCGAGATTCAATTCCTCGACTACATGTCACCGGCCTACCAGGTGCTGAAGGATCGTGTCTGCACGACCTATCAGCGCTCCGGCGGGGTGTACAAGATGCCGATGTTGATTCGCACGACATACGGTGGCTACAAGCAGGGCGCAGGTGCGTTCTGGCATTCGGAAGGGAACCTGGGGACGTGGATGAACATTCCCGGCCTCCTGATTGCCGTACCGTCGAACGCCTACGATGCGGCCGGTCTGCTCAAGACGGCCTGGGCGTGTGATGACCCGGTGCTGTTCTGCGAATCGGTGGCGCTGTACAACCGTCGGGACTGGGAGGGTATCCCGATGGAGACGGAGATTCCGCCGATCGATGAACTGATTCCGTTTGGCGTGGCGAAGGTCTACGACGAAGAGCACACCGACCTGGGCATCATCACTTACGGTGCGACTTTCCAGATGGCGCGACGGGCATCGGAGATGCTCAAAGAGAAAGGCATCCACGCTCGCGTGGTCGACCTTCGGACGCTCAAGCCGATGGATGAAGAGGCGATTCTGCAGACCGCCAAAGACTGCGGCAAGGTGCTGGTGGTGACCGAGGATCGGTTCCCCGGCGGCGCCGCTGCGACGATTGCCTCGGTGATCACGCGCGGTGAGGGGCTGTTCCATCTCGAGGCGCCGGTCAAGCTGGTGACGGCGATCGACGCCCGTGTTGCCTACGGCATGGACGGAGATGCTTCCTGTCTGCCGACGGTTGACAAGATTGCCGCGGCGGCCGAGGAATTGCACGACAACTACTAGTTGTTATTCTAAGAAAGACCGCAATATACGGCGGAGGCGTTTGGCGCCTTCGCCGTTTTTCTGTGTTGGTTTGTTGTGCGGTCAGGCGCGGCCGAAGGTGAGCCATCGCCGGAGGCGGGCGCGGTCGGTCGGTTCGAGTATGAGGATGTAGAAGCCGGCGAATGCGACCAGGCTGACAATCACGACATTGACAATCAGGTGAAGCCAGGACTGCTCGGGCAGGACGCGGCCGAACGCCCAGGCCATCGGCCCGGTAATCGCGGCGCCCAGCGCACCGGCGACGATTTGCGTGTGCCAGATCGTCCTGATACGAAGTTGCAGAGCCCGGCCCATGAGGATCGGGTAGATGGTTATCGAGAGCAGGGCCTGCGGGAGAGCGGCGGCGCTGGCCATGAAGATGACGGCGAGGTCAGGGCGTTCAGTCAGCGACTCACCATTGATATCGACGCCGAGGCCGGCGAGCAGGGGGATGGCGACACCGAGTTTGATGGCAATCTCGAGCAGGAGGATCCAGAGCAGGTAGCCGTGCTTCTCGATACCGAACAGGACGGCATTGCCGATGATCTGGGGCAGAAAGACGGTACCGCTGATGCCCAGGATGAACATGACGTAGTAGGCATCGTGGAACTCCGGCTCGAGCCAGAGGCCGACAAATCGTTCGGAGTAGGCGATCAGGCCGACGCACAAAAAGACGCCGAGGTAGGCGACGTACGTGAGCAGGCGGAGGTAGACTTCGCGGACTTTCTCGGGTGAATCCTTGGCGTCGACATGCGCGATCACCGGGGTGAGCGGGCCACCGATAGCGTTGATCAGGTGGCGGATGTACAGCATCACCTGGGCGCCGGGGGCATAGACACCGACGGCGGCCGACGAGACCAGGGCGCCGAGCAGGATCGAGTCGGAGTTGAACAGGATCATCCAGCAGACGGCGACACCGAAGGAGATGCGCGAATAGCGAAAGAGCATGCGTACGGTGGTCTTGTTGATGAAGGCGGGCGAGAGGCGCACTTCCGGCACCAGCCGCTTGAGCCAGGCGACACCGGCCAGGTTGCGGGCCAGGGAGAAGGCGACCATCGTGATAGCCAAAGCGATCAGGCCGTAGCCCTGTGAAAGCAGGATAACATAAACGATGGTGCGGCCGATCTCCTCGACGATCTCGAGCCCTTTGGCGATATCGAATCGGTGCACGGCGCCCAGCGAACCGCCGAAGGGGAAGAAGAGGAATCGGAGCGCGACAAACAGCCCGACCAGGAAGAGGGCAATCTGTCCCTCGCGAAGCAGCGCCGGATCACTCACGCTGAAGATGGGGAAGACGTACTGTGCGACCAGCGCGGCGGCGATGATCGTCACGGCGGCGATCGTTCCGTACATGGCGGTGGCGGTGTTGAGGACCCTGTTCAGCGAGTCGTAGTCATCGAGTCCGAGAAAACGGGGCAGGTAGCGCGACAGGGCGCGTTCGAGGCCGATATCAAAGAGGAAGAAGTAGTTGACGATCTGGAAGACGAGGATCCAGATGCCGTAGCGAGCATCGCCCAGCACCATGGTGACGTAGGGTACGAACAGGAATGCGATGACGATTCGAATCGCGAAGCCGACCCACGAGGAAAAGACGTTGGTCAGCAACCGGCTGATCGGCGAGATCATGCAAAAAACCCTTTGTGCGAGATTCGGCGTAAGTATACTTTCAAGTCAGTATGGCAGCAACGTTTAAACAACGCATGGCGCCACGCTGTCGCCTCTTGCTGGTAAGTGTCCTGGCGGTGTTCCTGCTGGGCGGCATCACATCCGCCGAGACGCCGCGCCCGGGCTATCTCGGCTTTGAGCCGGCCTATCCGCTCGAGCCGCCCTCGTCGTTTCGACATGATTTCGAGTACGGTTTTGCGACGGACTCGATCCGTCTGATGACGCTGAGCGTATCGGCCAACGGTCGCTATGTCTCGGTGCAGTTGCCACGCGATCGGGATACGGCCGACCTTCCGCTGGTGCAGAGCCTGGTGTCGTGGCTGGGGCCGGTCGATTTCGAGCCGGCTCGCCTGCATGGTGAACCGGTGGCCTCGCTGGTGCCGGTGTGGATCCGTTTTCGTCCCGACGGAGTCGTGCCGGAAATGCACTTTGTGGTCGACCACAATCGGGAAGTCCGTGACTATGATCTATACCGGTTGATGTTGATCGTAAACGAGGTCGAGCCACCGTCGCTGGTTACGTTTCCGCCGTACCACGCCATTGTCGAGCTGGAGGATTCTCTCGATATCTATCCGTACATGTTGTTGCGGCTGGAACTGGACACGAGCGGTCGGGCGATATCGATTGAGCCGGTTCGCAATACCCTGCCGGGGTTCACCGACCAGATTGTGCATGCCTGCAACTGGGCCGAGTTCGAGCCGGCGCGTGTGAACGGTGAGGTGGTGGCGGCGCCGGTGTACGTGATGCTTTCGTTTTTCCGGGCCGTTTCGTATCCGACTCAGCCGTGGCAGCACCCGCCCGATGATTCGCTCCTGCTGCAGCGTCGCATGGCCGTCAGTGTTCGGGCGGATACGCTGGGATTGCTGGCCAAACCGATTCCGCGAAACGTCTACACGGGTCGCTTCACGTTGACGGAACTACCCGGGGCGTCGTTTAGTAGTGCGACGATCTGGACCGAGGTCGACACGCTGGGCATGGCGCGCGGGTTACGCGTCTCCAGCCCGTATGACCAAACGGTGCGGCGTTTTCGAACAATGGTTGACCAGCTTCGCTTCTACCCGGCGCTGGATCAATCCGGGGAGCCGGTTCGGTTTGTGGGGCCGATGTCGGCGCGCTTTGCGGGTAGTGCAGATGTACGAATTCGCTTCTTGTGGCTGCTCTGGGACAATCCTGTCCTGTTCTTCTATTGCGATAATTATCAATGAGTTAGCGGCTATCCGGTGGGGCTGGTGGAACGCGCTGACGCACTTTTTGCGTCGTGATTGTCGACCGGTGTTCTGTCCAGTCGCCAGTGATCAGGCTAACTTGCTGCGGCGTGATCTGTTAGGTGGCGCCTCCCGGGGCCGGTCAATTTCCGGCACAACCGTTGATCCTAACACAATCTGAACGGTGAACCTCGCGACAGCGGTCTGAACGGGTTTTGGAAGATGCCGGCCGCTGTCGTGTATAAAGGGAGGTAATACACGATGCTACCCAAGGTGACGCGCATGTTGAATCTGTTTTCGGTGGTGATGTTGATGTTGACGGCAGGTTATCTGATCATGACCTTCTCTCACATCTTGTCGGCCGCTGTCGAAGTGACGGTGCTGGCCGGCGCCGCCGGCTGCGGGTTCGGGTACGCTCGAACAGTGTCAACTGTAAGTGCCCAAGAGCCTAGCGAATGAGAAAGACGACCAAAATATATTTGCTTGACAACGGGTCTCTATCTCTTATTTTCGTTTGTCTTTTGGGAGAAGTATGAGGGTTTAACGGTGAAACGTAGATTTTTCAGCCTGCTTTTGGCGTTTGTGCTTGTCTTTGCCGCTTCCGGCGTTCGTGCCGACTGGCTTCAGGAAGAGTTTACCAGAGTTAGTGATGACGTCGTGACGGCGGTCAACAACGGGGATACGACCCGGGCAATCGATCTGCTGAAGCAGGAGATCGACATGGATCCCGGTTACCACTCCAATTACTACTCCCTGGGCTACATTTATTACCAGCGGGAGGACTACCCCCGGGCAATTGTCCAGTTTGAGAAGGCGCTCGATGAAAAGAGCAAACACTGGGAGTCGATGTACCTGTTGGCCCGCAGCCTGATCCACCAGGAGAAGTACGAAGAGGCCAAAGAGTACATGGAGCGCGGCCTTGATCGCGACAGGGACAACAAAGCCGAATGGGAAAATGGGCTCGGCCTGGCCCTGATGGGGCTGGAGCAGTATGCCGAGGCCGATGCAGCCTTTCGTCGTGCGTTGGTGATTGATGACGAGAACGCACAGTATCACATTAACCTAGGTGATGCCAACTTCGCGCAGGGGATACCGTCGCTTGCCGTCATGGAGTACGAGCGGGCGCTGGAACTGGACACGGCCGGCAAGGAGGTCTATTTCCACTGGGCCGAGGCATGTCTGGAGATGCGCGATTACGCCTGTGCGATCGAGAAACTTCGGATCGTCCTGACCAAGGACTCGTCGTACGCGCCGGCCTGGAACCGCGCCGGGCACATCTATTTCCGGGCGGCTCGCTCGAGCCGCAACCGTCAGGACCGCATCGACCGCTATCGCGACGCGATCGGTTCGTACAAGCAGTACCTCGAGCTTTCGGGGATCGAGCCGGATTCATCGACGGTCCGTCCGTATTTCGAGCTGGCCATGTCCTACGCGGAGATTTACGGTTTTGAAGATGCGGTCGATTATTTCGAGAAGGTGTTGTCGATTCCATACGAGCCCCGCGATATCTATTTCTACTATGCCAAGTCTCTCTGGGGTGTGAAGCAGTACGAGAAGGTCACCGAGATGCTCGAGAAGCAGGTGGCCTGGCAGGAGCAGCAGCCCAGCGAATACAACCAGACGTATGCCGACGCCGAGTTCCATCAGTTGATGGGTGACGGCTATTACTATCGTCAGCCGCACGACTTCTCCAATGCTATCAGGTGGTACAAGAAGTCGCTGGCCGAGTATCCTGATCAGAAGCGGCTGTTGCAGAACGTGGCGTTGTCGAATCACCAGCTCGGTCGCTATCGCGAGGCGATCGACTTCTACGATCGCCGGATCGAGCAGGGGATCGATTCGAATTCGGCGACGATTCTCAAGAACGCCGGTTCCTGCGCCTTGAATATCGCCAACCGCGAGGCGGAGGGCGAGGACGACATGATGATCGAGGACGAGATGCTCGACATGGCGCCGCTGCCGGAGGATACGATCAATTACTACGAGAAGGCGGTAGAGTATTTCACCCAGTATCTCGAGTACCAGCCCGAGGACGAACGAATTCTCGAACTGGCGGCAAGCACCCAGCTGTTCCAGCTGGCGGACTGCCAGAAGGGGGTCGCATTGTTCGAGCGTCTGCTGGCGGTGAACCCGAACAGCTGTATCGCGAAGCGCTCGCTCGGTTATGCATATTTCGGGGGCATTTGCACGAAGAACTACACCAAGGCGATCAACTACCTGTCTGACGCCTACGAGTGCATGGTCAACCGTGGTGACGGTCAGTGTGCCGATGTCACGCTGGTGCTGTATATCGCGCAGGCCTATCATCTTCGCGCGGCCGAAGAGAGCAAAGCAAAATCTGACTTCAAGAACGCTTTTGAGTGGTACGGCAAGGTGCTCAAGTGTGAGCCGGGCAACGCGGAGGCCCAGAAGGGTCGCAATGATACCCAGTTCGAGTTCTGATGCCGGGCAACAAACGATGTAGCTAAGCTGTCCAGGAGTCTCAATGACGGACAAAGAAAAACAGCAGGAGTCGAAGAAACCCTCCGGAGGAAAAGACGCTTCCGGGGGGCCAGTGAAACCGATAGACGAGAACCAGCGTTTTCGTTATATCGGTTTCGAGGTTTATCCGGGAAAACCGAAGGATCTGTTTAAGTCCGACGCCGAGCGTGACTTGCTGGTCAAGCGTCTCGCCGAGCGCCGGGAGCGCGGCGAGATTATCCGTGAGCACAACACGCTTCTCGAGGAGCGGGTCTCCTGGGGCGAGCGTATTGTGCTTGCCATCGCGTGTCTGATAGTGCTCGGGTCGCTCTTCCTGCCATGGTATTCGGCCTACACTGAAGTGATCGAAACCCCGCCGGCATCGGAGCAGGCGGTGGTCACCGATGCGCCGGAGGGCGTGACGATGATCGATTCGTTGGCCGACACGGTGGTGGTGCCGGATTCAGCAACCGCGGCCGCGGTGGCCGATCCGGATACGACCGTCACCGAACCCGACACGGCGGCTGCCGGAGCGGCGGCGGCGGGTGGTGATGACGGAGAGGAGATCATCCACGGTGGTATCGCCCGGCAGAAGGTGCACAAGGAGACGGAGACGGTTTCCTGGTTTGGCGCCATTTTCTCGCTGGGGAGCTTTGCAGGCTATGTCTTCTCGTCGGGGATGCTGGCGATTTCCGCGATTCTGATGATCCTGTACATGCTTCTGGCGATTGTCCTGCCGTTGTTTACGCTCTACTTGCTGTTTGGCAGCAAGGCGCGCGGCGATGACCTGGCGTTGCAGCTGAAGCGCGCCCTGAAGCTGAACTGGGTGCCGGTTATTCTCTTCATCGTTGTCGGCATCCTGTCGTTCTTTGGTGGTTCGTACTCGTTTGATGCGGCGTCGCTGTACGACAGTCTCGGCGACTCCTACGGGATCATGGCATTTGCCAATGCACTTTCCTGGGGTGTTTTCGTCTCTCTAGCGATGTTCATCATGGTCGCGGTCAAGAGTAGTGAGATATAATGATAGTGTTGGAAATTGGAGGTTAATCTCAGGTGAAACAGACACTCTTCGTAACCCTGAACGCGCTGGTCGCGTTCGGCATCGGCTTCGGGCTCTGGTACGGCGTGTTCCGGACGTCGGAGAACCCGATCGTGCACTCGATCTACCAGGGTGGCCCGCTGGTCGTGTTGCTGATCATGATTTTTGTCATGTGCCTCGTCTTCGCGATCGAGCGCTACATCTCGCTCTATGGCAACGCCAAGGGCAAGAGTTCTGTGCAGGTCTTCTTCAAGAAGCTGATCACCCTGTTGCAGCAGGATGATTATGATGGCGCGCTGGCTGCCTGTGACAAACAGCGCGGCACCACCGCGAACGTGCTTCGGGCGGGTATCGAACGCTACCGACAGTTGAAGGGCGATGACTCGATCGATGCCGAGAAGCGAATCCAGATGACGCAGTCGGCGATCGAGGAAGCCAACGCGCTCGAGGGACCGCTGCTGGAGCGGAACCTGATTGCGCTGTCGACGATTGCGTCGATTGCCACCATGGTGGGGCTGCTCGGGACGACGATCGGTATGATCCGTGCGTTTGCCGCCACCGGTAACGTCGAGGGCGGCGTGATTGACGCCCAGCAGCTGGCGGTCGGTATTTCCGAGGCGCTGGTGAACACTGCCGGCGGTCTGGCCTCCGGTATTCTCGGCATTTTCTTCTACAACTTCTTCGTCAACAAGGTGGACTCCTTCAACTATACCACCGACGAAGCCACCTTCGAGGTGATGCAGCTGCTTAAGGAAAAAGAAGGAAAGTAAGCGATGCAGGTTAAGAAGAAACGGCGGGTAGCCATCCGGATCGACATGACCCCGATGGTTGATATCGCCTTTTTGCTGCTCATCTTCTATATGGCGACGACGCAGTTCAAACCACCGGAGGCCCGGGCTGTTGACCTGCCGGAATCGCACTCGCAGATCGAGTTGCCGGACAAGGGCGTCATCTTCGTCACGATAACCAGCCTGGACTCGATCTACGTCGATTATGTAGAGAAGGTCGAGATCGAGGTGGAAGGGCGGCAGGTCGAAACCAGCGCCCGAATCGTCCGCAAGGCCACGCCCGAGACGGTGGCCTCGGAGATTATCCGGGTGCGTACGCGCAACCCGCGTGCCCTGGTCGTGGTAAAGGCCGATGAAAAGGCGAGGTTCGGGACGATGCAAAGCGTGATGAGGCAGATGCAGGCCAACTTCATGGAACGCTTCCTGATCATCACCGATAACGAACAGGAAGAGGCGTAGCGATGCGCTGCGCTCGGTGTGAAAGGAGAGTGATGACGGTATGGCTGGTGAAGTAGCAGAACGGGCACCAAAAGGCGGAAAGCAGGGCCTGCGACGGCCAAAACGCCGTATCGCCATCCGTATCGATATGACCCCGATGGTCGATATCGCATTTCTGCTGCTCATCTTCTATATGGTGTCGACGGTGTTCTCCATGCCTCAGGCGATGGAGATCAACCTGCCGCCGGAAGAGGAGCAGGAGACCGAGATCGAGGTCAAGGAATCGAACCTGCTGACTATTCGGGTTGACCCCGAAGGCCGGTACTGGTATCACCTGAAGACGGCGACGCCGGAGAATCTGCCGATCCTGTTGCCATCGGATCCGGAGATCCCGGACACGGCCGGGTATGTCTTCTGGGAGGATACGCTGCGCAGTGTCCTGGTGAACGAAAACCGGGCGAACCCGAAGCTGAACACGCTGATTCTCATTCACGAGGACGCCAATTACGCGGATATGGTCAATATTCTCGACGAGATCGACCTGATCGAGCGGTCGTTCAATCAGTATACCGCCGATCAGCTCGATATCGACGTCGAGGACCTGACAACCGAACAGGGTAAGTTCTCCTACCGCTACGCGATTGGTGAGTGGGAGGACCGTGATGATAGAATTCTGGATTTCGCCATTCGTGGCGCACAGGAGAAAGGACAGTTGTAAGTCATGGGCATGTGCCGTACGTATTCACCGTACGGCGCTTGGGAGCTAAAGAGGAACTATCAGCGCAACCTGCTGATCGCCAATGGACTGACCGTCCTGATCGCAGTTGTACTTGTCGCCATCCCCTCGATGGTGACCGGGCCGTCAGAGGCCGGGCCGACCACGGTCGGACCGCCGCCGGAGCCCATCGAGACGACGATTAACTGGAGCCCGCCACCGGTGGTGACACTGGAAGGGCCGACCGTAACGACACCGGGGATGACACGAGAGGAGCTGTTGGGACGGATTCCGACTCCCGTTCCCGATGACCAGATACAGGATGACAATGTCGTCATTGCCACGCGGGATGAGATCATCGAGTGGTCGAATATCTACGATCCCGGCGATGGCGGCGGCGCCGAGTTTGAGGGTAGCGGCGGAAGCGATGTCGACCGGGACTTCCCGGCGCCAGATTCGTTTGTGTCCGTCGAGATCGAACCGAAGCTGATATACCAGGCGATGCCGGCGTATCCAAGGCTGGCCAAGCAAGCCGGGATTGAAGGTGATGTCTGGGTGAAGGTGTTGGTTGATATCGACGGCAGCGTTCGGGAGGCGATAATCGGGCTGAGTTCCGAGTCGGCGATGCTCGATGAGGCGGCCGTCGCGGCGGCCTATCGGAACCGCTTCAGCCCGGCGATACAAAACGGACGACCGATTCCGGTCTGGGTGACTTACAAGGTTGAGTTTCGATTGAATAGCGGTCGGTGAAATCGGCCGGAGCGATCAGAAAATTGGGAAGAACGACTTATCTCGTTTGTATGTTATAATAGAAGAGAGAACGAGTAGACGAGGTACCTGGCAATGGCCAACAACACATACAATGCATTGTACTCGCCGTATGGCGCGTACGAACTGAAAGCCAAATATCAGCGTAATTTCGGTTTCAGCTCGCTGATTGTGGTCGGTTTCGTTCTTCTCATTCTGGGCGTGGCCTGGGTTATCGCCAACTGGGAAGACGAGCCGGAAGTGGTCTATTCGGCGCAGAAGGTCATTAAGACTGTGGCCGAGCTGGGGCCGCCGCCGGCGATTGCCAAGAAGCCGCCGCAGGTGAAAGTTACGCAGCCGAATGTTGCGGCGCCGAAGGTGGGTATTCCGAAGCCGGTCGCCGACGAGGAAGTGGTCGACGATGATGTCGTGCTGGCAACCCGTGAGGAGTTGGCCGAGATTGTGGCGCCCGATGTGACCTCGGCATCGGCCGGTGAAGGTGATATTGTGGTCGATATCCAGGAAGAGGATTATCTGCCGTCGCCGACCGAATTTGTCCCGGTGGAAATCTATCCTGAGATGATTTATCAGGAGCAGCCGGACTATCCGCGCCTGGCCCGTCAGGCCAGCCTCGAGGGTGATGTGGTGGTGCAGGTGCTGGTCGATAAGGATGGCACCGTGCGCGACGCCATTGTCGCCAAGTCTTCGGGGACGGCGTCGCTTGATGAGGCGGCGATTGAAGCGGCCAAGGAGTGCCGGTTCAAGCCGGGCATTCAGAACGGTCAGCCGGTTGCCTGCTGGGTGTCGTTTACCTACAATTTCCGTCTGAACCAGTAGCAGCTATCAAAGTCTTTCAAAGACGGTCCGGGTGAGCGCCCGGGCCGTTTTTTTGTGCCTGGGTCTTCCCCCTGATTGACAAGAGGTTATCGAAATATCCCGCCAATTCGAGTGGGTTTTCGATGAAATCTGCTTGACAGGGGCACAAATGTGCAGTATGCTGGATCACTCACGGGAGAAACCCACCACAACCAGAGGAGTGCACACAATGGCCGAATTTGACAGGGACAGTTATCTCCGGGAGAGTCTCGGTGAGACAAGTCTGGAGAGCGGATATAGCGCTGAATTGGTGGCCTATGAAGACGCTGCGTTCATCCAGGTGGAGCGCTCGCAGTTCGATGAGTGCTGTTACCACAATGCCGGGACCTGCCCGGATTGTGCTTCGGGAATGGTCCGGCTCGGCAGCTGTTTCAGTTGCCCGACCTGTGGTTATCAGTCCTGCGGGGGATGACCGGGAAGGTACCGCGGGAGATTATCGGTAGGCGATAACAATCGTTTTCGGGGAGTTATTTGTGATGCAGTTACGTGATCTCGAAAGAGAGGGGATTCCCGCCCGGGTGGTTGAACTCTGGCGGGCCGATCAGGGGGAGTCGCTGCTGCCAGTGCAGGACCGGGCGCTACGGGCCGGACTGCTGGCCGAGGGCGTCCGTTCGGGGACCTCGAACGCGTCAGGACCGCGCCATTTGCTGATAATGGCGCCGACATCGTCGGGCAAGTCGTTTTGCGCTGAGATGGCCGCTATGAAAGCGCTGGCGCACCGTCAGCGGGTAGTCTGGCTGGTACCACTGAAATCACTGGCTGAAGAGGTCAGCCGTACGCTTCGGCGACGCTACCAGCCGCTGGGGATCGAGGTGATCGTAGTGACGGGTGACCATCCGGAGAACGACCGGGCATTCCGTCAGGGCGCCTTCCAGCTCGCCGTGGTAATCTATGAGAAGCTTGATTTGCTGTTGACGGCCGAGATGGACCGGCTCTGCGGCATTGGGCTGGTCGTGGTCGATGAGTTGCAGATGATCGCTGAGCCGGGCCGTGGGCCGATTCTGGAGCGTCTGCTGCTCAAACTGCTGCGGGGCGCTTATCGACCCCGGTTGCTGACCCTGTCGGCGTCGTTGGGCGATACCGCCGCTCGTGAGCTGGCCGGGTGGTTGGGAGCGGAACTGGTCCAGGAGAATCACCGTCCGGTCGATCTCTATCGCGGGGTGGCTGCCGATGGTTCCTATCGCTACCGGAGTTTCAATAGCGGGGCTGACGGCTGCGAGCCGTTTTACGAGCTGGAGTCGGGCGATGATCGATTGGACGCTTTTCTCGCGCGACTGCAGGACTCCGAGGGGTCCACGCTCGTCTTTTTGAAGTCACGGCAGGATACATTGAATCTGGCGTTTCGTCTGGCGGCCCAGGTCAACTGGCCATCGGCGGCCTTGGCGCTGCAGTCGCTGGAGAGCGCGGAGCGATCGTTTCTGACCCGAACGCTTATGCAGACACTTCGGCGCGGGGTGGCGTTTCACAATGCCGACCTGACGCCGGAGCAGCGACGGGTGGTTGAGAAGGCCTTCTATAACAAGGAGGTAAGGGTAGTCTTCTCAACCACCACGTTAGCTATGGGGGTCAATCTCCCGGCCGACACGGTGTACCTGGAGACGGTCAAATACGTGTCGGGGGCATACGATGGCCGTCCCGGCCTGGTGCCGATTTCGCGGGCCGAGTTCGACAACATGACCGGCCGGGCGGGTCGGCTCGGCCTGGTTGACGGCCGGATTGGGCGAGCGATTATTCTGGCCGATTCGGAGTTTGACCGGGATGTGCTCTGGGAAACTTACATTGCACCGGTCGATTCCAGTCTGCCCGGTTCGTCATTAGGTGAGACGCCGGTAACCGATTTTGCGCTGAATTTCATCGCCTGTGGTCTGGCCGACTCGGCAACGGATCTGATGGGGCTTTTCGAAGGCAGCTTGTACGGGCGGCTTGGCGGCGCAGCGCCGGATTTTGCGGCTGCTCTGAGTGAATTGGTGACGGTCGGGCTCATTGCGGAGACGGGAGGGGCTGGTCGGTGGTCGGTCACGCCGTTGGGGCGGGCGGTGGCGGCGAGCGGGCTGAGCGTGGTTGATGCCTGCGCATATCTTCGCTACCTGGCCGATGGCTACCCGCAAAGTGATTTTGGCTGGACGGCGCTGGCTCTCACCGGGCAGGGGTGGCATCGGCCGCCCGGTCTTTTGACCCGTGCCGAGCAGGCCGGGCAGGCGCCGCTGCGGATGTTGTATCAGCGCGACGATCATGCGGTAGTCGAGGCGGCCTGGCTGCTGCCGACAGAGCCGCGTCAGCCGCTCAGCTACCAGCAGGCGCTGGCGGTGAAGGCGCTGCTGTTGCTGGATGAGTGGGCGCGGCTGGTGCCGGCGGCTCGGCTCGAGGAGCGTTTTCAGGTGCACCTGGGACAGATTCGGAGTCTGGCTGAGAGCGTGGGGCATCTGCTGACCGCGCTGGCCGGGCTGGTGGAGGCGACCGATCAGGGTTCGCCGGCAATAGGAAAGCTTCGCGACCGCGCCTTCAGTATCCGCCATGGCCTGCCGGTGTCTTTGCGGTCATTACATGAGGCATTCGATTGTCGGTTGAATCGAAGTGAGTTGACGGCGCTTCGCGGACTTGGCGTGGAGCGCCCGAACGAGCTTCGGACGTTGTCCTCCGAGGATGGTGAGCGGGTCACGACGAGCAAGAGTAAGTTGTTGATGATCAATGAGAAAATACAATCTGCGAAAGAAGAGGTTGAGATGAAGTCAGTTACTGTTGACGTGGACCCGACGGTGGTCGGGGAGCCGGAGATTGTCGAGATCGACGGGTCGCAGGAGCGAGAGCGGTTTGTCGTTCGGATCAACGGTTGTCCGGTCCGGCTCACCGGGAAGTCATTCAAGTATTTTGCCAAGCTGGCCTGGTCACGGCGCCATGCCGAGTCCGGCTGGATGTACAAGGAGGATATCGAGGCGGGATTCAACCAGGCCCGGTATCTGTACCGGATGAAGAACGAGGTCAATGCCGGTCTGGGTTCGGATTGGCCGGTGGTGGAGAACAACCGGCTGGGGTATTACCGTCTCGATGTTGATCCGTCGAAGATCCGGTTCAACCGCCGCAACCTGAAAGACCATCCGGACTGGGAAGTTCGATCGTTGTTTGAGGCGGTTCCGGAGCAGACGGGTGCGGCGGGGTCGGACCTGGTCAGCTGATAGCCGGGTCGGTGGGGGGGTCGGTATCGCCGGTTCATGATTCTTTGGACCGTCGGACAGGTTTGCGTGGTTTAAGGTATGGACAATCCGCGCAAACGTCCGATATAGTAGTAGATACGGCGATACAACGATGCTGATACCTAGTCACAATCGAACTTCCGGCCTCAAAACCGGCCCGGAAACCACCTGTCCCGTCCTGCCATTGATGACGGGCGTTCTTTTTCCGGGGACGGTGCTGACTGTCCAGGTCGGTCGATCGGACAACCTGAGCCTGATCGAGGAGCTCAGCAAGTCGGGGCGGGAGTTTGTTGCGACCTATTCCCGCACGGAAGTCCAGACGCCGACCAGTTTGCCGATTCATGAAATCGGTGTTTTTGCGGTGATTCGGGACTGTACCGATGGTCCGGCCGGATCGAAGATGGTGACGGTGGAGGGCCGCGGGCGGGCGTTTCTCAAGGAGATTGCGCACACGACGCCGTATGTGACGGCGGTGGTGCGGCAGATCGAGCCGCCGGCGTATATCGAGAAAGATATTCGCAAGAAGATGGAAGAGGTGATTGCGGTTGTCTCCAAGATCACCCATCTTGATCCGACCTACTCGCCGGAGCTTTCCAATGTATTCCGGCTGAATGTCGAGAATCCTGCCATGCTGGCCGACCGGGTCGCCTCGGCCTTTCATTTCTCTCTGGCTTCGAAGCAGGAGATTCTCGAGGCGATAGCGATCGATCTGCGCTATGAGCGCCTGCTCTATCATCTCAATATCGAGCTCAACCGCGTTACGACGCTGCTGAATATCAACGAGAACGTCAAGCAGCGGATCCAGGAGGAACAGCAGCGCTATTTCCTGCGGCAGCAGCTGCATGAGATCAAGCGTCAGCTGGGTGAGGATTTCGCGGAGGAGCGTGAGGCGGCGCATTTCCGGGATGTCGTCAAGGACTCGCCAAATCTGCCGCCGGAGGTCGTCTCGCGGGCAACGATCGAGATCGATCGACTCGGCCAGTTATCGCCGGCGTCGGCCGAGTACGGGGTGACCCGGAATTACCTCGACTGGCTGCTGAATCTGCCGTGGAATATCACCCGTCAGTCGAGTATCGACATGAACGAGGTCGAGCGCATTCTGAGTTCCGACTACTACGGACCGGTCACGCTCAAAGAGCAGATCATGCAGCGGTTGTCGGTACGCAAGCTGCTCGGCGGCAATGACGAGGGGCCGACGTTGTGTCTTGTCGGGGCGCCCGGCACCGGGAAAGCCTCGCTGGCCAAGGCGATCGCGAAGGCCCTGGGCAAGGAGTTTATCCGGATCAGTGTTGGCGGGATCGCCAATGTTGAGGAGATCAAAGGGACGCCCCGGACATTCCTGGGCGCGTATCCCGGGCGTATTGTCCGGACGCTTCGCGAGGCCGGCACGTGCGAGCCGCTGGTGCTGATTGAGGATATCGACTATTTCAACCTGGAGAACGACGCGACGGTCAACATGTCGCTGCTGGACGTGATCGACTCGCGCCGTAATGCGCGGTTTCTCGATCAGTACATCGGGGTGCCGTTCGACCTGAGCCGGGTGCTGTTTATATGCTCGGTGCGATCTTACGAGGAGATTCCGGAGCAATTTGTACCGCGCCTTGAGATTCTCGAGTTGCCGGGCTATATCGAGCGTGAGAAGATCGTGATTGCCAAGCGGTATATCATGCCGAAGATGCTCAAGCGGCACGGGCTGCTGAAGTCGGAATTGAAGATGGCCGACAAGACGCTGTCGCGGGTGATCAATGCGTACACGCAGGAAGCCGGGCTGCTTGGTTTTTCACAGCAGATCGAGAAGATCTGTCGGAAGGTTGCGCTCGAAAAGGCCGACACAAAGAAGCAGTCCTGGACGATCAGCGAGAAGAATCTCGAGTCGTATCTCGGCACGCCGCAGTTCATCCCCGAGAAGGCCGAGAATATGCCTGAGATCGGTATTGCGACCGGTCTGGCCTGGACCGGCGCCGGGGGTGAGTTGATGTTTATCGAGGCGCTGAAGATGAAGGGGGAGGGGCAGATCATCACCACCGGATCGCTGGGCGAGGTCATGCGGGAGTCGATTCACGCGGCGCATTCGTATGTTCGTTCCAAGGCGGACATGCTGGGGATTGACTTTTCCGATTTTAACGAGTTTGATATTCACGTGCACTTTCCGTCGGGGGCGATTCCCAAAGACGGTCCGTCGGCGGGTGTAACCGTTACCCTGGTAATCGCTTCGGTCATGTCGGAGCGTCCGATTCGCAACGACATCGCCCTGACCGGTGAAGTTACGTTGCGGGGCAAGGTGCTGCCGGTGGGGGGGATCAAAGAGAAGGTGTCGGCGGCTTACCGGGCGGGCATTTATCACGTGGCGCTGCCGAAGGAGAACGCCAAGGATATCAAGGACTTGCCGCGGGAGATCGTTCGCAAGACCAAGTTCCACTACATTGAGCGCGTAGACGATTTGTTTGAAATGTGCCTGCTCGATTTCACCCCGTCCAGCTTTACACTCGAAAAGATCTTCGCCGAGGAGATCGCGCGGGCCAAGAAGAAAAAGAAGAAGCCCTCGCCGCGGCGCTCGCCGGCTGCGGCCGCCCGCTCCAAACGTCGATCTAAGTAGTCCCCATTCCGCCTCATTTCATGACCGGCACGAGCCGCGTTACGTGTTGGTTAGATCCCGATTAACCTCTTGACACATTCAGACATCGGGAATATTTTACCGATAGGCACTGTCCACACGGTTCCAGCGAATTACACCTGATAATCTGATCGTATGCGGCATTCCAGGAGTGCCGGCCGATCAGTGAGAGTCCTAAGGGAAGCACGTCACACACATATGTTACCGGGTCACGGCGAATACTCGTGCGTCTTCGGCACGGTCCGTGCACCGGGGGGAATGCAAGTCACTAGGTCAGTCATAACGGCATGGAGGCAACTGATGAAGATGAGACTGTTCACGGTCGTATTCTGTTTGCTTGTGATCGGAGCCCTGCCGGCGCAGGCACAGTTTCAGCAGGATCCGCTTGATGACGGGGTAGCAGATACGGTTGATATGGTCCTGACTGTCGCGCCGGACGCGACCACCAATCAACTCAACGTACAGTTCGACCTGTGGGTGTTCAATGACAGTAACGAACTGGCGGGCGCCACGATGGGGTTCAACTGGGACAACTCCAACATGCAGATGGACAGCGCGGTGGCGACCACGCTGGTAACCGACGCGTTTAACCTGTTTCTCACTCTGTACGAAAACAACAATCTGGCTGTCACCAATACCAACCAGCGGTTCAATCTGGCGGGCACGCGCTCACCCGGCAACCCGGGGATCTTGCCGGATCCGAATCGTCGACAGTGGGCTTCGTACTACTTTACGCTGTCGGACTGGAACGTCTCCGACTCGATCGTGCTGGACACGAATGAGTACAGCCCCTCGATCAAACTGCAGTTCACTCGTCCGGACGCCCAGCCGTACGTACCGTACTGGACCGGTGCGATCATTGTCCGCGATACGGCTGTGCCGTCGAACCTGCTGCTGAGTGAAGATACGCTGTTCTACTCAGCCGAGGAGGGTGGCGCCTTTCCACCGAGTCAGACGTTTGATGTGCTGTCGGACAACGCGCCGCTGAACTTCACCCTCGATGAAGATGCGGGCTGGATTGTCAAATCACCATCGTCGGGAACGACGCCGGAGAATGTGACGGTGAGTATCAACACGACGGCGCTGCCGGCCGGTGTTTACTTTGATTCGATTGAGGTTGCGGCGCCGCAGGCGGCAAACTCGCCGCAGTATTTGTATGTCCAGCTCGATCTGCAGCAACCGCCGCCGGTGATTGCAGTCGATCCTTCGTCGTTTATTTTCAACGCCGTTGCCGGTGGCAGCAACCCGCCGACGCAGGATCTTGATATCTCGAATATCGGCGGTTCGACGCTGAACTGGACTGTTTCCAACAGCGAGTCTTGGCTGAGCCTGAGCCCGATGTCGGGCAGCGGTGATGGCACGGTAACGCTCTCGGTCGATATCACCGGCCTGGCGTTCAACGACTACTTCGACACCGTGGTGGTGAGTGACCCGACGGCTGAGAATGACCCGGTACGGGTGCCGGTGCGGTTGACGGTGGGTTCGGATCTGCCGATTATCGCGGCCGACTCGGCGTTCAACTATGTCGTGGTGGATCTGCCCGATGCGATCGTGCCGCCGCGCGATTTCGAGATATTCAACGACGGCGCCGGGCAGATGACGTTGTCGCTGAGTACGAACTCGCCGCGCATTACGCTGTCGGATACGAGCGGGACGGCGCCGAAGGTCTTCACGGCGACATTCGACCTGGTCGGAGAAGGCAGCAACGGCGATGACATCTATGATACGGTCTGGGTGAGTTCGGACGAAGCGATCAACTCGCCCTTCCCGGTTGTCTTCCGTTTCCACTTCGTCGATATCCCGGCGAGGGTGAATGCCAGTCCGGCGACCATTGAGTTTGACATCTACGAGTGTTACGAGGGCTTCAGTGGGGCGCCGTTCGCACGCAACGTGTCGGTCATCAATGGTGGTGGCGACAATCCGATGCAGGCGTATCTGGTTTACGAGTCCGATCTGTTTACGGTCAACCGTGATACGATTCAGACTCCGGGAACGTTTACTGTCACGCCGAACATTCTCGACTGGCCGGTCGGGACCTACGAGGATACGATTCTGGTGGGCGCCAACAACGCCATCAACAGTCCCGATACAGTCATTGTGGTGTACAACCTGCTCGAGGGTACTGAGCCGCCTGAGATTCTGCTCAGTCGGCAGGTAGTCATAGATCCGCTCAAGGAAGATGCCGGACCGGTCGCGCTGACCGGTTTCGAGGTGAGCAACGCTCAGGACGGCTGTATGGAGTGGTATCTCGAGGAGGATGCTCCGTGGGCGTTTGTGCAGGACACCTCCGGAATCAACGGCGATGTCGTCAGGTTGATATTCGATCCAACCGGTTTCCCGCTGGGTGAGTACGAGGATACTATCTTCGTGTACTCCGATGAAGCAGTCAATTCGCCGCAGACGGTACGGTTAATCATGCGGGTGTGGAGTTTCAACGGTGATGTGAACTGGGATGGGAACGTCGACCTGGCCGATGCGATTTACCTGGTTGCGTATCTGTTCAACTCCGGTCCGTTTCCGCAGCCGGAGTTTATTGTCGGTGACGTCAATTGTGACAACGACGTCGATCTCGAGGACGTGATTTACCTGGTGAACTATCTTTTCCTGGCCGGCCCCGAGCCGTGCGGGAATCCCTTCAAGTCAGCCGAGTCATAGGCGGCATACGAGGCAACGAAGACAGGCGCCGTCCCCGCATTGGGGGCGGCGCTTTTTTGTGAGCCGGGCTTGCCCCGGCCGGATCAGACCGCTCGCTGGGGAAGAGTTTTTGTTTGCATTTGGGGGGCAATCCCGTATCATATCGCCGTCACCCGGGCGCAAACGAGTACCTGCCATCTGGGTTATGTCATGCATAAGCAAGACCGCGTACGCACTTTTCACATATCGACTTACGGATGCCAGATGAACCTGGCCGACTCCTCCACGCTGGCTTCGACCCTGACCACCCGCGGCTACCGCCGGGTGGCCGAAGAGGCCGAGGCTGACCTGATCATTCTCAACACCTGTTCGGTACGGGAGAAAGCCGAGGACCGGGTGTACGGGCGGTTGGGGGAGATCTACAAGTTCAAGAAACGTAAGCCCCATCTCAAGGTGGCGGTAGTGGGCTGCATGGCCCAGCGACTTGGCCCGGAGTTGAGCCAGCGAGTACCTCACGTCGACTACGTGCTGGGCACCGACCGGGTTTTTGAGTTGCCCGATGTGCTCGAGGGGCTGGAGGGTACCTCGCCGATCATGACGGCGTTCGGCCACGAGAATATGGATTTGATCGAGCCGATCAAAGAGACGCCGTATTCCGGATTTATAACGATCTCGCGTGGCTGCGACAACTACTGTACCTACTGTATCGTGCCGTTCGTGCGGGGCCGCGAGCGGGAGCACTCCGATGACTACATCGTTGATGCCGCAAAGAAGATGGCCGACGAGGGTGTAGTGGAACTGACTCTGCTCGGCCAGAATGTCAACAGCTACAAGTACAACGATACTGACTTCCCGGGCCTGCTTCGCCGGGTGGCACGCGAAACGGGTATCCGGCGAATCCGCTACATGACGTCGCACCCGAAGGATCTCTCCAAGCGGCTGGTCGAGGTGATGGCTGAGGAGCCGAAACTGATGCCGCATATTCACCTGCCGCTGCAGTCCGGCGCCAATCGAATTCTCAATCGGATGGGGCGAATCTATACGATCGAACACTATCTGAAGATCATTGACTACATTCGGTCCAAGCTCGAATATGTTTCGATAACCACCGACCTGATTGTCGGTTTTCCGTCGGAAACCGAGGAGGAGTTTGAGCTGACGCTGGAGGCGGTACGTCGGATCGGCTATGATTCGGCTTTTATGTTCCGCTATTCGGTACGCCCGGGGACGACCGCCGCCCGATACGCTGATGATGTTCCGGAGGAGGACAAGATTCGCCGGCTCAACAGGCTGATTGAGTTGCAGCAAAGTATCGCCTATGAGCGTAACCAGCGTGAAGTCGGCCAGGTGCGGGAGAGCCTGGTCGAAGGTTACTCGCGGCGCAGCAAAGAGCACATGCGGGCCCGGACGGATGGCAACAAGACGATTTTGTTCCCGGCCGGCGATGTCGCGGCGGGGACGGTGCTGCCGATCCGGGTAACATCGGCGGACGCCTTTACACTCCACGGAGAGGTTGCGGGGGTGCATTGATGCCGCAAGCGTTGTCGGCGATTCTGGCGCCGGTCATAGCAATTCTGGCAGTCGTATTTCTGGTAATACGACTGCGCTTCTTTTCTGATGAGCGCCCCGACGGCGGTGTCTTGATGGTCCTTGGCGGGGTACTGGTTATCGCCGCGGCCCTGTGGGAAACGGTCAAGCTGGCCGGTGAGTACGAACACTGGTTTGTGGCCAATGCCTACGCTTACATCGATCTCACGCAAATCCTCGTATTGACTGCCGGGGTGCTGCTGATAACTGCGGCCCTGGCGTTGTATCATGATTTCTGGCAAACCCGCCACGACGAGCTGGGTGAACGTCAGAGCAAGCTCGGTATTCTGGAACAACTGCAGGAGGACGCTCGGCAGCCATACCAGGTGGTTGACCTGCTCGGGATGGGGCTGCGCGAGATTATGCTGCACTGGTCCGATTGCGCGGGAGTGGTTTTCCTTATTCATCGCCAGCGCCGTCAGTTCATCCTGATCGACTCGGTCCGTCTTGACAAGAACGAAACGGCGCTGATGGAATACCTGCCGCTCCGGCGGAATGTCGTGGCTGAGGCGCTGGAAGAAGGCGCACCGATGATTGGCGGAGGCTTCCAGTTTATCGACCGTGAGGGCACCGTGGTGCCGTCGCGTTTTCGATCCACGCTGGTCCTGCCGCTGGTGTCGGGGATGGAGAAGCTGGGTGGCATTATGCTCTTCTCCGAGGAAGAAAAAGCGTTCTCACGGACCGACATTCGTGTACTCGGGCCGGTCGCCGGCTGGCTTGCGGAGCGAGCGAGAGGCACTCGTCTCGGCCGCGAACTCAGCACGGCCCGGACCGAATTACAGCAACGCACCAACCAGCAGTCATCGGTTCTCCATCGCCTGTCGGCCACAGTTGCCGCGCTGAGCGGCAGTGATGTGGTAGCGGAGTACTGCCGCAGCCTGGTGGGGGCGGTGTCGGCGGAATCGGTCCATCTGTGCGGGCTCAGGCATGGGTCGCTGCACATCTATGGCGGCAGCGAACCGCTTCTGGAATTGTCCGAGAATTTCCGGACGGCGCTGGTCGATGCGATCGATCGCAAGAAGCCGCTCATCCTGAATCAGGAAGCGGTCGATAACGATGGCCGGTCACGTGTCGTCATGTCGACTCTCATGTATCCCCTGCCCGATACGGACAGTCGCGATGCGCTTCTGTTTCGCAAGGAAGCGCCGCCCTTTGCCGTCGATGAAGCAACGCTCAAACGGCTGGAGCTGTTTGCAACGATGGGTCGGTTGGCGCTGGCCAGAACGGACAGCCGTAAACTGGATCTGGCCCGACGGATCGGTTTTGACCGGGTGCTGCAGTTACTGACCTCGGAGGGCGAGTTCGAGAAGTCTGAACAGGCTCTGTCGTTTTTCATTCGGCAGATGGCCGACATTGCGTCGGAGCAGACGGCTGCGGTTGCGCTGACTCGCCGCGACGGGGGAGTATTGACGGGTTTCGACGGCATCCGCGTGCAAACGTCGCCCGAGGAGATCGTCGTGCAGCCGGGCGAGGGGACTATCGGGCAGAGCCCGATCTCGCGTCAACCGCATTTCATTGTCGGTCGGGCGCAGGTCAGTGCCGAGTTATCAGTCTATCGCCCGGAAACACAGACATCGTTGTCGCGGCTTTACGGCGAGCGCGGCCTGCCGACCATGCTGGCCTGCTGTCCGCTCATGCGTCTTGATGAGCCGATCGGAGTGGCGCTTTTTCTTATTCATGATCTGGAGGGTGACCGCCAGGCCGAATGGCAGCGACTGCTCACCCTTGCCACCGGTCTGTTCTCGCTTCGCCTGTCGGTTCTGGCCCTGCAACAGCAGCAGCTGATTGCTGACGGGGCGGAGGTGGCAGCGGCCGCGCCGGCCGGACTTGTGAATCAGATCAATAACGCGCTCTCGGGGATCATGGGCAATGCCGAGCTTGCGGCCAGTCGTGACGACATTTCCGGTGAGACGCAGCGACAGTTGCGAAGTATCGTGGTGGAGACCGAGCGGCTGGCCAACCTCGTGAAGTCATCGCTGATCGACAAGCCCGAGCCGAGTCAGGCGGGGGCGTCGCCGCCCGTATCAGAGACTGCTGGCCTCGCCGGAGTCATCATCGGCGTCCTCGAGGAGGCCCGGATATCCGGTGACACTTTCATGGCGGGGGGGCGTCCCCGTGAGATCGATCTGCGGCTGGAGGCGACCGAGTCGGCGATGATTGCTGATGAGGAAATCCGTTCTCTGTTCGAGAGCGCCCTGAATCGGTTTGCTGCCCTGGCTCGTGAGGAAGAGGTGCTGACAGTCGCGGTGTACCAGCGCGATGACTATGTGTTTCTGGACCTGTCCCGGCATCCCAGAAACTTCCCGCCGGTCCGTCCGGTGGCCGGGTTTGGCGACTACCGGATTGCGGCCGAGGCATTCCGGGAACGGCCGGGGGATGTATTCCTGTCGCGATTGAAGGATGACCCGGCGTACTACGCCCATGACCGACACAGCGATACCCCGAGTTTCCTCTCGTTCAAGTTCCCGGCGAGTCGCGCCGGAGAATCTGCACCCGCTGCTGCTTTGGCCGGGGCTGGACAGTTTGCCGTGCTGGCGATTGACGATGAGGCGATTATCCTCGACCTCATCGTGGCCATGTGTCAGTCGCTGGGCTTTTCGGTCCGGACGGCATCTTCGGGCGAGGCCGGGCTTCAGCTGGCCCGGCAGCAGCACTTCGACCTGGTCCTGACCGATCTGGCTATGCCCGGGTTGTCCGGGCTGGAAGTAGCCCGGGAGCTGCACAAAGCCCAGCCGGATTTACCGGTCATTCTGGTTACCGGCTGGCAGGCATCGCTCGACCAGGCCGATCTCGACCGGGCTGGGATTGAGCATGTGCTCTCCAAGCCGTTCCGGATCGAGCAGCTGACCGATATTGTCCGGTCGATTGCGTCACAATCCGGCTAAATCAAGCCATTTTTCTCCCCTGTGACGGTAAGGAAATCAGGCTCCGTCGCCGATACCTTGGATAGGCAACTAAACCGGGGTACCGATGGATAAACTGAGTATCATCGACCAGATTCACAAGAGCAACGACCTGCTGTCCATGCCCCAGGCGATCTCCGAGATCCTTGGTGAGATGGACAAGCCGGAATTCTCCTCCGAAGCCCTGGCCAAGATCATTCTCAAAGATGCTTCTCTCACAGCGCGTATTCTTCAGTTGGCCAACTCGCCGTTCTACCATCGGCTAAACGACATCAAGAATGTCAACCAGGCGATTCAGGTCCTCGGTTCGACTACGGTCAAGTGCCTGGCCCTGTCGTCATCGGTGCTCAATCCCACGCTGATTGAAGAGGCCTCCGGGATCAACGTGAAAAACTTCTTCTCGTCGATTCTGACCGTAGCTGCGGCGGCGGAGAAGATTGCCAAGGCGGTGGGATACAAGTCGCCTGACGTAGCGTTCATAGCCGGCCTGCTGCATCATGTCGGCATTCTGTTTTTCATGCACCACTATCCGGGCGCGTATCGTCGGGTGGTGGGCAAGCAAGTGCAGGCGTTGACGCTTATAGATGCCGAGCGGGAGGTGTTCGGGATCGATCATGCTGAGGTCGGTTTCCAGCTCTGTGAGCGCTGGCACTTGCCGTCGGAGATCTGCGTGTCCGTGAGGGATCACCATTCGTTCACGACGCTCAACGAGCAGGATACGTTGCAGAATGTGATCCGCCTGGCGAGTCTGCTTACCGACGACGCCGTAACGACGTATGAGTCGGACTTGCAGGATCGGATCATTCGCGTCAACGCGGTTGCTTACTCCCTCGGCCTGGACAAGCCGCAGGTGGATGAACTGACGTCATCGCTGCTGGCCGAGACATTGCGGATCGCCAAGTACCTGGATATCGACATCGGCTCGATCGAAGAGGTGATCACGCGCGCCAACAAGGAGATCTGGAAGACGTACCTGATGGTCGAGAACCTGTTCAAGGAACGGCAGGAGTTGTCGGCCAAGTTGCTCAAGGAGGAGCGGGCGCGGGGCGCCATCCTCTCCAAGAACATTGCCATCGCGACCATGTCGCATTACCTGAACAACGCGACCATGGCGATCTACGGTCGGGCTCAGATCATGCGCAAGTGGCACGAAGACGAGTCGCATGACAAGTTGCTCGAGAAGCTACCGGCGACACTCGATGTGATCGAGAACTCCATTCGCAAAATCAAGGCGGTGCTGCTCGAGATCAAGGACATTTCACCGATCGACGAAGTGAAGTTCTACGACATGTCACAGGCGCTCAATCTCGACGAACGCATTGCCAAGCGAATGGCGACACTCGACGAGGAATCCGGACTGGTGCTGCCCGAGGAAGCAGTAGATATCCAGCAATCGTAGACCGCGCGGGCGCTTGCGCCCGGCCCGCCTTTTCGTTACTATCGCATCATGCTAACCTACCTGACATCAGGGGAGTCCCACGGGCCCCAGCTGACGGCTATTGTCGATGGCCTGCCGGCCGGGCTGACTGTCGCAGTCGATGAGTTAAACTTCCAGATGGCGCGGCGTCAGAAGGGTTATGGTCGCGGCGGGCGAATGAAGATCGAACAGGATCAGGTGGAGTTTGTCTCCGGCCTGCGGCACAGTCGAACGCTGGGCGGACCGGTTACGATGGTCATCCGCAACCGGGACTGGGAGAACTGGGTCAATATCATGGATCCGGTGTCGCCGCTACCGGACGATCTACATCTGCGCGAGCAGCGTCTGGCCCATGAGACGACCATGCCGCGTCCGGGCCATGCCGATCTCGCGGGTGGTATCAAGTACAATCACAAAGACCTTCGCAATGTGCTCGAGCGCGCCTCGGCGCGCGAGACGGCCGCCCGGGTGGCGGTGGGGTCGTTGTGTCGGCAGTTGCTGGAGCAGTTCGGGGTGCGATTCGCCTCGCATGTGGTGCAGATCGGCGAGGTCGCGGTGGCACGAGAGCGGTACACGATTGAGCATATCGATGACATCATCGAAAGATCGGAAGCATCCGAGGTGCGCTGCCTGGTTTCGGAAGTGGAAGCGAAGATGATCGAGGCGATCAAGACGGCAAAGAAGAAGCGCGATTCCCTGGGTGGTGTGGCCGAGGTTATTGTCACCGGTTTGCCGGTTGGGTTGGGCGGTTTCTCGCAGGGACGGCATCGGCTCGACTCGCAACTGGTGGGGGCGCTTATGTCGATACCGTCAGCGAAAGGCGCCGAGATCGGTCTCGGCTTCGCCGCGGCGGCGAGGCGCGGTTCGGAGGTGCATGACGAGATCTTCTACGATACCGAGGGTGATCCGCGGAAGAAGAAGTTCGTGCGAAAGACCAATCGGGCCGGGGGGATCGAGGGTGGTATCACCACCGGTGAACCGATAGTTGCGCGGGTGGCGGTCAAGCCGATCTCTACTTTGAATCGTCCGCTGCAGACGGTCGATGTCGTGACGAAAGAACCGGCCGAAGCAATGGTGGAACGTACCGACAACTGCGTGGTGCCGGCCGTGGCGGTAATCACCGAGGCGGTGATGGCGATCGAGTTAACCGAGGTGTTTCTCGACAAGTTCGGCCGTGACAACATGGCTGAGATCACGCGCAATGTTGAGTCGTTTCTGGCTACTGACTACTAGACCTGCGGCGCCTGCCGCTCCCCGGAAAATTGTTGCCCCACAGCCCGTTATCTCATAGGTTGAAGCATCTATAGAAACGCCAGCATGGGAAAGGAACGGCTATGAACGTGCAGGTAACCGCCAGTCGGCCCGAAGATATCGCGGTCGACACGCTCGTTGTTTTCACTACCAGTTATGATGCGATACCTCGCGGTGCAATGAAATCGCTTGATGATGCGTCCGGGAATATCCTCTCGACGCTGCTTGATTCCGAGGAATTCTCCGGCGCCTCCGGGGAAACCGTGACATTGTACCGTCCCGACGGCTATAGCTGCGGACGGGTAATCGTGGCGGGACTCGGCGCCAAGCAGGATGTCGATGCCGATTCGTTCCGTCGGGCCATGGGCGTGGTTTCGCGGATGAAGGGGATTCGATCGGTTGGTCGCGCGGCATTGTCGTTTGACGCGCATCTCGAGCCGGCCAACGTCGGAGCGGCTGTCGAGGGTTATCTGCTCGGTTCGTTCAAGCTGCTCAATTACAAGACGGGTGATGACAGCAGTCTCGACACCAAGCTGGAGTCGCTGGAGATCCTGGTCGACAAGAAGTCCGGTGCCCGCAAGTTCGAAAGTGCGGCGGAGCGGGGTAAGATCATTGCCGAAGGGCAGATTCTGGCGCGACGGTTATCGGCGACGCCGGCAAACGACCTGACGCCGAAAAAGTACGCCAAAGAAGCGCAGCGACTGGCCAAAGAGTTCGGCTTCTCCTGTACGGTGCTGGATGAGAAGGCTATCGCGAAGGAGAAGATGGGCGGGGTGATTGCGGTCGGTCAGGGTTCGGCCGAGCCGCCGCGGTTTCTGATTCTCGAGCACAAAGGGCGCAACGACAAGCAGGCGCCGATCGTGCTGGTCGGCAAGGGCGTGACCTTTGATACCGGTGGTATCTCTCTTAAGCCGTCGCTCAACATGCACGAGATGAAACAGGATATGACCGGCTCGGCGGTGGTGCTGGCGACTCTGGTGACGGCGGCGCGGCTGGGGGTCAAGCGCAATATCGTCGGACTGATTCCGGCGACCGAGAACATGCCCTCGGGGACGGCTATAAAGCCGGGCGATATCATCACCATGCGCAAGGGCAAGACGGTCGAGATCATCAATACCGACGCCGAAGGGCGATTGATCCTGGCCGATGCGCTCGACTATGCCAACAAGTACAAGCCCCAGGCGGTGATCGATATCGCCACGCTTACGGGCGCCTGCCTGTTTATTCTGGGTTATGCCGGGGCGCCGTTTGTGGGCAACAACAGCAAGCTAACCGACCTGATCCGGGAGGCAGCGGCCAACACCGCCGAGCGGGTATGGGAAATGCCGCTCTGGGATGACTTCAAGCAGGCCATGAAGTCCGATATTGCCGACCTCGTCAACTCGGGAGGGAGACCGGCCGGGACGTTGACGGCTGCGGGATTCCTGTCCAACTTTGTCGGTGACTGGCCCTGGGCGCACATCGATATCGCGTACATGGATATGGAGCCAAAGGGGACGCCGTACACACCGAAAGGAGCTTCGGGGTTTGGTGTCCGGCTGCTGGTCGATGTGCTCGCCAACTGGAAAAAGGTCTGAGTGGGATCAGCGAGTATACAAAAAGCCGGTCGCTGTTGCGGCCGGCTTTTTTCATTACTTGTGTTGTCTCGAGAAGCTACCTGGCGGTTGGCTTGGACCAGGCGGGCGCCTTGTCGTTGCCCGGGACGGTTATCCGGCGGGCGTTGTTGCCCATGATATCGACAATCCAGATTGATCCGTCGGTCGTGGCGAAAGTCAGCCACTTGGAGTTGGGCGAAAAGGACGGCGCCAGCGTGCGCGGGTAGACATTGACCGGCGGCTCCCAGACCAGATAGTGCTCGCTCAGGTCCGGCGTGGCAACATAGACGCCGGCTTTAGACATGTCGTTGTACACGTAGGCCAGCCATTTGCCATCGGGCGAAAAGGACGGGGCGACGCGTTTGATATTCCGGGTCGAGATATCGCGGACACTGTCCAGCGGCACCATGAAGTCGTCGGCCGGCAGGACCGCAATGCCCTGTGGTTTAAGATCAAAGAAGTGGACGAAGGCGATATCACCGGTTCTGGTGTTCATGGTCGGATTCATCATGAACTCAGACATGTTCTGCCAGTCCTTGCGGAGCAATTCCTGGCTGCCACCGTTCTCGTCGGAGATGACGATCTGGTAGTTGGGCATGGCGGCGTTGACCCGGTTAGCGTTCATATCTTTGGTGAAGATAATCCGGCCGTCGGGTTGCCATTCCGGGTCGCGGCTGCCGAGATCATCGGTGATCCGCATCCACCACATCGAATTGCCGACCTCGACCGAATCGAGAAAGGCGAGGAAGAGGTCATAGACTTTGTGGCGACCGCCGAGCATATCGGGGCCGCGCAGGTCGACCTCGCCGGATCGCGTGAAGACGATCTTGCGATTGTCGGGCGAGAAGCTCAGTCGACCATCTGCGTTGGATACCTCGCTGACGGCCTGCTGGCCGCTGCCGTCGGCGTTCATGATCCAGACGTTGCCGGCGCGAATGAACGCAATCTGGCCGGTCGGCTGGCCGATTTCCCCGACCTGGTCGACCGTCAGTTTGCTCTGTGCTGAGGCCAGCGTGGCGAGCATCAGCACGCACGAAACAAGGACTACGATTTTCGTCGAGCGAATACGCTGCTCCGTTTTCAAAATACAAACTCCGTTGTTGGCGTCGTGAGTCTTCGCCAAGATATCGTATCTCTGCCGCCTGTCAACCCATGTCGGGTTGATTGATCCGGAGTTGGCTTACCAGTTGAAGAAGCGTTTCACTTCGATTTTTCCGCGCACCCCGGACAGGGCCAGATCGACTCGGCCATCTTCGGTATCGTTGTAGGTCGCAACGATTTCTTCGTCCTGTGCATTATACCACGAGACGTTGTTGAAGTTCAGATAGAGATAGCTGAGATCGACGCCGAGGGCCATGTTCCACAGGTTGATCGGGTAATCCGCCCCGACACCAAACGAGAAGCCGGGCGCGGCGCCGGTATAGGTCTCGTTCTGGGCGACCGGATTGGCGGTCGTCAAGTTCAGGTTCTGGTATTCCGGGAAGAGGTCCCAGTTGACGGCATAGTAGCCGACCGTACCGTTGACCCGCACCGCGAGATTGGTCAGCAGATCCTGGCGGGTCGGCGGGTTGACAAAGTAGTACTGGAAGCCGGTATAGGCGCCGTACACTTTGACTTCGCTTTTCGGGTCGGTGATCGTGGTCGGCACGCCGCCGGACGGATTGTAGGTAAACTCGCCGGAGAGATTGGTACCCTGCTTGAGCCAGTATTCACCACCGAGCAGCCAGGTGAAGCGATCGTTGAAGACGACTCCGAAATCGGCGCCAACGGAGAAGGCCTGATCGAGCCAGGCAACCTCGCCGCCCTGGATATCGGCCGAGATATTGGTGGCGAAGCTGTTATAGTCGTTGTTCCGGTTGATCCGGTTGCCGTTGAAATGCAGTGACGCCCAGCCGAGCTTGGTGACTTTTTCTTTTTCCGACTTCTGCAGATACCGGTTGACGATATCCTGTTCGGTTTCCTGAGCGATTACTGCCGGGGCGCCGATGAGAGCCACAAGCGCCACGATAAGCAGACTACGAAGCGAGCGCATAGAACCTCCTGGGATAATTGCTTTTTGCCCTTGTTCTTTGGAGTTATCGGAATAGTCGCGGGTTTGCTTGACGTTGTTTTTATGGGCTCGGGAGAGCAAAAAAACAGGGCGGATCGGGATGATCCGCCCTGGGGAATAGGCTGAGTTGACCGGAGGATTAGCTCTGGCCGATTGCGCTGGAATAGTCCATACCGGCCAGCTGGCGGTAGAGGTTCCAGCGACGGTCGCAGTCCTGCTGACCGAGTTTGAGCAGCATTGCCGCCCGTTCCGGATTCTGCGCCTTGAGCGAACGGAACCGGTTCTCGGCGTAAGCATACTCCTTGAACGGGATCGAGGGCTCCTTGCTGTCGAGCGACAG
>WJMS01000178.1 GCA_014727815.1 candidate division GN15 bacterium
TCGCTGCCGCCGCGGTACTTGTACTTGTCGGCGATATCGTAGTACATCGCCCGGTCCCCCTCATCGTCGACCCGGCTGAGCAGATCATCGAGCGTCCCGATCCCCCGGGCATACTCCTTGATCGTCTTGAGGTACGCATCGGGCGGCATGTAACCGACGATGCGATCGATCTCGGACCCGTCGGCGCGAAGCATCACTGCAGTCGGGTACCCCGAGACGTGATGCTCGCGGGCGAGGTTGGAATCGACTTCGGCATTTATCTTGGCAAGTATCATTTCGTTCGAAAAGTAATCAACAACGTCTGCATCAACGAACACGACCGTGTCCAGCATCTTGCAGTAGCGTCACCAATCGGTGTAAAAATCGACAAAGACCTTTTTGCCCTGGGCCTTGGCCGCCGCCATAGCCGAATCATAGCTCTTGTAATGCGGCGCGGCGCCATCCTGGGCCAGCGCCGAAGCGCTCAGCAGCAGGGCCAGGCTCAGCAGGGTTGCAATGGTAAACCGTTTCATGTTGTGTCTCCTACCCCACGATCGGGGTGCGCATTGTATCGTCACGTTACGGACTAGCTGCTTTCGATCTGGACGAAGTCGTTGCCGAGCACGTCCTGCAGAATGATCACGGCGTCCTCATAGAACTCCCGCGGGACCATGACCACACGCGGCAGGCCCGGCGGGTCGGTCTGTTGCGGACCGGTCTGGCGCGTGGCCGACGGCGCGTTGAACGACCGGGCGGTGATGGTTGACGGGATATTGACCGAGTCGAGGGCGCCCTGGGCCATGTCGGCGCGAACACCGCGTTCGACCGCGCAGACAGCCAGCCAGCTGCGGTCGACCGGTTCGGCGACCGGGCGTTTGCCCGGCAGGCCCGAGACCAGGCGCTCACCGCACTCCGGGCAGGTCGTCATCCCCGCCGAATACTCATATATACATTCGGGACAAAACGGCACGTCAGTTGTCCTTTCTATGCCAGTTCTTGCCGACGGTCATGTCCAGAATCTGGCAGGCTTCTTCGATATATCCCGACGGCACGGAGACTTCAAACGAGGCGACGGCGTTCGGGTTGTAGAACGGATTGAGCGGCAGGCCGATATTGCCGAAAAAGCCGGACTTGGAAATGACGACCGCCGGAATGTCGTACGACTCCAGCGACTCTCGGGCGAAGTCGGCCGAGAGCTTGTCATCGATCGTCCCCAGCAGGACCCATTCATCCTTGTGCTGCTCATCCATATCTTCACCACAAATGGGACAGGTGGTCAGCTGCTCGTCCCAGTAGTTATGACAGCTGTGACAGAACTCCACTGGAACTCAACTCCTTCAAGCCCCGCACGAACCGTGTCACCTGTTCCGGGGTTCGCTTCTCGGTCAGGGCCACAATAAGCACATTGTCCAGACCTTTATACCACCGGCCGGCATCGACGCCGGGCAGGATACCGTGTTCGGTCATGGCGGTGATCACCTCGGCCGCGGGGCGGTCGGTCTTGATCGGAAACTCGCGCACAAAGGGCGCGGCGCCGTAGCGCTCGAAGCCGTCGATATCGGCGATTTCTTTCGCCACCTGCTGGGCTCGCTCGGCCGACAGCAGGGCGACCTGCTTGAGACCTTCCTTACCGAGCAGGCTGCAGTAGACAGCGGCGGCGGTGGCGCAGAGCGCCTGGTTGGTGCAGATATTCGAGGTCGCCTTTTCGCGGCGGATATGCTGTTCGCGCGTTTGCAGAGTCAGGACAAAACCGGTGCGGCCATCGACATCCTTCGTCCGCGCGGCGATTCGTCCCGGCATGCTTCGGACCAGATCTTTCCTGGCCGCGAACAGGCCGAGCAGCGGGCCGCCGTAAGACATCGATACGCCCAGCGGCTGGCCTTCGCCAACCACGATATCGGCATTGTATTCACCGGGCGTCTTGATGATCGCCTGGGATATCGGCTCAATCGCCATCACCAGCTTGCCGCCGACCTTGTGAATCATCTGTTCGACCGGTTCGATCTCTTCGAGCAACCCGAAGAAGTTCGGCTGGCCGACCAGCACGCAGGCGGTGGCCTCGTCGATTGCGTCTTCCATTCGGGAGAGGTCGGTGAAGCCGTCGGTGTGCGGTACGGTGACGATTTCGACACCGCGAGCCCGCATGTAGGTATCGATCACCTGGCGATAGAGCGGGTTGACGGTCTCCGAGACGATGATCTTGTCACGTTTGGTAATGGCCGATGCGATCAGCATCGCCTCGGCCGCGGCGGTGGCGCCATCGTACATCGAGGCGTTGGCCACATCCATGCCGGTCAGGCGACAGACATGGGTCTGGAACTCGTAGATAACCTGCAGCGTCCCCTGGGCCACCTCGGCCTGGTAGGGCGTGTAGGCGGTCATGAACTCGGGGCGGGAGACGATCGTGCCGAGCGCGGCCGGGATGAAATGATCGTACACGCCACCACCGGCAAAACAGAGCGTGTTTTCGCGGTCGCGGTGGGAGAGCGCTTCGATCTCGGCGAGCAGTTCGACCTCGGAGAGTTTCGGGATGTCCAGCGGTCGGTTGAGTCGCTGCTCCTCGGGAATCTCGCTGATCAGGTCTTCGAAACGCGCCACGCCGATCTTGTCTAACATGCGGCGGCGGTCGTCGTCGGTATTGGGAATATAGTGCATATCCGGCGTGTACTTTCTTTGCCAGTGACGTTACGATAGCGTATCGCGACGTCGGTTACTCGATTATATCCGTGTAACCGCTCGCATCGAGTAATTGTTCAACCTGGCCGGGTTCGGTCAGTTCGATCTTGATCATCCAGCCGTCGCCGTAGGGATCACGGTTGATGATCATCGGGTCGTCGTCCAGCGCCGAGTTTATTTCGGTCACCTTGCCGCTGAGCGGACAGTAGAGTTCCGACACGGCCTTGACCGCCTCGATCGTCCCGAACGCTTCCATCTGTGCGATCTCGGCGCCGATATCCGGAAGTTCGACAAAGACGATATCGCCCAGTTCACCCTGGGCGTAATCGGTGATCCCGACCGTCGCAACGTTGCCGTCGATCTTCACCCACTCATGTTCCTTGGTGTATTTGAGTTCTGTCGGTACGTTCACCGCAAACCTCCCTGCATCATCACTGGTCCTGCTTATCTGCCATTTCAGTTACTGTCTCAGTTGTCGTCGGGGTCGTGACGGCGTCACCCTCGCCCGGTTTCGGTTCACCGTTGCGGCCGAGGGTCACCGACTTTTTTTCGGCGGGATCGCCTTTCGGTTTCTGGAAGTTCCGCTCGAGGAAACCGGTATCGTAGTTGCCGCTGGCGAAATCGGGGTGATCGAAGACTTTCTTGTGGAAGCCGATCGTAGTCGGGATGCCTTCGATCACGAATTCATCGAGACAATGCCGCATCTTGACGATCGCATCGGCCCTGGTGCGTGCCCGAACGATCAGCTTGGCGATCATTGAATCGTAGTACGGCGGAATCGTATAGCCGGCGTAGACGGCCTTGTCGATCCGTACACCGGGACCGCCGGGCGTATGGATGGCCGTGATCGTGCCCGGGGTCGGTCGGAAGTCCTTGGCGACATCCTCGGCGTTGATCCGGCATTCGATCGCGGCCCAGCGCGGCACGATCTTGTCCTGTTCGTAGTAAATCTTCTCGCCCATGGCGACCTTGATCTGGTCTTTGATCAGGTCGACCTCGTAGGCTTCTTCGGTGATCGGGTGCTCGACCTGGATGCGCGTGTTCATTTCCATGAAGTAGAAGTTCAGGTCGGTATCGACCAGGAACTCGATGGTGCCGACACCCCGGTAATTGACGTTGGCGGCGCCCCGAATAGCGGCTTCGCCCATGCGTTGACGAAGGTCCGGGGTCATCAGCGGCGACGGTGTTTCTTCAATCAGTTTCTGGTGTCGACGCTGGATAGAGCAGTCGCGCTCGCCGAAGTGGTAGCGATTGCCGTGCGTGTCGCAGAGCAACTGGATTTCGACATGGTGGGGGTTGACGATCACCTTTTCGAGGTACAGATCCGGGTTGGAGAAGGCGTTGCCGGCCTCGGTCGAGGCGATATGGAAGCCGCGCTCGAGTTCGGCCTTGTCGCGGCAGATCCGCATGCCTTTGCCGCCGCCACCGGCGACCGCTTTGAGAATGACCGGGTAGCCGACCTGTTCGGCGACCTCCGCGGCGTCGTCGAAAGTCCGCACCACGCCCTCGGAGCCGGGGATACACGGCACACCGGCCGCCCGCATCGTCTCTTTTGCGACCGCCTTGTCGCCCATGCGGCGGATCGAGTCCGGCGTGGGGCCGATGAAGGTCAGGTCGCACGATTCGCACACCTCGGCAAAGTCGGCGTTTTCAGCGAGAAAGCCGTAGCCGGGATGGATAGCGCCCGCATTGGTGACTTCGGCGGCGGCGATTATCCGCTTGAAATCGAGATATGATTCATTCGCGGGGGCTTTGCCAATACAGACGTCTTCATCGGCAAAGCGGACATGGAGGGCATCGCGATCAGCTTCGGAGTAAACCGCGACCGTTTTGAGTCCCAGTTCCCGGCAGGCCCGGATCACGCGCAGGGCGATTTCCCCCCGGTTGGCGATCAGTACTTTATTGAACAAGAGACCGTCCTTTTGTTACAGTCTTTGTGACAGGCTCAGAAGGGTGGAAGGCACACCGATTCTGTGCTAATTGCGGAAGATAACAGATTTCCGGCAAAAAGCAAAGTCTCGCGCAATAAATTTAGTTGGGGTTTAGATGTTGGCGGACAACATCTTATTGTCGTATGGGGGTGGTCTGACGGGGCGCTCAGACCAGGGTCAGAACCAGTCCCATGCCGACCAGGCACAGCAGTATGAGAAATGCGACAAATACGTAAAACATGGTATTCCCACCCGCGATCGCTTCATTGACGAATGATCCGGCCGGACCGTGCAGCCTGAATGGATGCCGGTATGAGTGAGTGGTGTACGGCTGCGGTTTAGATCGCGAAGATGAGTTTGAGCAGACCGCCGATTATGGCGATGATGATTATCACCGGCAGCAACAGCACGAAGATAGTGCCCAGCACACCGATCAGCGCTCCGAATACGCCCGCCACGACCCCGAAAATGATACCGAAAAGTCCACCTATCAGGCCGATGATCCCGCCGAAGATACCGGCGATCACACCGCCGCCGCCACCGAAGAAAAACAGCAGGAACACCAGCCCGAGGGCGATAAGTCCGATTTCTTTCATGGTAGAACTTCCTCCTGTTTTTCGATACGTATGGATACGCGATTGGGTTGCGTCTTCTGTGATCCCCTGAATCTTGTGCGTAATGTACTTCCTATTCGGCCGGTTATTCAATTGATCGATCGAAAATCAGTAGCTCTTCCACGGCGGCCGGAGAATGAACAGTACGACGGTGATCAGCGCAGCCGCCGCACTCAGCAATGACAGATAGATCAGCGGCACATCCCAATAGATGAGGTCGTGGAAGATCCGGCTGAGCAGGGAGCGCGGGTTGTCGGCGCCCTCTCGCAGCTGGTACTCCCAGATGGTCAGCGGACAGATGCCATCCGACCAGATTGGAGTCGAGGCGGTCAGGGCCATGCCGACCAGGTGAGTGATTCGGAATATGGTGAGCCCCCAGAGCTTCGGCCGAACGAACCCGAGCAGGGCGATCACCACCCCGGAAACCATCCAGACCACCCAGAGTACGTGGATAACCAGCAGCAGATCGGCCAGAATGGACTGCATTTATCCAATATAGCGACTGCGCGACCGGATGCAAGACCGCCCTCAGGGCCGGGCGGCTGTCTGCAACGCCCCGGGCCGGTCCCGTGCAGGACCGGCCCGGCGTGCGCGGAGATCACCTCACCGGAGCGAGGTCGATCTTATGGTTCACATGCCGGATCGCATGCGGCCGGGGGCGATCCGCCGAGGAACAGCGCGTTGACCAGCCATATCACGTCGGGCAGGTCAACATTACACGCCACGTCGCCGTTGACATTGGCGGCGGCCGGACAGACCGGCTGAGGACCGCCGAGGAACAGCGCGTTGACCAGGTAGATAACATCGGGCAGATCGATAAACCCGTTGATGTCGTCATTGACGTTGCCGGTGAAGCCCCGGCAGCAGGGCAGCGAGCCCCAGTCGAAGAAGTCGATTATGTTCAACCGGGCCGCCTGGACATCGGTAAACCACAGTTCGCTCACTGCCTTGGTTGGGTTCTCACATACGAGCAGGAGCTTGTCGCCGAACAATACGGTACCGCCGCCGATAAACTCGAACCGGGTGACCTTGCTGAGCGGCATCTCGACGGTCGGGATCGGATCGGGATCGAAGAAGATACCGTCACATGTCGGCAAGCCGACCCCTGGCGAGCCCTCCGTCCCGAATGCGACAACACCGCCGCCGGGGACGGTGATCTCACCGGTCAGCGTACCACCATTGAAGACCTTGATCTTGACATTGGGATCGCCGAGGCCGATGAAGTCGGCGCTGATCTGGACGGTACTGCCGGTGCTGTAGAAGCCTACCTGCACGGCATACCCGAGCGTGGTTGTCCGGGAGTCTTTGACCAGATCATCGAGATACGATGCTATTCGGAACGAGAACTCCGACTCCTCGACCGCAAGGTCGACCCCGTCGATGCCCATACCGATGGAACGCTTGTTGTTGGCAAGCTGGACGCGGGCGCCGTCGAAGCCGCTGTTGCCGATATTCTCGACCGTGAAGGCGCCGGCCTTGTTGGTCGTTACTACGGCGTCGCCCAGCGCAAACAGTGAATCGTCCTCGAGCGGAGTGGCATTGCTCGGGTCGATCACGGTGGGATCGCAGCAGGTCTCGACCGGCAAGA
>WJMS01000179.1 GCA_014727815.1 candidate division GN15 bacterium
CTCATGGATACACGACAGGGCGTCCGGTTCGGGCGTCCTGTTGTCTTTTGGCAGTTGCGCGGTGGGGAATCGTTTTGTATATTCCACAGCCCGAAAACAGCCCGGGCGGTCGGGGCCGGCGGCGAGTCGGCTGGTGGCCGGGAGGTTGTTGACAGACAGAGACTTGTGATGCGCCATTAGCTCAGTTGGTAGAGCAGCTGACTCTTAATCAGCGGGTCCGGGGTTCGAGCCCCTGATGGCGCATTTTTTTCATTAATAGTCAAATCGTTGGCTCAACTCAGAGCATTTGAATCCGTGAAAGTACCGGGGGAAGACCGCTGATACTCTTGTTGCCCTTGCGCTCCAGTATGCCCAATACTGCTCTTGATGAATCTCCTCATAACAATTGTCGCCGCAGGAGTCCTCGGGACTCTGGTGATGGATGCCCTGAATTACCTGTTCGCCCGAACGGGGCTGATTCTCAAGATTGACGTACGGCTGATCGGCAGAATGACGGTGGGGTGGGTGAAGGGGCGTTTCCGTTACGCAGGTCCGGATCAGATGGAGCCGTCGCCGCATGAACGGTCGATTGGTCTGGCGGCTCACTATGGGATCGGACTCGCTCTTGCGGCCATCTATTGCATTGGCTGGAATCTACTGGCAGGGGAACCGATCTCAGCGTTGGGGGCTGTAGTCTATGGCTTCGCCACGACGGCAATCTCCGAGTTCTTCGTGTACCCATCGATGGGCCTCGGTGTGTGTGGCTGTCGGTCGCCCGAACGTATGAGAGCGGCGATTTCTCCGCTGGCCAACCACCTGTTCTTTGGCATCGGGATGGCGTGCGGAGTTGCTCTCACGTCGTCTTGATAAGTCCGGACCCTGAACTTACCCACTCCCGAGGAGTGGGCTACTCTGGTACCCACTCCGGAGGAGTGGGCTACTCTGGTTATGCCTCATCTGCTGACGGGGGCTGGTGAACCTGCGGTCTGCCGGGGCCGCTCAAACAGCGCAATCACCGACTTCTGGGTCAGGTTGACCAGCGTGAACACCCCCAGCACAGTGCCAAACGGGAAAAAGAGACACTCCAATCCGGCAATGACCAGACAGAAGGTCCGGCTCTGGCGCTTGCGAAGTTTGCTGCCGGCGACAAACATGCCGATCGCCATCGCCCAGCCCAGGGCGACCGCGATCAAACCCATGACAATGAAGATCACCGCGAACTCATCGGGCGGCGGTGTGCCGTCAATCGGTTCGCCCAGGAACTCTCCCGACAACAGCGAAATGCCGATGAAGATGTGCAGGAAGGGCAGGCAGGCGAACAGGGCGGTCAGTGCCCCCAGGACGTAGTGAAAGGTGCCCAGCAAATCAATATGGCGTTCGTTCTGGTCAGACATGAGATGAGTCCCCCTGTTTGTTATAACCGGTAATTAGAGTCTGTATCGGCATTATCAGTCAACGCGTTCACGGGGCGGAGCACAGCGTATCGGTACCCCCGCACCCCTATGAGGTTATCCCAAGATAGCCCATGACCAGCGCCATTGCTGCGAGTATGATCCGCAGGGCGATAGTCAGGCCGTGGCGATGCCGATCGTGCCAGTCGGCGAAGCGGCGAAGTCGAAGGGCGCGGAGTATGCGAATACGCAGGGACATCATCTGCGGGACGATAAAGACCATCCCGACGAAGACAACGGCCAGCACAGTCAGGTAAATCGACTGATTCATGGTGCCCTCCTTTCATCAGGGCTATCAGGCATACCGGGTTTCGACGAAAGAATTCACGATTGCCCGTGTTTTCCGGCCACGCCGGCCCCGGGGACTTTTCGGAACAATTCTTATTTACAAGTGGTTTTAGCTATAGTAGGATAGTAGATATGAGTATGTCGCAAAACCACATGGCTGAATTTGAGCAGGCCTGCCGCGCGCAGGGGCTCAAGGTAACCCACCAGCGGGTAGAGGTTTACAAGGCGATTCACAAGGCCAGTGACCACCCGTCGGTCGAGGATATCTACGCTATTGTCAAGAAACGGATTCCCTCGATCTCGCTCGATACGGTTTATCGTACAGTCGATACGTTTGAGAAACTCGGTCTGGTAAGCCGGTTTCAGGCGCCCGATGGTCGCTACCGGTTCGATACCAATGTCGAAGCCCACCAGCACCTGGTCTGCGCCAACTGCGGCAAGATCGAAGATATTCACTGGTCGGGCCTCGAGCAGCTGACGGTGCCGCGGGTGACGGGCTGGTCGGACCTGGCCCTGGCCAGCGTCGAGATCCGGGGGCTTTGCCAGGACTGCCGTCGGGGGTAAAAAAATTTGACTATGTAATAGGAACAATTCCTACTACCAAAGCGTTATGATTGGCAAGAACGATGACAGAACATGTGAACACAGATAAGGAGAATCTCATGTCGAACAACACCGTCATTACCGGCCTGAATACGACCCTCGCCAACGCGATTGTGTCCTACCAGAAGCTTCACCACTATCACTGGCAGGTCAACGGCGAGCAGTTCTTCGAGCTGCATACCAAGTTTGAAGAGTACTACGACAAGTTTGCAGTGATTATCGATGATGTCGCGGAGCGTATCCTGACGATCGGCGGTTCGCCGCTGGGCACGCTGTCCGAGGCGCTGTCGACTGCGACCATCTCCGAGGACAGCGAATTCCCGAAAGCGACCGAGATGGTCTCGCGCACGCTCAACGATTTCTCGACCCAGACCGAGCAGATCCAGGGCGTTATCGCCAAGGCTGAGTCGGCCGGCGACCGCGGGACGGTGAACCTGCTCGATGGTATCGCCGATGGTCTCGAGAAGGACATGTGGATGTTGAAGGCGTTTTTGAAGAAGGCCGGTGCGGCCGCCGAAAAGAACGCCGCGTAAGATCGCTTCACCCGCCCGGTGTGTATGCGGCGGGTGGTTCCCCGGAAAGCCGTCACCTGCACTCGATGCAGGCTGGCGGTTTTTCTTTGGTGGTGCAAGAGATGCGGTCGGACGGGTTGCCCGACCGCACGCATGTTGTCCTACAAGCCGGTCGTTTTTTCGGCGGGTTCAGTCACTTTCGGCTCGATCGGCGCTTCGAGTTCACTGTCGCTCTCGTCGATAAACTCACCTTCTTTGAGGACGACTACCTGTCCGGAGAGGTCCTGTCGCGCCTGGAAGAGTTCCTGCAGGGCGGGATAATCGGCGACATTCCAGAAGGGATGTTTGAGGCGGAAGAAACGCTGGGCGACCACAGTGTTGCCCATCTGCTGAAAGCCGATCATGCAGCGCCCCGTCACGTTTTCGAAGGTCGTGTCGGCCGGCAGTGCTTCGATCACATAACCCTCGGGAAGCACGAGGTGGGCCGACTCCTTCAGTTCGTACGCCCAGTTAAACAGAATCGCGTTCTTGCGCTCCGGCGCGTAAAAGGGATTCTCCACCGAGGAACAGTAGTCGAACGGTTTGAGCAGGATGCGGCTGCCGGCGGTGGTCAGTTCCGGGTAAGTCAGCTGGCAGGCCACCAACACCGGTTCCGTGAGGTCGTCGAGCTGGTCGACCGTGATTGAATCGACTTTCGCATCGGGATAACTCGCCTCGGTCTCTTCTTTGAGCAGGCCGGCGAAATCGGCCGTATCCTCGTCGACCAGCGTGATGCGAACACCGTAGGCGTCGTGGCCGGTCAACCGCGACGACATTGTTCCGAACGCCTCGAGATCTTCGGTGATCTCAACATTGTACATCGTCTGGGTGATCGAATAGTCCGGTGGTGAAAACGGAATCGGCACCATCAGGTCGCGACCACCGCCAATAAGCGCCTGGACACCCTCGAGGAACCACGGCGCCTTCTCGATTGGAGTACAGGCGCGGCCGACCGTATAGAACGTATATTTGCCGGGTTCTGCAGTCGGTACCGCCACGAGAGAGCGGTCGAGCTGCCAGTACTTGGCATCGGTCACCAACAGATCGTCAAACCGGTCCTTGGCGTAACAATACCTGGCATCGATATTCATCTCGCGGAGCATATCGGCGAAGGCCTTGTCGATATCGGTGCGCCAGCCGTACCGGTGCTTGAAGAGATCGTCGGCAGTTTCGATGTCATCCGGTTCTTTGGACTTTCGGCGACCATCATCCCACTCGACCAGATCGAAGTAGTTCAGATTGAGGATACTGTCCCGGAGCCAGTTGTAGGCCGCCGCAATCTTCGCTTCGTCGGTAGGCAGGTCGGCAAACCGTTCGACCACCTTGCGCAGCCGCTTGTTGTCGTCGCTGAAGTCATCGAGGAACTCGATCAGGTCGGTTGCCTTCTGGCCCCAATAGGTGGCCGGTGGGACGCGCGAGCCGTAATAGGTGTAGAGCTTGCTCTTCAGGGCCTTGTCAGGCACGGTGTGCGGTTCGCTTTTGAAGGCCGGCACGAAACCACAGATGATCTTCAGTTCTTCGGGCGCTTTCAGGTTCGGCAACTGATCGACCTTGATCGGTGAGTGCGTGTTAAGCCAGACGTAGTTGGGTGTGATCATGGAAGCGGCGGCCGATCGGATTGCACGAGATTGTCGAGGACCTGCGGCGGGGGAATCGTCCGGTCAGGTCCTCGCAAGGTGGTTTTCGGGCGAAGGAGGGCGGGCTCTTTGGTCATCGTGATTCGGCTGCGGATGTGAGGCACGGGACCTGACCTCCAGGGGTGCGGCCAACCAGAAGCTCACACAATGCCGCTTGACCGGGGGGTGATTCAGAGGCATCTTACGTTTGTCTCAACTGGGGTGGAGTTGGACATCTTCTGTACGACACCCGTCATATAGTAAACGCCGCTTTAGCGGGACCGATCGCATGGGCGCGACCGGTGGGTCTTTTCAGCGGATAACGCACGGCCGTTCTACAAAGGGGGAGGAATCTCTATGACATGTAAACCTGCGTCGGTATGGCGCCGGCTGTGGCCGGTGTTCGTGTCGGCCGTGATCCTGGCATTGATTGTGGCCTGTAACGGTGACGACCCCCCGGTCGGCCCGGAGCCGGTGGAGGAGTATGTCGTGTATTTTTGGGATGGTGACGTACCTGCATGGTACTATCGCTACTACCCGGCTACGAATTCGGTTGACTCGTTCAAGGTGCCCTTTGAGACGTACTGGGGGTATGAATTGTCAGCGGACGGTTCACGGCTGTATGCCTGCGGCCTGGATTCTGTCTATGTCGTGGACGTGACCGACAGCCCGATCGTTGTTGATCACATCCCTGGGCGCTATCGGGGAGGTGTGGCGGTGTCTCGTGATGGTCCTCTGATTGCCCTGAGCGGCGCGGAGCTGCAGATACTCCGGTCATCTGATCACAGTCTTGTATTCAGCGATACCGACGAAACTCACAGCGGTGTGTTCTCATACGACTCAAGAGCGCTTTATGCAGTCGACTGGAACGCCGGTGACCACTGGGGGGTCTATCGAGTTTCACTCGACGACACCACCGATGTGAGCCGCAAGCAGTTTCTCAGTACACCGGGGTGTCCCTGTTCGCCGCTACGAGTGGTGCCGTTGCAGGATGAATCGATTTGGCTTGTGTATCAGAAACTACAAACGGGGCCATTCGACTACCGTCTGGAGTTGTATGATCCTCTTCTCGATAGCGTACTGTGGTCCCAGTTCTTGTCTCCCGGTCATGGTGACGCAGTGCTGACTCCGGACGGTCGTTTTGCATACGTAACCAATCCAGGGACTATCCTCCACGGGCCGCCGCCACCCAAGGAAATCTACCGAATCGATCTCGAGACGGGACAGCTGGATGCGACAATCAGCACCGCAGCAATCCCGGGACCAGATGGTAATCGTGCGGTCGTTATCGGCAGAATAGCGATAACGCCGGACGGACGATGGCTGGTCGGAAACAACAATCTGGGCGATTGGGGTATCTATCGGATGAACCTGC
>WJMS01000180.1 GCA_014727815.1 candidate division GN15 bacterium
GACCTACAAGGAGATGGACCGCGAGCTGCAGGAACGGCATCATCGCTACGAGTTGGCCGCCCATGCCGGAAAGGTCGGTGTCTGGGACTGGAATCTGCTCACCGACGAGCTGTATATCGATGAGCACGTACCTGCAGGCCTTGGGTACACCGCCAGTGATGTCGGTCCGCAGATTGAAACCTGGTTGGCCAAAGCCCATCCGCAGGACCGTGACCATGTCGTGAAGCAGGCTCGCCGCTATCTCAATGGCCTGAGCGATACGTTTGACGTGGAGTATCGTATGCTTCATCGCGACGGCAGCCCGCGCTGGTTTCTCATGCGGGGCTCGGTTGTACGCGATGAGCAGGGGGGGCCGATACGGTTACTCGGTACGCTGACGGATATTTCGGAGTTCAAGCAGGTGGAGTTTGCGCTTCGTGAAAGCGAACAAAAATACCGCAGTCTCGTCGAGCGAGCCAACGACGGCATCTGCATTGTCGATGACAATACGCTTCGCTATGTCAACCGCAGTCTTGCCAATATGCTCGGTTTCGAGCCGCAAGAACTGATCGGCCGGCACTACACCGAGTACATTCATCCCAGTGAAATCGGCAAGGTGGCCCGGATGTACGCCATGCGCATGGCCGGACACCCGGTCACCCAGCGCTATGAAACGGTCCTGGTCAATCGTGACGGCAAGCCTGTCCATGTGGAGTTCAATTCGGGTGTAGTTGCCTACGAGGGCCGCCGGGCGGCGCTGGCAATCGTTCGAGACATAACGGAGCGGCACCGGGCGGAGGAGGCCGCCAAGCAGAGCGAACGGACGGCCCGGGCGCTGCTGAATGCCTTTACCGAAGACGCCGTGACGCTGGTGAATGCCGACGGCGTGATCATCGATGCCAACGAATCAATGGCGCGGAGGCTGGGTCGGACGGTCCCGGAGCTGGTCGGTATGACCGTGCCCGACCTGCTCCCGGCGGACGTAGCCGCCGGCCGCATGAACGCCCTGCGCAAGGCCGTGCGAAAACGTCAGACGGTCACCTTTGAGGACCAGCGCGATGGTCACTGGTACTATCATTCTCTGTACCCCATCATAGAGTCGGACGGCAAGGTTCGTCGAGTGGCCATCATCGCCCGTGACATAACCGAGCGGCGCAAGGCTGATCAGGCCCTGCAGGATAGTGAGCGAAGCCTTGCGCGGGCACAGCGTATCGCCCGGGTCGGCAGCTGGCGCTGGCTGATCAAGGAAGACAAGGCGTTTTACACGCCGGAGATGTTTCGCGTGCTGGGTATGGACCCCGGTGACGAACCACTTGGCCTGCAGCGCTTCCTGGACGAGTTCCTGCATCCCGAGGATCGCGATACTGTAGCGACGGCCATTCGCAATTCGAGCGAGCGCGGCGATCCCTATGACGTACAGGTGCGCATCGTCAACAAGGATGGTTCGCTGCGCTACGTGCACTCGCAGGCTGAGGTAGTTCTGGATGATGAGGGCAAACCGAGCGAGCTGCACGGGACCATGCAGAATATCACGGAACGAGTGCAAGTCGAGCAAGAGCTGCGACGCCGGGAAGAGGAGTATCGAGCGGTCGTGGAGATGCAGACCGACTTCATCTGCCGCTACGAACCGGATGGCACCCTGACATTCGTCAACGAGGCATACTGCCGGGCCTTTGGCAAGACGCGCGAGGAGTTGATCGGCACTAATTTCCTGGACTTGATTCCGCCGGACGATCGCGGCGCTGCAGAGGAGTTGATCAGCTCCTTGGGGCCTGACAGGATGATCGCCGGCTCCGAGCACCGGGTTGTACGGGCTGACGGTCAGGTACGCTGGCAGCAGTGGACGGATCGGGCCATACTTGATGACGACCGGAAGGTCGTCGGCGTTCAGGCAATCGGCCGGGATATCACCGAGCGACGAAAAGCTGAAGAAGCGCTGCGCGAGAGCGAGGAGCGATTCCGCCTGCTTGCCGAGCTGTCCCCGGATGCGATCATCGTACATGATCAAAGTGGCATCCAGTTCATCAATGCGGCCGGCCTTCGCTTGATAGGTGCCAACGATGCCTCAGAGATGATCGGACGCGATGCCTTCGATTTCCTCGACCCGAAAACCCATCAGTTCTCGCGCGATCGCGTGCGGCACGTCCTCGAGACGGGGGAGATCGCCGATCTGGCCGAACAGCGCATCATCCGGCTGGATGGAGAGTCGGTTGACGTTGAGGTCGCGTCGGCCAAGCTGACCTACGGCGGAAAGCCGGCGATCCAGACGGTCGCCCGTGACATCACGGAGCGAAAGAAGGCTGAAAGAAACCTACGAGAGTCTGAAGAGAAGTACCGGCTTATCGTCGAGCATCAGACCGACCTGGTTGTTCGGGTAGACGCCGACAACCGTTTCACGTTTGTCAGTCCAACGTATTGCGACATCTTTGGCATGACGGAGGACGAACTCCTGGGTTCGTCATTCTGGCCACTGGTGCATCCTGATCATCACGAGGCAACCCGCCGAGCCATGGAAGGTCTGAGCAAGCCGCCGTATGAGTGCTACATAGAACAGCTGGCCAAGACCCGGCACGGCTGGCGGTGGTTTGCCTGGGCGGATAAGGCAGTGTTGAATGACGACAACGAACTCACAGGCATTGTCGCGGTTGGGAGAGATATCACGGAGCGAAAAGAGGCTGAAGAACTGCTGCGACGGACCACTCAGGCACTGGAGCAAGAGCGCGCCGAACTGACTGAAAAGAACATCACGCTAAAACAGGTACTCCAGCATATCGAAGATGAACGCCGTGATTATCGAGTCGAGACCTGTCGGGCAATTGAGGAGGCCGTATCGCCGGTCCTGCGAGAGTTACGGGAGATACTCGATCGGAAGAACCAGCATCGCGTCGACGCCCTCCACGAGACAATTAAGTCGTTGTTGGCAAGTGATATAGACGTTCACAAGACCCGTTTGGCCAGGCTCACGACCCGGGAACAGGAAGTCTGTGAGTTGATTAAGTCGGGATTGTCATCGAAAGAAATCTCGGATCGCCTCAATTTGTCGCTCCTGACCGTTCACAAACACCGCGAACGCATCAGAAAAAAGCTCGAGATCACATCAAAAGAGATTGACCTGAGTACCTACCTCAAGTTACATTGACATACGTAACGCGGTACGCAATCAAGTCGTATTGACCATTTGGCCTTTTTCGCCGTTTTTAGGGCTAACAAGGGGTCCGCAGCAGTGTTGGACATCCAGAAATGGCCCCTCAAAAATACCCGGCGGTGGCAAGCCCCGTAACACCGCCGGGCTTGTATGCATGCAGACTAGCATGCTGTGTCTGGATTGAGAGGATCCAGATGCCCCCTATGCCCCTACGTCAAGGCACCGCCCGGTGGTGGATGTGCCCCCTAAACC
>WJMS01000181.1 GCA_014727815.1 candidate division GN15 bacterium
GTGACTGGATACCGCGAATCATCTGGCCGATCTCCCCGGTCGCCTTGCTGGTCCGTTCGGCCAGCTTGCGCACCTCGTCGGCCACCACTGCAAAGCCGCGGCCCTGCTCGCCGGCCCGGGCGGCCTCGATCGCCGCGTTCAATGCCAGCAGGTTGGTCTGGTCGGCAATATCATCGATCACCCCCACGATCCGGCCGATCTCATCGGCTGACGACGCCAGCTTGGCGATCGACGATGACGACTGCCGGGTCACATCGGCGATCTGCTGCATCCCCTGGATCGTATCCCGGACCGTCTCGCCACCCATCGCCGCCGTGTCCGAAGCCGTCTGCGAGGCCTGCGATGCCTCATCGGCGTTGCCCGAACTCTGCACGATCGTGGCCGTCATCTCCTCGATCGACGAGGAAATCTCGTCGACCCGGTTCTTCTGCTCGCCGATACCCTTTGCCATCTGCTCCGAGGTCGAGGCTATCTCGCTGGCGGCACTGCTCAGTTCGCGGGCATTGTCGGCCAGTTGCCGGATGATCGACGACAGGTTGTCGACCATCACCACCAACGACTGCCCGAGCACATCGCGCTCCGAGCGCGCTTCCACCGTGACCGTCAGGTCACGCTCGGAGATACGCCGGGCAACCACCGCCATCTCGTTGATATACGCCCCGAGCTGATTGAACGCGGCCGCCAGCGTGCCGACCTCGTCCTTCGAGTCGATCTCGAGATCATGCTCGATATCACCCCGCGACATCTCGGTCGCAACCGCGGCGATCCGGTTCAACCGTCGCGAAATCCTCCCTGCCACCAGCCAGCTCAAAAAGCCGACCAGCAGGGTGCCGAGCAGACCGATTATCAGGATACTGATCACCCGGCTGTGCAGCTGCGCGGTGACATTTGATTCCGGCACGGCTGTCCCGAAATACACCCTGGCGCCGGACTGACTGTTGCCCAGCAGCGCGTCAGGATGCTGCAGCGTGCGGCTGCCCACGAACGTCGGTTCACCGGCCAGTTCGTGCAGGTCGGTTTCCTGGTCGGCCCGGTGCCGAAGCGCCGTGCACCAGCCGCCCCGATCATTCGTAACCGCCGCCTCGTCACTGCCCGCCTCGGCCACCGGTGTCTTGTCCTTGCCGAGCGCAATCGCCACCCGACTGTCGGGCAGACCATAACCGGTAAGCGAGGTCACGCACGCGTTCATGTCCGATGCCACCTTGCGCCAGTCGAAATACCCGATGAAGGCGCCGATACGTTCGCCCGATGAGCTGTACGCCCACCGACGATACAGGAATGTCGACGGCTTGGCGATACCGCAATCGGCCAGCACATCGCTGGTCACGTACGCTGCCTGCAGGTCGGCCTCGCCGGCCACCGCCGCGAGATCATCGATCACCGTCCCGCTCAGGTTCTTACTCTTCGCGCCGGCATCGCTGTCCCACGCATATTCTATGACCCTCCCCGACCGATCAACGAGCGCCAGCAGGACAAACCCATCCGAACCGGCCAGCCATTCTGTGAACCCGGCGCCGAGTTCGGCGGTGGTACTGAACTCGATCGACAACCCGAAGACATCATCGCGCGCCCAGTCGGCAAAACTGCGCGAATGGGTCTCGATCGTCCGCTCCACCTTGTCGCCGTACTGCGAGGTCGTCAGGCCGATCAACCGCGAGCTGTTCTCGGTAAGCGACTCGTTCGTAAACGAGTAGAAATAGAAAATGATACCGAGAACAACCACCAGGCTGACCACACCGGCGCTCATGATCTGGTGCTTGATTTTCCACGAAGTTAGCTTAAGCATTGCCAATCCTTTTGGAGCGGGCACCGGTAACTATCACCGGCGCCCTGGCCCTGTTCCATTGGTGCCGGTCCGACCGGCCTCTCCCTCGTGACTATTCCGACGCTACCGTCTTCAGCGGCTCGAGCTCGAGCGCCAGGTTATTGGTGCGCCGCACGTTTTCCCACTCGGCTTTGCTGATAACCGCCTGGTCGCCGGGAAGGCTGCTCATGATTTCGAAGTAGTCCTGCTTGTACTGATCCTTCAGCACCTCCGCCTGCGGCTTGCACTTCACGGCATAGACCGTCTGGACCGACTGGTGATCGAAATCACGCCAGGTCTGCGGATCCTTGAGCAACTGGTAAGTATGTCCCTCCAGCGCCGCCACTACCTTGGCGCCCGTGAACGAACCGGCCCGCTGCACAGCATCCTTGTACTCGTGCATGATAGTATAGGCCGACGCGCCCGACGTGCTCGGATACCGGTTGTGCTTGGCCGCATAACTCTCGACAAACGCCTTGCCGGTCGGGTAGTTGTACTTGTACGGCACCTGCCAGCACCACGGCAGCGCGCCAACCACGCCCTCCATGACTTTCGGGCCGCCGCCCTCGGCCATACCGAGCGTCAGGTTCGGCACCACGATCTGGCAGCTCGATTTAAGCCCCATGCTCGTCGCCTGGCGAATCGCATTGACCATGTCACTGCCGAACAGCACCAGCACGAGCACATCCGGCTTGAGCATTTTGGCCAGCGCCAGCTGTTTTGAAAAGTCCTCGGTCCCCAGCGGTGTCAGCACGCCCTTGTGCGCATAGGCATCATCGGTGCCGGTCAGCTTGCGCATCGAGGCCTCGGTCGTCCAGCCCCACGTGTAATCGGCCGTGATATACATGTACTTCTTGTCCGGGAAATTGCTCTTCAGGTACTCGGCCAGCGCCTTGGCGGCCATCCACGAATCATAGCACTCGCGGAAGGTGTACCGATGCGCCTTGGTGCCGGTGGTCGCGGTCGAATACGTCAATGTGCCGAAAAACGGTACGCCCTTCTGCTGGCAGACTTCGCCGACCGCAACCGCAACGCCGCTCGACGAACCGCCGAAGACCATCTTGACCTTCTCGTTGTCGATCAGGTCGGTGACATTCTGCACCGACACGTCCGGATTCGATTTCGAATCCCGGGTAACGAGTTCAACCTGCTTGCCGAGAATACCGCCGGCGGCATTGATTTCTTCAACCGCCATCACAGCGGCCCGGAACTGGTCGGCGCCCTGGACGCTGTACGGCCCGGTCTCCGGATAGTTCAGCCCGATCTTGATCGTCTCGGAACCAAACGCCAACTGCCCGGCCAAAACCAGACACAGGCTCAACGCGAGAATGGTGCGGAAACGTAACATGGTGTTCCCCTTGTCAAATGTTTAAGCTTCTGCATCGCTATCTGTTTCTATACCTGTGCGAGCGGCTCGCCCGTGCCCGTCCGGGTTGATGAGCCAGCGTACGTGATGAAGCTGCTGTCGGGATGACAATTCAGAATGGGCCTCTTCCCCGACCGACGGTTGGCGCCGACGGTTTCCACGAACCCGGCCACTGAATCACGCCCCGTTCACGTGGCTGGTCCATGCCTGTCTTCAGGCTGCGAGCTATGGTGATGTCAGGCGGTGCGACAGGTGACGGATGAAGGGTTCGTCGAGATGCGGGTAACTGTCGCGGATGTGTTGTCCAACATTATTGAGTATATCGTCGCTGTTTGGGGAAACTGAAGCGCTGGCGGGGGTGGCGGGCTATTGGGGAGAGCATCCTGTCAGCCGCTGTACCTTTTCTGCACAGCTCCATCGAGTTGACGGCCCTGCGCTTTGAAGCCATGGGATACAGACCGGCAACACAAGTAACAGTCGAGTAGGCCGAGGCTGCCTCTCAGGCACGCTCAGCTCGGGCGTGCAGCCCGGCGCTACGGACAAGCTAGCAGCCCGGCTTCCGAACCACACGCCGAAGGCCTGTCACTCCCCCAACTCTGTCACTCCGGACTCCCAACTCTGTCACTCCGGACTTCCAACTCTGTCACTCCGGATTCCCAACTCTGTCACTCCGGACTTGATCCGGAGTCCATCTTGATTCTTCCTAGGTCCGGGTCGCCCGGGTGGCCCACGAGTACCCCACCCGTCCCGGGTGGGATCATGTGCAATACACGAGTACACGAGTACCCCACCCGTCCCGGGTGGGATCATGTGCAATACAACACTTCACGAAGA
>WJMS01000182.1 GCA_014727815.1 candidate division GN15 bacterium
CTCCAGCCAGCGGATATTGTCGGCCGAACTGTCCGACTCATACAAGTCGATCAGCCCCCGGATATAGTAAGCATAGTCCTCCAAAAACTGCCCGGTCGAATGCTTGCCCTCCCGCCAGCTGTGCGTGAGCGCCTCGTTGACGAACAACTCCTGCCGGACAAACATCGCATTCTTCCGCGCTGCCTCCAGGTACCGCGCTTCCTCGGTCACCTGGTAACCACGGCACAGCGCCGAAAGCGCCAGGCCGTTCCACGATGTCAACACCTTATCATCGGTCAGCGGCCGCACCCGCTTCGAACGGACAGCAAACAACTTCGCCCGGCAGTCGGCGAGGTAGCCATCGAAATCCTCCCGTTTCGATTCCTGCCGCACTCGCTCCGAATTGGCGTCGACATGCAGGATATTCTTCCCCTCGAAATTACCGGCATCGGTCACATTGTAATAGCGTACAAACTCATCCGCCGCATCACCGAGAACCTCCTCGATCTCGGCCTTGTCCCACACATAGAACTTCCCCTCGACCCCGTCGCTGTCGGCATCGAGCGCCGAATAAAACCCACCCGAGTCATCGGCCATCTCGCGCAGCATGAAATCAAGCGTGCCACCGATGGCCTGCAGGTATTCGGGATTACCCGTAACCTGGTACGCCTCGGCATAGGTCGTCACCAGCAGACCGTTGTCATACAGCATCTTCTCAAAATGCGGAACCAGCCAGCGCTGATCGACCGAGTAGCGGGCAAAGCCGCCGCCAAGCTGGTCGCAAATGCCGCCCCGAGCCATACCCAGCAGGGCGCGTTCAGCCGCCTGCAGATAGGTCAGGTCGCCCGAGCGACGGTACTGCCGCAGCAGCAGCGACAATTCCGTAGCATGCGGGAACTTCGGCGCCTGCCCGAAACCACCGTAGACCGGATCGGTCTGCTGCATCAACGCATCGGCGCCGCGCGCAATCATACCGTCGTGCACCGGGCTCGGGTCGGCCGACACACTCAGGGCCCGGCTGATCTTGTCGTGGATGTCTTCCGATGATTCCAGAATCTGCTCTTTCGACTCGGTCCACGCCGCGGCAATCTCACTTACCACCCGCATGAACCCCGGATGCCCGCCGCGATCCTCGGGTGGAAAATACGTCCCGGCAAAAAACGGTTTGCGATCCGGCGTGAGGAAGACCGACATCGGCCAGCCACCATGCCCGGTCAACGCCTGGGTAAACGACATGTATATCGTATCGATATCGGGCCGCTGTTCCCGATCGACCTTGATCGAGACATAGTGCTCGTTGAGCACCGCCGCGATACGCTCATTCTCAAACGACTCATGCTCCATCACATGACACCAGTGACAGGCGGCGTAGCCGATCGAGAGAAAGATCGGCTTGTCTTCATCCTTCGCCCTCTGCAGCGCTTCCTCACCCCACGGGTACCAGTTGACCGGGTTGTGTGCGTGCGACAGCAGATAGGGTGAGTTCTCATCGATTAGATGATTGGTATGTTGTGGTTGGTCCGGAGTGCCGGTTGCCATAGTATCTATCTTCCTTTCTTCCGACAGCGAATGTCATAATATCTGCCGAAAGGATGTAAGTTGTTAGTCTTCTTGATATTATCAATTCACCAGGAGCCTCGCAACCGAATCACATCACCGCGCAAAACCCCATGTACGTGCTCAACAATCGATTGCAGGCAAGGTTCGCCGCCGCGTCTGCCAGAAAAGCCAAAAAAGGACGACGCAAAAAGGACTCCTGAGTGTATATTACATACACGCGGATCCCAAATCTTAAGCAGTCCAATTCAGGGAGGGGCTCCTTATGCTGACACGCATACTGGCGGCTTTTGTGGCCGTCCTCACTCTCGCCGCATTGCTCGCCTGCTCATCCGACCCACCCGTGGCGCACAACGACCACACTGAAATCAATGGCGAGGTCGTTCATCCACCCGGCACTCCCGTGAGGCCCTGGTCCACGATTGTCGACCCGGCCGCCACCGGCACCTATACAAGCCGGGTCGTCATACCGACCAAAGACAACGGCTGCCTCATGATGGGCGCGGTGGCGATCGGCGACCCGATGGCATCCGATGCCCTGGTGATCAAGTTCGACAGCCGCGGCGGGATCGAATGGCGTCGCGAATACGATGGCGGCTGGTACGACAATGTCCATGCCGGCTGCGCGACCGCCGACGGTAACCTCGCTATGGTCGGTATCACCTCACCCTCGCGACAGAACTTGAGAAAGCTGACGGCCAATGGCGATGTGCTCTGGGAAAGTGATCTCGGCAACCTCTTTCTCAACAGCAACAACGTCCTGACCGAGACCACCGATGGCGGCTTTGTGGTCGTCGGCCGGTATCCATCGGTGAACGCCCGCCCCAAGATCATCCGTACCGACAAGTCCGGTAACGTCCTCTGGTCGAAAACCCTGCAGGTCTCCGATCACAGTGATATCCGCGCCGTTGTCGAGACTTCCGATGGCGGCTTCCTCTGCGCCTCGGTGCGCAACCGATTCGACCACATGGCGGCCGATATGCTCCTGATAAAAACCGATTCGGATGGCAATCCCGCCTGGCAACGTGAATTCGGCCGGGTGGGAGTCGATGTACCTATGGCGCTGGTCCGGGTGAACGACTCATACGTCATGGCCGGCTGGGGGGTCGGTACCGGTGGCTACGATATTATCCTGTACGCAGTCGATGCCTCCGGCACGCTGCTCTGGGAATACCAGGACCACTCACCAACGACGACCGACTGCGCCGACATGTGCCTTGCCGAAAACGGTGACCTGCTCCTGGTGGGCCGGCAGATGCCCGGTGTCTGCGGCGGAACCGGGAATATCCTGGTGTCCCGTATCGCCCGGGGCGGCCGGCTGCTCTGGCAGAAGACCTACGATCAGGGCCAGTTCGGCTATTATCCGGCCATTGCCGAGGCGGCTGACGGCGGCATTCTCGTGACCTACGACAAAGGCCCGCGCGCCCACGTCATGAAGCTCGGACCGAACGGCGAACTGTAAACCGACCAGTCTTCCAGGATTATCGATGTCCGATGCCCGGTCAACCGGCCGGGCATTCCTATATGAGCTTGGAAGAGAGTGGATTACACCGCCGTCACTTTAGCCTCAGATACCCCGGTCACCTGTCCGATAACTCCCCGTAGATGGCTACCCGGACCAAAACCCCCGCGCCGACCCGACGGCAAATTCCGACCCGAGAGACGGTCTACCAGCATCAGTCGGGACCCACGAGATTTCTACGCGCCTGCCTCGGCTGCTGCCTCTTTGTGATCGCCGTCGTCGGCGCCACCGTCTTTCTCCAGCAGACGCTGGTGTTGTATCATGCTGCCGATGTCTACGTGCACTGGTCGGCGATTCTCCTGGTCATCCCCCTGACCGTCGGCTACATCCTCCGCCTCAACCGCACCCCCTATATCGGCTGGGTGCTCCTGATCGGCGGGCTCTGCGCCGCCACCGTCGTCTATCCCTGGTACTATGACTACTGGGCCGAACCACCACCGCTCTGGGCGGCCGCCGTCTATGCCGTCATTACCGCCGGGGTTGGCTCGATTCCACACCTGCCGTTCCGACGTCTGTTCGGTAAGCTCTTTCGACCCAACGGCAAAAAGAAGAAGACCGTCCGCAAGGTGATCAAAGGCCGCAAACCGCAGAAAAACCGGCTGGCGCCGGTGAAAGAGATGATCAGCTCCGGGAGTTATTCGGCGATGATCGATACGATCCAGCTGGTAATCGCCATCCTCTCGCTTCTCATCAGCCTGATAAGTATCGGCCTGCTGGCAATACCGTTTTGAACGAACGAAGAACACCCCCGCCGCCAGGGCGGGTACATCTCGGGGTAAACAAAAACGCCGGAGGCTTCATGCCTCCGGCGTCCCACTATCCATCCAGAGCCGCGCTTACTGCCGCTTGGTATAGGTGGCGGTCATCATGGTCTCCCATGTCTTGCCGCCGTCGGTCGAAGTTTCATACTTCCAGTCGAACGAATCGTCGGTCATGTTGTGCGAGGTCGTCCGGACCAGCATCTCCTGCCCGTTCCAGATATCCTTACCCTGCATGACCCGCTTGCCGTCTTTCTCCCAGCCGGTCATCATCATGATTCGGCCGGTCATGTTGTCCACCCAGGTATCCTGCCACTCCTCGTGCTCACGATCGTAGGCCGAAATACTCAGGCCCTTGTACGGCATCCCCATCATCTGGCCTTCATAGTCCATCCGCAGGGCCGCGCCATCGAGAATGTAGGAGAACTCAGCGGTGGCCGAAAAATCGGTCCACTCATCCGAGGTCGGATCCATCTTCATCTTCGATGCGACATCCCACATGCCGATCATGCCCTCCAGATGCTTCATTTCTTCGGGCGGACCCATCTCGGGCATTCCCTGCTGTCCCTCCTGCATATGCTCCTCCGCCATCAGCATCGAAGCGGTCAACAGAAGCGCACCCAGCAGCAACAGTGTAGACACAGGTTTCCTCATGACGAACTCCCTGTTAGGTGATAGTATACGCGCGTTAATGAGATAGTCGTTGATTCTGATTTATATCCGGGATCCACTCGCACGATACACGTCGAAAGAAGAGGTGTCAAGTCCCTTTACTTTCGTGCCGCACGTATGTGATACCGCCACACCAACCTATCTCTCCTTGTAGTAACGCCGTACAATCTTGCTGATCTTCTTCCACTTGGCCTGCTCCGCCAGCGCCGCCGAGCGGTCCCGCCGACGTTCCAGAAACGCGATCTCACGCTGCTGCTTGCGATAGCTCTCCAAACGCGCCGCGCTCAGCTCACCCGATTCCAGCGCCGCCTTTACCGCACAACCCGGCTCGCTGTCGTGACGGCAATCACGAAAACGACATTGCTCGGCCAGTGTCTCGATATCACTGAACGTCGCGCTCACCCCCTCACCATCACTCCACAACGCCAGCTCGCGCATCCCCGGCGTATCGATCAACAGGCCGCCGTCGGAAAGACGGACCAGCTCCCGATGTGTGGTCGTGTGCCTGCCGCGACTGTCACCGGTCCGCACCTCAGTCGTACGCATCCGCGCCTCGCCGAGCAGGGCGTTGATCAGGGTCGACTTGCCGACCCCCGATGAGCCGGTCAGGCCAACCGTCCGCCCCACCGTGCAGTACCTCCGCAGCGGCTCGATCCCATCGCCGTCCAGGGCACTCACCGCGTGCACATCGACCCCGGGACTAACCCCCGCCACCTCGACCAGCACCTCGTCGATATCCTCGCGAAGGTCGGCCTTGTTGAGCACTACCACCGGCGTGGCGCCCGACTCCCAGGCCAGGGTGACATAACGTTCTATTCGACGAAGCCGGAAGTTGTCATCGAGACCGTGGACCAGAAAAAGCGTGTCGATATTGGCGGCCACCACCTGCGCCCGCGCTGCGCCTTTTCTCGACGACGGCACCGTACGTTTGAAGGCGCTGCGGCGGGGGAGAACATCCAGGATGATCGCCGTCGCACCGTCGCTCTGCGGCTCGATCACGACCCAGTCACCAACCGCCGGCAATTCTTCCTCGGAATCGCTCAGGTGAAGCATCCGGCCCGTGATAATGCCGGTGAACTCCCCGGGCTCGCTCACCAGACGGTAGCGCTGGCTGTCCTGACGGACCACGCGCGCCGGTATGCGGGTATTGTCCGGTCCTGATGAGAAATGTTGTTCGAAATCGGGATGCCATCCCAGTTCTATAAGCGTCATCGCTTCATATCCTTACATAGTCGTAGTTATGCGTTTGAACGATTGCCCCGACACAGAGAGTCAAACAGACCCCGGTATCGGTCACAATCATTCGTACGTGTCATGGATTATTCTGCAGCCGGGTCGGCTGCGCGCAATCTACGCCCGCCCGGGATGGCGGCACAAAAAAAGACCTGCCCGCGCGGGGAGGCCTGCACTGATCAGCTATCGAGAGCGGATATCAGGGCCGCGTCCGGAAAGGGCGTACATCGTCAACAACTATGCGCACAATGGACAACATAAACGACATCGTCTCCTTTCCGAGTTTGCAGTCAGTTATCGATCAGCTTCTCCCCAAGTATCGGCAGCAAAGCCGAAACTGTCAAGGGCTATTGTCATCCTACTCCAGATCAACCAGCGTCGACAAAAACGCCGATACCGTCACCTGCGCAAACGGCCGGGTGGCCTCATCACCGGCAACATGATTCCGGTTGTGTACAAACTCCACGCCCCCGGTGACATCAACAAACAGGTAGTCGCCGACGAAACCGTTCAGCCCCAGCGAGCCGGTAACCGTCCGTTCCACCACGCCGGTCGGGAACGGTTCACTGTAGTCGCCGTCCGTCGCCAGCCACGGCGCCGTCCACTCGGCATCGACCCTCCCCTCACCCTGGCGAAGCCAGCCGCCGTTGAGACGCACCGACAGGTCATCATCGAGCCATCGAATCAGGCTCAAGCGAAATTCATCGTAGTCGTTGCCCCGGGCCGCCCCCAGCGGGTCACCATTAATCGAATACCGGTTGCGCTCCAGGACCTGGTTGAAGGTCCAGTTCGTAACCCTGGTGTACTCCAGCCGCACGTCACACTGCGGCGGAAAATCGACCGCATACAGACCAAACGTAGCGCCAAACTGATCGGTCTCCTGGTCGCCCTGGCTTCTCTTGTCGATCTGGAAGTCATCGATCAGCAATTGCCCGTACAGCTTCAATCCGAGCATCGGCCGGGCCGTAAAATCGAATCCGATCAACGTGTTGTCATCGGCGCCCTCGTTGAGCTGGGTGCCGTGGAAAAAGATCAGCGGGTTGAGATAAAACAACTCAATCTGTCGTCCCGGCCCGCCGAAAATTACCGTCTCGAATCCGCCGATTCGGAAGCGGTCGGAGATATGCCAGTCCAGCCGATGGCCGGCGAAATAGCGGTTTTCGAACTCCTCGACACCATCATGCTGAGGGGAGAGGCCGTCCAGCCGCGCGAGGCGATAACTGATTGTCAGCCGCCCCCAGCGGAACCGATAGCCGAACCCGTCGAGCCGGCTGTCCCCGGCCAGCACCAGCGAGTTGCGGATACCCCAGAACGAGCCGAACCGACCGATCGTGGCCGCAAACGAGCCGCCATCGATTCGCACAAACGCATCCTGCACATCGCCCGCAAACCCGCGCCAGACCTTGCCGTGATACTCCGGATCCTCGGCCAGCTCTTCATCGATCGTGAATGACCCGTAGACAAACACGCGGTCGATCGGACGGCCGACCAGGCCGCCGCGAAACGAGCCGAATGCCTCACCGGAATTGCCCTTGCTCGCACGCACATCACCACCGGCAAAACCGAACATGTGTACCCGCTGCTCGGCGGCATTTCTAAACTGCGTGAAGGGACCGAACGAAAACCGGTCATCATCGAGCGGGTAAGGGCCAAGCTGCCAGTCGACCCGGTCGGCCGACAGCGTCTCCAGTCGTTCCAGCCGATCATAAATCGCCCGGTACTCCGGCTGCCCCACCGGCAGCACTCCCGCTGCCGTGGCCGTTAAGGTCAGCGTCACCACGAGCAGGAATGTCGTCGATAGCGTGCGGTAGTTCACGAACATCATCACCTTACATCCCTGAGCCTTTGATCACGGTGGGGACCGTCCTGGCAATCAGTCGCACATCATTGGCCAGTGACCAGGTGTCGATATACTCGAGATCGAGCCGCATCCAGTCTTCGAAATCAATCTCGTTACGCCCGTTGACCTGCCACAAACAGGTCAGACCGGGCTTGACCGACAGCTTGCGACGCTGCCATCCGGCAAACTCGACCACCTCGCGCGGCAACGGCGGGCGGGGTCCGACCAGCGACATGTCACCTTTCAGGATATTGAAAAACTGCGGTAACTCATCGAGCGAATACTTACGTAAGAACCGACCCACGGTCGTGATGCGCGGATCCTCTTTGATCTTGAAAACGGGGCCGGACATTTCATTTTGGTCCTGAAGCGTCGCTTTCTTCCGTTCCGCATCGGCGCACATCGTGCGGAATTTGTACAGCTGGAACGGGCGACCGTTGATACCGGCCCGGACCTGTGTAAACAGGATCGGCCCACGGCTCTCCAGTTTGATCAGCGCCGCGCAAATCGCCATGATCGGCGCCGTCAACACGATCCCGACAACTGCGCCCAGCCGATCGATAGTCGCCTTCGCCAGTTTGGCGAAACGTGATTCGGGGACGGCGCGAAGCACCAGCGCCGGCTTGCCGGCGATCTCTGCTGCGGCGAAGCCGCCAACCGCGCCGCCGTAACATTCCGGCATCACGCAGACCGGCAGACCCATCCGCTCCGCCTCCTCGATCAGCCTCTGCATCTGCGGTAACTGCTCCGGTTCGACCGCCAGCATCAGCGCATCCATCTGCGATCCGCCCACCAGTTGCCGAATCATATCCGGTGTACCCAACAACGGAACATCACGGTAGCGCCAGAGTGGGTTGGCCCGGTTGTCGATAAAGCCAACCACCGTCGAATCTTCTTCAGTGGAATCGAGCAGCATGTCGGCCACCCGTTTGGCGCGCTTCCCGGTACCGGCGATCACCACGCGCGTGGTGGCGCTCTGGTCCAGCTCTTCGGGCGCAAGCCGCCAATAATGCTGAATCACTCGCCACCAGCCCAACTGCAGGGCCACATTGAGACCAACCATCAGCACCAGTACAATCGGCGCCACCGGCGCCGTTACAAGATAGGCAACCGCAAACGTCGCCGTTGCCACTTTGAGTTCGTCAAGTAATGCGGCCTGCCAGCGATGGCGTCGCTGAACCGGGCCGAAGACGCGGCGAAGGCCGGTCAGGTACTGCGTCAACCGGCGCACGCCGGCAAAGCCGAGCGCAACCGCTATCAGCAGCAGTGCGTCGACACCCGCGGCCAGTCCCACCGCCACGGTTGCCAGGATCGCGATCGCCGCCGAGGCGGTCGGTGATGACAGCGCACGAAGCGTCGGTTTTGGCAATCTCATTTGTCGGGCGGCGCGGCGTTCGGCCCGAGCCCGGGCGCGCGAGGCCACCAGTGTAACCGGTTCTGCCACCCCTTCCGGGGCGCCGCGATCGCGGATAATCTCCCGGTCGAGCCGACTCGTGTCGATCGACACCCGCTCTATCCGGGAGTTCCATCGACCGTGACTCATGCGGTTCGATGTCATCGTCCGTGATGACTGTGTCATGTCTCTATGTCCCCTTGAGAGTGTCTGTTAACGCTCAGTGGTGGTGTCGGCGAGTTCGCGACGACGAGTGATCGTTGGCGTCTGGCGCTCGACTACCGGGATATCCCCCGGCTCCGACGCCGTCTCTTTCTCCTCGACGCCCGCTCGAAGGCGCATCAACCGCCTGTCGATTGAGTCGAGCGCATAATAATCGGCCGGCATCCGCTTGATCGTCGACACCATCGTATCATTCGACAGCGGCGACTGGAGCGTGTAGCGAACGTAGTGTCTCAGGCCCGGGTAGCCGTCGAGATTCAACATCGCCA
>WJMS01000183.1 GCA_014727815.1 candidate division GN15 bacterium
GCATTTATGCCGATGGGAATTCCGAGTACGTGATCTATGTCGAGGGAACCGACCCGAACAACAACCCGGTGGTCGATGGTACCCCGTTTGAAGCCGATGCCAGCTTCATTTCCATCGGTGGCGCCAGTCTCCACAATGGCTGTTACGGTTCATCCTCGCGAATCAAGATGAAGGCGCCGACCCTTGATATTGACCGCTCCATAACCGGTGGCAATGACGATGGTATCGGTGCGGTCGACAACGTGCAGTTCTGGCATGGCGGTACCGCCTTTACCTCCGTCAACGTGACCATCCTCACCGGCAACGCCTATATCGGCTCCTCGTCGATCCGCGTTCCGAGTAAGGTTGCTCCGGGTGAAGTGGTCAATGTCGGTGTGACGATCAACGATCGCTGGGGCAACCCGCTCGGTGACCATACCCTCAACCTGACCGCCGCCGCCGGTTCCGTATCCGGTGGCACGCAGGAAACCGATGCGTATGGTGAAGCCAACGGCTTTGCCTGGACCGCGCCCGGCGCCGCCGGCGATTATACGCTGAATATCACCGATACCGACCCGCGTGGCGGTATCGTGATCTCCGAGACGATCACTGTCGAATAAACGACAGACGTTTACACAGCATATCCGTCAGCCGGAGAGAGGCTTTCGCTCTCTCCGGCTTTTCTTTTGTGGCCCAACGACTTGTCCGTGCGATCGCCTCGCCGGGGGCGTTTTGCTCTTTTGTCAGCGGCCGGTTTGTACTACCTTCCCGGCATGACGGCACAATCCACACAGACCGACCGGTCACGCCTGCACCTGTTCGCCGCCGTTGCGGCAATCGCCGAGCAACTGCCCGACAAACCGGCAGTCGTCGGCTACGGCGGCAAAGGCTCGCGCTACACCTACGGTGAGCTCCGGCGCCGAGTAACCGCGCTGGCTGCTTCATTGCGGCAGCCACCGTATGACTCGATGGCTGAGATCGGTCTGCTGTCCGAGAACCGGCCCGAATGGACGATCTGCTATCTGGCCATTGTCGCCGCCGGCAAAACCGTGGTGCCGATCGACGCCAATTACAGGGCCAGCGAAGTCAAAGCAGTCGTGGAGCATGCCAAACTCGAGGCCGTGTTCTGTTCGGCCCGATGCGACAGCCTGCTCGGCGAGATCGGCCGCTCGCTCCGGGTTCTCTCGCTCGACTCACCCGGCTCGCGCAACGATGCCGGTCCGCACGAATACGCGGATACCTTTGAATCGATGTCTGCCGACGGCGGTTCCGATACATTCGAACCGGGTGAATTCAATGAAACGGCGGTATTGATCTACACCTCGGGCACTACCGGTACTCCCAAAGCAGTTATGCTTACCCACACTAATCTACTGAGCAATGTTCGTCAGGCGGTCGATACCCTCGGTCTGGCCGAGTCGGATACGTTTCTGTCAGTCCTGCCGCTCCACCATACCTTCGAGGCTACCTGTGGCTTCCTTGCGCCCCTGACGATCGGCGCCACCATCGTCTATGCCCGATCACTCAAATCGAAAGAGATACTCGAAGATCTCGGCGCGAACAACGTCAGCATCATGTGCGGCGTCCCACTGCTGTACGAGAAGATGTACCAATCGATGCGGCGCAAGATCGCCTCGGCGCCGTTGCCCCGCCGGGCGCTCTTCCATACCCTGTATACCGCTTCCTCGGTCGCCTGGCGCGCCGGACGCAAAGCCGGCGTAGGTCTGTTCGCCTCGTTGCGCACGAAGGCCGGCCTGAGCACGATCCGCCTGTTCGTCTCCGGCGGCGCCGCCCTGCCACCACGGATTGCCGAGTTCTTCAATCTGATCGGCTTTACCTTCCTGCAGGGCTACGGCCTGACCGAATGCTCACCGGTTGTCTCCGTGAACCGCCCCGAGGATATCGAGTTCGGCTCGGTCGGTCCGCCCCTCAACGATGTCGACGTGCGCATAGCCAATCCGGATACAGCCGGGATCGGCGAGATCATCGTCCGCGGACCCAACACCACACCGGGCTACCGCGACAATCCCGAAGCCACCGCCGAACTGCTCAAAGACGGCTGGCTGCATACCGGCGATCTCGGGCATATCGATCAGCGCGGCCACGTCTGGATCACCGGCCGGGCCAAAAACGTCATCGTCTCCGCCGCCGGCAAAAACATCTACCCCGAAGAGATCGAAGAGAAACTCGTGCTTACGCCGAGTATCGACGAGGCCGTGGTGTTCGGGCGCCAAAACGAAAAGAAACACGGGGAAGAGGTGCTTGCGGTGCTGGTGCCGGATTTTGACTACTTTGCCGAAGTGCACGGCATGTCACCCGAAGAACCCGATGAGTCACTCATCGAAACGGCTATCTCCGAAGACGTCAAACAGGTCAACGCCGGCATGGCCGAATACAAGCGAATCGCCAGTTTTGATATCTCGCTCACCGAGCTGGAGAAGACCTCCACCAAGAAAATCAAGCGCTTCCTCTACAAGTAGACCTATGATTGACACGCGTGAACTCACCTTCAGTACTCAGGGTGACGGTACCATCATCGATATCACCGGTGATATCCA
>WJMS01000184.1 GCA_014727815.1 candidate division GN15 bacterium
ATCGGCCTGCAATGGTTCTACCAGATGAACTCCGATGGCACCGGTTATCTGGCCCAGCGATCAATGGGATGTCGAACCGATCGCGATGCGCGTGTGGCCGGCGTGTTGTTTGCCTGGCTGCAGATTCTGTTGCGAAGCCTCTTCTGGCTGGTGATCGGCGTGGGCATTCTGGTGCTGTATCCGTTCGGGCTTGAAGAAGTCGGCAGTGAGTCCTTCGCCGCCGCTCGTGAAATCCTCTTTGTGACCGGTATCAACGAGCATCTGCCGCCCGGAGTGCGCGGCTTGATGCTCACCGGCCTTTTGGCCGCGCTGGCCTCGACCATCGACACGCACCTCAACTGGGGCGCCAGCTACTGGAGCAACGACATCTACAAGCGACTGATATGCGAACGTTGGCTGCGCCGCCACCCGAAAAACATCGAACTGGTCGCAGCCGCCAGGTTTTCGAATCTGCTCATTCTGGTGATCGCCGTGACCATTATGGCCAATCTCGGCTCGATCCAGACTGCCTGGTTTATCTCGCTGTTGTTTGGCGCCGGGATGGGAGCGGTACTGGTGCTTCGCTGGCTGTGGGAGCGGATCAATCTGTACTCGGAACTGGCTGCCATTATCACGTCGCTGGTGGTGGCGCCGATCCTGCTGGTGGTCACTGAACAGGAGTGGATTCGGCTGGGTGGTATGGCTCTCACCTCGACAGTGATGGCAGTCCTGATCACCTACGTGACTCCCCCTACCGACGATCAGACACGCGTCGCGTTCTACAAACGGGTGCAGCCGCCCGGCCTGTGGAAACAAACCGCCCGGCTGGCCGGCGCGGAGCCATCGCGGCCCGGCGATCGCCTGATCAACCGGCTCATCCTGACCGGCTCGTGTGGTCTCTCGTTGTTTTTCCTGCTGTACGGAATCGGCCGTTTGCTGGTCCGCCTGCCCGACCAGCCGTTCTGGTGGCCGCTCGGGGCAATTGCGCTCGGGCTTGCTCTGATCCCGATCTGGTACCGTCGGGCGTTTGGCGACTGATTGCGTCGACCTTCCCTAACTGCTATATTCGCCGATTGTTAGCGAACAATTCCCGGCCGACAGTGTTGCTTCTAGGTCGGGGCACTCGGACGGAACGATGCCCCCAAAGACCAAGAAATGGCGCCCGGGATGCGTATAGAAGATAGAGAAGGATAATCCATGTTTTTCAAGAAGAATCGCAAGCAGTCGGCTCCGGCCGATGCCCCGGCCGGCGGCCAGGCCCGTCCGCAGGTCACCGCCCGCGCCGTGCCACCGGCTCTGGCGGGCGTGAAGCATATCATCGCGGTCGCAAGCGGCAAGGGCGGGGTCGGCAAATCGACCGTCTCGGCCAACCTGGCGGTAGCGCTCAGGGAGCGCGGCTTCTCGGTTGGTCTGATGGATGCCGATATCTACGGCCCCAGCCAGCCGGGCATGCTCGGCGCCGGTACCGACAAGGCCGGGATCACCGAGGAACAGAAACTGACACCGGTCAACCGCCACGGCATCGACTTCATCTCGATCGGCCTGCTCATGGAGGATGACAGCCCGGTGATCTGGCGGGCGCCGATCGCCATGAAAATGATCATGCAGTTTATCGGCGCCGTCGAGTGGGGCGAGCGGGACTTCCTGTTGATCGACCTGCCACCGGGGACCGGTGACGTACAGTTGACCCTGGCCCAGCAGGCTTCGCTGTCCGGCGCGGTGATCGTAACGACGCCGCAGGATGTTGCCCTTGGTGTGGCCCGGAAGGGTTTGCGGATGTTTGAGCAGGTCAATGTCCCGGTGCTGGGGATCATTGAAAACATGAGCGGCTTCACCTGTAAGCACTGCGGCAAGGAAACGGCTATCTTCAAGGAGGGCGGCGGCCGCGCCATGGCCGAACAACTCGGGGTACCGTATCTCAGTTCGATCCCGCTCGATCCGGTGATCATGATGTCGGGCGAAGAAGGGGTGCCGGTACTGCACCAGGATAAGGGCAGTGCGGCCTCGGAAGCGTTCCTGACGGTTGCCGACAACCTCAGTGCCCAACTCGACAAACACGCCTCGGCCGGCGGCAAGGAGCCGGAGCAGATGTCAATGACGGACAAGGGCGAGCTGGTTATCGACTGGCCGGGCGGCGAACAGACCCGCCACACCCCCTACAATCTCCGGCTGAAGTGCACCTGCGCCAACTGCATCGATGAGGACACCGGCAAACAGATTCTCGATACCGGGCGGGTACCGCTCGACATCTCGATTACCGATATCAAGGCGGTCGGCCGCTACGGCGTGAGTATAAGCTTCTCCGACGGCCACAGTACCGGCATATACACGTTCGATCACCTGCGCAGTATCGATGAGTCGGGCCAGCAGGGTGACAAGGGACAATCGTTTAGTGTCTAGATAGAGAGGACATGTCATGACCGAGGATACTCAGCAGATTCAGATTACCGGCGAACCGCAGATGGACCCGAATGTCTGCAAGTTCACGGTCGATCGACCGGTTTATCCCGAGGGCTCGGTGCGCTGCACCAGCGCCGAGATGGCCGAGGGCTCGCCGCTGCTCGAGGGATTGTTTGCTGTCGAAGGAATCAAGCAGGTCTTTGTGTATAACGATACGATCGTGATCGCGAAAGACAACGAGGAGGCCTGGCCGGCGCTCGGACAGAAGATCGGGCCGGCCATTCGCGCTGCAATCGCCTCGGGCGAAAAGCTGATCAGTGACGACGTCAAGCGACGGCTGCCGTCGGAGCAGGAGCTTCGGGGCAAGCTCGAGGAACTGGTCAATTCGGAGATCAACCCGGCCGTGGCCCAGCATGGCGGCCATGTTGAGGTCGTCGATGTGCGCGGAAACGCCGCTTACATCACCTTTTCCGGCGGCTGCCAGGGCTGCGCGGCGTCATCGGTGACGCTCAAGCAGGGGATCGAGAAGATCGTCTTTTCCCAGTTACCGGAGATCACCGAGGTGGTAGATGTTACCGACCACGCGGCGGGAGTCAACCCGTATTACTAAACGCAACGTTTGCGACTATTCGAGGGGCGCCTGATCCGGCGCCCCTTTTGTTCGCTGGAGAATACTTTCCGTTTGTCGCCGACCGACACAGACTGTTTATTGTAAACAATTGACAGAGATATACGTCGTATACCAGAAAACCGACGATACACCAGGAAACCGGTACCACCACCGCAGCAGCAGGACCGCATGACCCGTCCCCGCCTCAGCCTCCTTCCCGCCATCCTGATCGCGCTCGGCCTGATTGTCACGGCAGCCGTGCCCGGCTCGGCCCGACAGTCGATGGATTCATCGCACACCGATCGCTCCGGCGATCCGGCCGGCCTCCAATCGCCGGCCTACTGCCTGGCAATCCATGATATCGGGCGAATCGGGTTCACCATGTCCAACTGGGGACGGTTCGGTACCGGAGCGCTCTCGCCGCTGGTGGATTGCGTCACCGAAGAACGTGCCCCCGATGCCGAGTATCCGATCGGCAGCGGCACGAACTACCTGTATATCGGCGGCCTCTGGATCGGCGGTGTGCGCGACGGCGACACGCTTGTGTCGACCGCGGTCGACCGTTTCAATTTCGCCCGGGAATTCAATCCCGAACCATCGCCGTTCGGCGACATCACGCGCCGTACCCGGATATTCGATCCGACCGAACCCGAACCGGACGATATCGTCTCCGAACAGGATTTTGTCGCCCGCTATTCCGACACCCTGACGTTCGGCAACCCGTACCCTTCGTTCGACGAAGTTGATGGCCGCCCGCATGAACCGCTTGGAGTCGAAGTAACCCAGCGCTCGTACATGTGGTCGTTCGGGTACGCCGATGACTTCATCATCATGGAATTCGAAGTGCGCAATGTCGGAGACGATGTACTGAAAGATGTCTTTTTCGGCTTCTACATGGACCATGACATCTCTACCTTTCGTTTCAGCACCGGCCCGCAGATCGGCGACCAGGATGCCAAGCCTACTGAAGGCGGCGATGACGATGTAACCGGCTTCATTCACTCGTATCCGCGAGAACGCGAGGGGTGCGGCTGGGAGGACACACTCCTGATGGCGTGGGCAGCCGATGCCGACGGCGATGTGATTGGCAACGGCTTCGAGGTCCCCAATGTTACCGGTCTGCGGTGGCTGCAGGAGCCGAAAAACGGCGAATTCCTCAGCTACAACTGGTATGTCCAGAGTTTCTACCCGAACTTGGATTTCGGTCCGCAGAAACGGGAGAACTTCCGCCGCTTCGCCTCGGGCGGTCTCGGCAGCCCGCTCGGTGATAAGGAGCGGTACTTCCTGATGAGCAATGGCGAGATCGACTACGATCAGCCATTCCATTTCGGCCTCGATCAGCTCGACCCGGAGTGGATCTACATGGAAAACCGACGCCAGGCCATCTTTCTTTCGCAGGGCGATGACATCCAGTACATCCTGTCGGTCGGCCCCAAGCTGCTCCCGCCCGGGGCGTCGTTCACCGTCCCGGTGGCGTTTGTCGGCGGTGAGGGCTTCCATACCTACAGCCGAAACCTCATGTGGAATATCCGCAACGCCTACCGCCCGGAGCGATACTACAGTTTCCTGGATTTCGATGAGTTTGTGCAGAACGCCGTCTGGGCCTCGTGGGTCTACGACAACCCCGGTGTCGACACCGATGGCGACGGTTACTTCGGCAAGTCACAGATCTGCGTATATGATTCGGTACTGGAGAATGGTGAATGGATTGCAACGGTTGCCGACACGGTCTTCTACGAAGGTGACGGCGAGCCGGATCTGCGCGCCGCCTCCCCTCCACCGCCTCCCAAAGTCTGGGTGGAACCGGCCCTGATGGGCTTACGGGTCCGCTGGAATGGCCAGGATTCGGAGAACTCGGAGGACATCTTCTCCGGCCTGAATGATTTCGAAGGCTACAAAGTGTACATGGCGCGCGACAGCCGGGAAACGAGCTTCTCGCTCGTCTCGACCTACGACCGCGAAAACTACGACAAGTTCGTCTACAACCCGAACCTGCAGCCGGAACCCGACTTTCAACTGCGTGACCGTCCGTACACGCTGGAGGAACTGCGCTGCCTCTACGGACGGGGCAGTGATCCGTGCAACGACAGCCTGTGGGATCCGCTGTGGTATACGCCGATGTCGCCGTACGTCCACCCGGACTTCCCCGACTCAGCCTTCTACTTCAAACCGCACGAGTTCAACGTCCACGAGTTCGGCCAGAGTACCGGCATTCGCAAAGTCTATCCGAATGCCCGAGAACCGATCCCACCGCTGACCGACGATGACTTCACCGAGGACGGCCTGCTGAAGTACTACGAGTACGAGTATATCATCGACGAACTCCTGCCGACCGTGCCGTACTATGTCAGCGTCACCGCGTTCGATTTCGGTTCACCGGCCGAAGGGCTGGCGCCGCTGGAGACATCGCGGACCCTTACCGCAGTCGAGGCGTACCCGGCCGGTACGTCCGATCAACTGGGTGATGAACTGCCCGATGTCTACATCTACCCGAACCCGTACCGGATCGATGACGATTACATCGGGAAAGGCTACGAAGGCCGCAATCCCCGCTTTTTCATCCCGGATCGCCTCCGACGCATACATTTCGTCAATCTGCCGCTTCGGTGTACGGTGCGGATTTTCTCGCTCGATGGTGACCTGATCCGGGAGTTCGAGCACGACAAGAGCGCCTCCGATCCAACCGCCCACCACAACGAGTGGAACCTGATCAGCCGGAACACCCAGATGATCGTGTCGGGCATTTACTACTGGTCGGTCGAGGATCATGAGACCGGACGAGTCCAGACCGGCAAGCTCGTGGTCATTTTATAGCGGGCCGATTCCAACAGGAGATATCCAATAAAGAAAGACCGCTTTCGATCGAAAGCGGTCTTCTCATTAGATTCAGCGCCGGTTGGCGCCGCAGCGCTACTGATCCTTTTCGAAGCTGGTGCCGCAGGCCGGCGACTCTTTCAGATTGAACACCTTCATCAACACCTCGGGCGCTACCGACGGCCCCTTGCGCTCGCAGTGTTCATTGAATGCCGCCTGCAGGCTGTCGGCGACATCCTGCGGATGCCGTCCCTCGATGTCGTGCCGGTGCACGGCATGGACGAGCTTGCCGTCCTTGAACAGGAAGACCGACGGCGACGACGGCTTCACCTCGGGCATCAGTTCGCGCGCCCGCTGGGTAGCTTCCATGTCCACCCCGGCAAACACGGTGGCCAGACGATCCGGAATGACCTGGTTTTGCAAAGCCAGCGCCACGCCCGGTCGGGCCATGCCGGCGGCACAGCCGCAGACCGAATTGACGACCAGCAAGGTCGTGCCCGACTTCTGATTTACGGCGGCCTCAACCGCCTCGGCAGTGGTCAGCGGCTCTACCCCGATCTGTTCCAGTTCTTTCCACATGAAGGTGACCGCTTCGCGGTCGTATCTTGAAGGCATAAGATTCATTTTCTCATCTCCGTCTAACTGAGTTGGATTCGCTTGTGAGCCTGTAACTATACAATACGCAAAATGATCCGTCGACGCAGCCGATTTTAGACAAATTTGATCCACGAAGCCGCCGCAGCAGGGATTTCGGGCCGTCAAGTATCCTGTTGCCCGAACACAGGATAGCCGTGCGCAGCACGACTGCTGACGGCCGCTGCGGTTGGTCCCATCGCCCGGGCCGGGGCGGCATCACTTTTTTCAACGTAGTGGACCTACGATGTAAACATTTTGTCTCGAATTACGTTGTATGGGGACAATCAACAACGACCCAATCCAGATAAGGATACAGCACGAATATGAGACATCGCACGTTCCGCCATATGCTTCTCTGCGCCCTGGTCTTGTTGCCGGTGATCGCCGGGAGTGCCATTGCGCAAGGCCCGCCGCCTACCCTGGTAGTTACCGACCAGGTCACCGAGCATGAGTTTCATGACCAGATTACGCTGATCGGGCGCACCGAGGCGAAGATTCACAGCGAGATTGTCGCCGAGGTTTCCGGTCGGGTGACGGCGATCAACGCCCCCGAGGGCAACCCGATCCGCCGGGGAGAGCCACTGGTCACGATCGACACCTCGCGCATCGTGCTGACTTTGAAAGCCAAGCAAGCCGAGGCGGAACAGGCAAAGCAGCAGGCATTTCTGGCCGAGCAGAATCGCAAGCGGGTCGAAGAACTGTTCTCGCAGAATCTCGTCCCGGAAAGCACAATCGATTCCGCCCGCGCCTGGGCCATCTCCGCCGAAGCGCAGTATCAGCAGCTTGATGCCCAACGGGCCGAGCTGGCGCTCGATCTCGACCGCTGTAAGATACGCGCTCCGTACTCGGGCTACACTCTCCGACGCGTGGTTGATATTGGTGAATGGGTCAGCGCCGGCGCCCCGGTCTATGCCATGGTCGACCTGTCGTCGATCACGGTAACGGTTGATCTTCCGGAACGGCATTTCGGCATGGTATCGGTTGGCAGCCCGGTGATGATCCGCGCGACGAATGCGTCGGATGAGGTCCTGACGGGGACAATAACCGGTATCGCCCGCTCGGCGGCGGCCGAGACCCATACCTTCCCGATCATTATCGATGTTCCCAACGAAGACGGTAAGCTCGGCGGCGGCAAACTCGTCAGGGCAACACTGAACCTGGACAACCGCTTCACCAGCCTGGCGGTCTCCAAGGATGCTATTGTGCGCGATGGTTCCCGGACCATGGTGTACACGATCAACGAGGGCCAGGCAGTGCCGCTGATGGTACAGACCGGTTCGGCGGACGGTAAGCTGATATCGATCACCGGCGAGGGCCTGGCAGTCGGAATGCCGGTGGTTGTGCGCGGCAACGAACGGATCTTCCCCGGCGCGCCGGTGCGTACCGCGGGCGACCAGCCCGATCAGCAACAACCGCTACCGGACGGCGAACAGCAACTCTCCAGTGCCGACGGCAAATAGCAGAGGACCAGGAACGTGAACTTGATTAAAGGTGCGATTCAATACCCCGTAACGGTTGCGGTCGGTGTCCTCATTGCGATCCTCGCCGGCATGGTGGCTATCACCGGTGTGCCGATCCAGTTGACACCCGATGTCGAGCAGCCGTTCATCACGGTGACCACCACCTGGCCCGGGGCCTCTCCTGAAGAGGTCGAGAAGGAAATCGTCGACAAGCAGGAAGAATACCTGAAGTCCGTCGAGGGGCTGGTGGAGATGAATTCCAGTTCATCCGACGGCCAGGGCGAAATCACGCTCGAATTCCCGGTCGGTACCGACATCACCGGCGCGGTCGTGCGCGTGACCAACAAGCTCAACGAGGTACCGGAGTATCCGGAAACCGCCGATCGCCCGGTCGTGACCTCGACCGGCCAGATGGAGAACGTCATCGCCTGGTTTATTATCAAGGGCACCCGCGAAGAAATCTACGTTCCGCACATGTTCTCGTTGATCGACGAAGCAGTCAAGCCCCGCCTGGAGCGCGTCAAAGGCGTCGCGGCAATCAATGTCTACGGCGGTCTCGATGATGAACTGCACGTGACGTTTCAACCCGAACTGGTCGCCTCCTCCGGAATCACGATAACGCAGTTGATAGATGCTCTCCGTTCGGAGAACCGCGATATCTCCGGCGGTGATTTCGGCGAGGGCAAACGCCGCTATGTCGTGCGGACCATCTCGCGATTTGAATCGGTCGAGCAGGTGGAGCAGACCGTCATTACCGTTCGCAACGGTATCCCGATTCGGGTCGGCGATGTTGCCGAAGTCTCGATGGGGCACCAGAAGGCGGTGGCGCAGGTGCGTCATCTCGGCCGTCCGGCGATCGCCATGAACGCGCAGCGGCAGATCGGCGCCAACGTCCTCGAAGTCACCGAAAACCTGCTGACGCAGGTCGAGAATATCAATCGTGAGATCCTCGAGCCGCGCGGCCTGCGGATGGAAAATGTCTACAACCAGAAGGGCTACATCAACTCGGCGATCGACCTGGTCTTCAACAATCTCTATCTCGGCTCGATCCTGGCGGTGCTGGTGCTCTTCCTGTTCCTGCGCTCGCCCTCGTCGATCCTGATTATCGGCCTCTCGATTCCGATCTCGGTCATAACGACCTTCGTGACGATGTCGCTGCTCGGCCGCACTATCAATGTGATTTCACTTGCCGGTATGGCCTTTGCAGTAGGCATGGTGGTCGACGCTTCCATTGTTGTTCTCGAGAACATCTATCGCCACATGCAGATGGGTAAAACCCGCCTGAAAGCGGCTTTCGAAGGTACCCGCGAGGTCTGGGGCGCCGTGCTGGCCTCGACGGTCACCACTGTCGCGGTCTTCCTGCCGGTGGTCTTCATTGAAGAACGGGCCGGGCAGCTGTTCCGTGATATCGCGATCGCCATCTCCAGTGCCATTGTCATCTCGTTGATTGTGTCGATGACCGTAATCCCGACGGCATCGTCGCGACTGCTGAAGACATCGAACCGCCTGGCCAACGGTACCAAGAGCCGGCTCGACCGCTTCAGCGAACGGATCTCCCACTTCGTCGACTTTGTCAACGCCAGTTGGCAGCGGCGTCTGGCGACCATCGCCGGCATTATCGCGGTGTGTATGGGACTTACCTTTTTTATGCTGCCCGATGCCGAGTACCTGCCCAACGGCAACGAGAACCTGATATTCGGGTTTATCTTGCCGCCGCCGGGGTACAATCTCGATGAGATGGTGGACATCGCCGAGGACGTCGAGGGGCGACTCGAACATCTCTGGCAAACCGACCCGGCCGAGGCAGAAGACCTGCCGGGCGGAGGCGTCGACAACTTCTTCTTTGTGGCGCTGCGCAATCAGGCGTTCATGGGGCTGCGCTCGCGCGATCAGGCCCGCGGACGGGAGTTGCTGCCGGTTGCCAATGATGCCCTGCGGTCGATTCCGGGGGCGTTTGGCATCGCCAACCAGCGCTCACTCTTTTCGGGAAGCTTCTCCGGCACCCGGTCGGTACAGATCGATATCACCGGCCCTGATCTCGGCAAAGTGCTGACTATCGCTCGCCAGGTGTTCGGCCAGGTCAACCAATTGCTGCCGGGCTCCAGTTCACGGCCGATCCCCGGGCTTGACCTGGGCAACCCGGAGGTCCGGGTCTATCCGGATCGGGTGCGAGCGGCTGATGTCGGTTTCAGCGCCTCCCAGATCGGTTTACAGGTAAACGCGCTTGTTGATGGCGCCATTGTGAGTGAGTATCGCCACCAGGGCAGAGAAATCGACCTGATTCTCAAAGGCCGCGAGGACTGGACCCAGCACACGCAGAACATCGAGATGCTGCCGATGGCTACCCCGGGTGGTCAGTTGATCACCCTGGGCGATATCTCCGATATCCGCCAGCAACAGGGGCCGGTGACGATCAACCATGTCGAACGTCAACGCGCCGTCTCGGTGCTGGTGCAGCTCAGCGATGACATCTCGCTCGAAGGCGCCATTGCAAAGATCGAAAACGAGATTGTCGCGCCGCTGCGCGAGCAGGGACAGATCGGCGGCCTCTACGATATCAACCTGTCCGGCGCGGCCGATGATCTGACCAAACTGCGCAGCGCTCTATTGAACAACTTCCACATGGCCGTGCTGCTGACCTACCTGCTGCTCGCGGCGCTGTTCCAGTCGTTCACCTATCCCATCGTGATCCTGGTCACGGTGCCGCTCGCGACGTTTGGCGGTGTGCTCGGGCTGCAGACAGTGCGGATCTTTGACCCGTTCCAGAGCCTTGACGTGCTCACCATGCTCGGTTTCGTTATCCTGGTCGGAACGGTGATCAACAACTCGATCCTGATCGTATACCAGGCGCTCAATCTCATGCGTGACGGCGCCGACCCTCGAATGGCGGTAAAGGAATCGGTGCGGGTGCGCGTGCGCCCGATTCTCATGTCGACCGCAACCTCAACGCTTGGCATGTTACCACTGGTCATCATGCCCGGGGCGGGTTCAGAGTTGTATCGCGGACTTGGCTCGGTGGTGGTTGGCGGACTGGCCCTGTCATCGGTCTTCACGCTGGTGCTGACACCGCTGGTCTTTGCCTTTATGGTGGAAGCAGTGATTCGTGTCCGGGCATTGTTCGGGAAACGGGCAACCGCTGTCACAACCACACCGGCGCTTGAAGAGGACGGCCTGCGCTAGTCACCCGTCCAGAATGAAAAAAACATGCGCCCGGACGAATCGATCGATTCACCGGGCGCCTTCTTTTACCCCTACTGGGTGCGGTGGATCGGCTGGCTGTTGATCCGGAGATAGTCGATCAGATCGTACTGTCCCTCGACCCGCACGATCACATCGACCACGGCGCTGGTCGGCCATCGCGGACCACCGGTGAAGCTCTGCTCGACCTGGTAAACCGGATCGAGCGGCGCGGGAGCGGGCAGCGCCACCCCCCAGACTTCGTCCTCATACACCAACCAGACATAGTTGATATGAACCAGGCCGTTGATATGCGCCTGGTCTTCGGCCACCAGCCGCAGGACACCAGTAAGCGCCCGGCCGTCAGCCGGCGTCTCCGGCCCGGGCATGAAATCGCGCCAGAGGAAAGTCTCGAGATGCACGGTATGATCATCGATCAACATCGACTCCGAAAAGCCCTCGGCCCCGGCCGGCAGCAGGTTCGGCTCCTCGGCCGGCTCGCTCGGGGTTTCGCGAGGTTCGTCGATTGCCTGCGGTTCCTTCTTGCAGGCAAACAGAATCGACGTCGTCAGCAGCGCAGCGCCGGTCAGTATCAGTATGTGCCAGGGGCGGATGGTCATCTCAGACTCCTTGTCTTACAGAGAGCGGAAAAATCGGTGTCGATCCTTGTACAAGCAATATAGGCCGCAGCCGGAATACTGTCAGCCCAAAAGGAACTGCGGCGGCGGCCGGGCTGTTTGTATTGATCGATATGGGGTAGAGATGACGATTTCTTTCTGCATACACGAGATTTTGCTGTATATTTGACGCCATGAAAGTGCTCTCCAAAAAGGCCGGATTCTGGGCCAGACTCAAACAGCCCATCTATGCCCTGGCGCCGATGGAGGATGTGACCGATGCTGCCTTCCGGCTGGTCATCGCCCGTCGCGGCAAACCCGATGTAGCCTTCGCCGAGTTCGCCTCCGCCGATGGCCTCTGCTCCGAGCGGGGCCGGCCCAACCTGATGAAGCTGCTCTATTTCGACGAGATCGAACGGCCCGTGGTCGCCCAGATCTTCGGCGAGAAGCCCGACAACATGTACAAGGCGGCCCGGATCTGCAAGGAAGTCGGTTTCGATGGTGTCGATATCAACATGGGCTGCCCGGTCAAGAAAGTCGTTCGGACCGGTTGTGGCTCCGCCCTGATCAACACCCCCGAACTCGCCAGGGAGATCATACAGGCGGTCCAGGCCGGCGCTGACCCGTTGCCGGTCTCGGTGAAAACGCGGATTGGCTACAATGAGATCGTCCTCGAAGAGTGGTTGGGACATCTGCTCGAGGTCGAGCCGGTGGCAGTCACGCTGCATCTGCGTACCCGTAGGGAGATGTCCAAGGTCGATGCGCACTGGGAGGTTATGCCGGCGGCGGTCAAGCAGGCGGAGAACACCTCAACACTGATAATCGGCAATGGTGACATCCGCGATCTCGATCACGCCGATCAGCTGATTGCCGAGACCGGTATGGATGGCGCCATGCTGGGTCGGGCCATCTACGGCAATGCCTGGCTGTTCAACCGCGAGCTTCGCCCGGAACACATCACCGTCCACGACCGCCTGGAATTGCTCGAAGAACACAGCCTGCTCTACGAAAACGTCTTTGGCGGCCGCAAGAATTTTGCCATCATGCGCAAGCACCTGCTGGCGCACACCACCGGCTTTTTCGGCTGCCGCGAGTTGCGGCAGCGGCTCGAGACGGTTCGCTGCGCCGCCGATGTGCTCGATGCAATTGCGTGGTTCACGGCCGAGTTTGATCATATTCATCAATTCAGCAGCCACAAGAAAACCGGCGCGCTCACCGCATCGGGCAACCGCGCCGGGGATTGATAGAATGAACCGCCCGTCAGTCCGGGCGTCCACGAAGGTATGATCGGTACAACCGATCACGCTCGTACTGCGAGGACATTGACTCGATGACATCAAGATATTCGTCCTCGAGTTCCGGATGTCTCGCCACAGCCCCCGCAATCTCCTCGAGCACCTGGGCGCGCTCGTAGTCGGAGTTGAAACGACGGCTGAGCCGCAAGATATCTTCGAGACTGGCCCGATCGAGATCATCATGGGCAAGCACTTCGTTGAGCGCTCGCTTTCGGTCATAGTCGGATCCGATAGCGGCACAGGCACGGATATAGTCGAGCCGCAGCGACGAATCTTCCCAGCAGATCGCCGCGACATGGGTCAGGTATTCGGCCTTGTCATAGTCGGAGTCCATCACTTCCAGCATATCGAGAACCTGACTGATCAGCCGCGGATTCGTGTGACGGCCGAACGAGAGGGCACTGAGCACGCGACGCTGTTCGTAATCCGATGATATCGTTGCGGTGGCATCGAGATACATGCCCATCAGTTTTTCATCGTCACCGGACATCGCCGCCATATCGATCAGCAGTTCGGCTTTCTCGAAATCAGAGTCCATATCCATAGCGACCTCGAGCACGATTTCCGCCAGTTCCGGTTCGAGATCGTCCCGGAGGCCCAGCGCATTGAGGACGCGTCGCGTTTCAAAATCCGAGTCCAGCCCGCGCAGCGCCGTCAGGTAGGCGCGCAGGTGCCCGGTATCGGTGCCGATATGCGGCGACATGTCAATGAGTAGCTCGGCCTTTTCGTAGTCGGAGTCCATCTCGGCCGCAATCTCCAAGACGCCCTCGACCACTTCCGAGGGCACCTCGCGATCGAGCACGACCGCACTGAGCACCCGTCGCGTTTCATAGTCGGACGAGATGCTCGCGGTGGCATCGACAAACGTCTCCGTCACAGCGAAATCAGGTCCCCGGTGATCGGCAATGGCGATCAGCAACTCGGCCTTCTCATAATCGGAGTCGATCTGCCGGGTACCAAGTTCGATGAGGTCATCAGTCTCACTGTCGGAAAGCGGGCCGCTCTCGAGCAGGGCGTCGACATAGATACGCTTGACGTAGTCCGATTCGATGCGCGATATCTCTTCCAAGACGCCCTCGACCCCGTCTTCCTCGCGAATCCGCTCGACCCGCTTTTCGGCGCCGATGCCGCTCTCACGGATCACCTGTTCGATCAGATCGCCGGCCCATTCCTGCGCTTCACTGTCAAACTCGGCCGCCCGGCCATCTTCATAGTACAGGTAGTCGAGGCCGTCGCGGGTTGGTTCGATCAACAGACGCTTCCGGTCACGGCCGCGACGCTCTTCGATCTCGAGATAACCATCGTCAGTGATGGCGACTACAGACCGATCATCATCGCCAAACTCAATCTCACCATCATATTCAACCGACACCCGGTGACCATCGTCATGGTAGCTGATGCGTACATGAGAGCCATCGATCGACCGCGAGATGCTGTGGCCGATATCGCTGATTGCGTCCCTGATATCACTCACTACTCCGGCCCGCAAGGCGGACGGGGCCGAGGGCGGTGATGGCACCGAGGGAACAGCGGGCACTGACGGCACCGATGGGGTTGAGGGGACCCAGCGGGACCGCGGCGCACCAGGCTCTGGGTCCGGCTCAGGCTCGGCGGCGTAGAAGACCGGCTCACTGTTGGCGTGCGACTCAGCATAGTCTGGCTCCTCCCCCTGCGCGACCGATGTGGTCGCGGAACCATCGATCCGCGCCAGCACTTCATCCAGACTAAACTCTGCTTTTGGTACGGCGACTACGGACGGTACTTGAAGAGCCAGGATGAATGCTGCCAGAACGGCAACCACGGTCGCCGTCAGGCGACTGCGCGACATCGGCCGGGAACGGCCGCGTTTCGAATTCAGTAACATCGCAAACCTCGCAAATATGTGCTTTTTCGATAGAACGGCTCCCGGCGACAGAGCCAGCGGCGCCTGCCCGTTGGACATCTCCACCAGCTTGGCCAGTGTGCGGGCGTATGCCGCCGGCCGCCGCGTGTGAACAACGACGGCATCATCGCAGGCGATCTCCCGCTGGAGGTCAATGCGCCGGACCAGCCAGTGAAGCAACGGATGGAAAAACCAGAGCGACAGGATGAACTGCTCACCGAGTCGACACCAGTCATCGCGGCGCGACAGGTGGGTCAGTTCATGCAGCAGAATCGTGTCGAGTTCGCCGGCCGTGAGTTGATTCATCAGCCTTTTCGGCAGCAAGATGGTACCGGTCCGAAAGCCGGTCGCCGCCGGTGAAACCAGCGAGTCGGTTACACGCACGCGTACCGGTCGACTGTTGCCGATTACGCCCGACCAATGCTCCAGGCGGACATCAATGTCCGTCGGCGCCGGAACGGACGCCGCCAGCACCCGGCGCATACTCCGGTACGCCAACCCCAAACGGATCAGCGCCATCACCGCCCCAATCAGCCAGAGCGCCAGGATACTGATCGGCAACAGGCCGAGCAGTATCTCACCAAGTGTTGCTCCGGCTGGTTCAAACCGGCGACCGGGCGTTGGTGATGCTATCGAACTGCGCTCGGTATGGCCGATGGAGCTTTCGCCACGATTGTGGTCGTAAAATTGGTTGGCTGTCTGATCCGGTGAGCGGTGAAAAGTGACAGACTGATTGGTGGCGGCGGTTGTTGTCGCGGTGTTTGATTCAGTGAGGCCGACTGGTACTAGTTCCTGCAGATCGATTGTTCGCCACGCGATGATACCGGCCGGAAGAACAACCAGTGCGGCCAGAACACTCCACAGGATCACATAGCGCCCGGCTGCGTTCAGCCACGATGTGTACCGCAGGCCCAGGGCAACAGCTGCCACCAGCAGCAGTCCGGGGAAGATACTGTCGGCCACTGCCTGAAGCCAGAACGTGGCCACTTCCAGTGTACCGTCTACGAATGCCGCCATACTCACCTCCCCTCTCCGTTGTCGCTGTCGTCGTTGTCAGCGATCATCTGGCGAAGCCGATGGAGCTCTTCCTCGGAGAGACTGTCGCTTTCGAGCAAGTTGACCATCAACAATTCCGGCGAGTCATTGAAGAAACTTCGCAGCATATGCCGGACCGCGCTGGTGCGGGCCTGCTTGCGATCAACCACCGGCTGGTAGAGGTGCGCCCGGCCGGCCTTTTCCCGGCGAAGGTAGCCCTTCTGCTCAAGAATACGCATCATCGTCAGGATCGTATTGTAGGCCAACTGTCGTTTGCCGGACTGGGCATCAACAACATCGTTGACCGTCGCTTCGCCCAACTCCCAGACAATATCCATGATTTTCAGCTCCGCTTCAGTCAGCGTGGGTGTTTTGTGTCGGGCCATGAGGTGTGAGTCCTGCAAACTTTTAAAGAATTAGGAATTCGTACCCCACTATACGAACGCGGTGAAAAAAGTTGTACTATTTTTTTAGTTTTTTGGGGTTTTATTCCTGACCGGGGATTCAGGGCCGGTGATAACCTGTTGCAGGGCAGGGCCGTAAGTCTGTACATCGACAGCCCAAAAAGAACAGCCCGACTGGGATGTCAGTCGGGCTGATGGGTGGTTGACGCTTCTGCTGCCCCATAGGCGCCCCCCGTCAAGGTCGACGAGTCAGCGTCACCCCCTCGATTTATAACCGAACGAAATCGCTTTCTCGGGGCAGACCGGGATGCATTCGCCGCAAAGTGTACAGTCGGGGACCACCGACTTGCCATCGACAATCTTCCCGATCGTCGGACAGGGGCTCTTCTCCGAACAGTCGCCGCAGTCGGTGCAGGCATTGTGATCGACCCGCACCCGGCCGGGGGTAATCCGCTCCAGCAGCCAGCTGATCGCGCCGATCGGGCAGATAGCATAACAAAACGGTCGGTAGAGTACAAGCGAGGCTCCGACCAGGACGATTGCCATCACGACAAACCAGGTGTCGATTTGCCAATGCAGCAACTCGAACATATTGACCGGGGCATAAACGCTGTAGGCAGAATACGCCGCCCACAGGCCGGCCGAACTGTCCTCGCCCAGCCGTTCGGCGAGCGCACCGACCTGATCGACGACCGCAAAGAAGGTCAGCACGAACAGCACCAGAAAAGCCATCCGGACCGTGTTGAACGCCGTAAAATTGAAGAACTTGAACTTCTTGACGCCCGGGATCTTGTGGACCAGTTCCTGAATCGCCCCGAGCGGACAGATCCAGCCGCAAAACAGCTTCCGCGCCACCAGGCTAAACACGATCATCAGCCCGAACAGGGCCAGGAACTGCGGGAAAAATGCCCCATGTGTGAAGCGAAACATAAACAGCTTGGTGGTCGCGCACATCGGTGACGGGTGCAGCGGGAAGATCATCTCCATCCCGAACAGGACAAACGCCACGACCATCATCCCGATCCGCACCGGCTTGCTGATCCAGCCCTTGAAAAGCAGGACTACCGCGATAACGGCAAGGATATAGAAAGCCAGGAATTTGTTGCTGAGCAGGAACGTGCCGACCGTCGGCGGTCCCTTGCGCTCCTGCTGACCCGCAGCCGCCTGTTCGGATTCTTCTTCATCGTGGTCATGCTCATGGATTTCTATCGGGGCGGCCTCGGCCGCGCTATCGGTCGCTGGCAGGGTGTCGCCATACGACGCGGAGAAACAGAGACAGAAGCAGGTGAGAACCAGCAGCAGTAGTAGTGTCACGTCCTTAGGTGTCTGCATGCCGGGAAGATATAAAAAATGGTGCAATTCGTCAATCATCATTCGAGCAGGCCGGGTCGTTTTTTGAGCCGCTGCGGGGCTTGTCCAAGCAGGAAGATCCTGTTATACAACAATCATGCAACGGACTGACCTGCTGTCCTGCCTGCGCCGTTTCGGTTCTCATTCCCTGGCCTACTCGACCGTGCAGCCGCTGATGAACTGGTATGGGATAGACGATATCGGCTATGTCGCCTTCCGGCGGCTGGGGCACTACACCTTCGTGCTGGGCGACCCGGTAGCGGATCCTGCCCGGGTGGTAGAATTGCTCGACCGCTTTCACGGGGAACATGACCGTCCCTGCTACGTCCACATCGGGCAGGTCACGTCTAAGTTATTGGCTGAGCGTGGGTATCGATGCAACAGCATGGGCGTTGAAAGCTGGATCAACCTGCATGCCTTCAACCCGACCTGGGGTTCACATAATGCCCTTCGCGAGTCCGAGCGGCGTTTTGCCAAACTGGATATTCGGGTAGTGGAGGCATCGCTCGACCGGCTGGGCCAATTCGGTATCACGCGGGAAGATATCACGGCTGTTTCCGACCGATGGCTCTCTGCCCGACCGCAGGGACGGGAGTTGCGGTTCCTGGTGCGGCCGCTGGTAGTGACCGAGGAACCCGGTGTGCGCCGCTTCTTTCTGCTGCACAACGATCGACTGGTTGGCTATGTCTGTTACGATCCCGTCTACCGCGATAATCGGATCGAGGGCTACTGCCCCAACATTGCGCGCTTCGATGATCGCGACCTGCCGACCGGACGCTCGGTGCTGGTCAATCTGGAAGCGGCCCGTCGGTTTGCGCGCGAGAATATACCCTATCTCGCCCTGGGGCTCTCCCCCCTGGCCGGCGACCTGCGCTCTCCCTTTGCCGATCGCGTCTGGCTGCGGGGGCTGTTTCGACTCGGGCGGCGCCTCTCACTCGGCTTTGAGTTTGACGGCCTGACCCGCCACAAGAGCTATTGGAAAGGCGAGACTACGCCGGTCTACTACGCCTCCGGTCGGCGCGGTCCCGATGCCCTGCTCGAGCTTCGCGCCCTCGCTCGCCTGGTGAACTTGTACTAGCCGGTCAGATCTGTTCGGCCAGCTCGACCAGCCGCTTGTACGGAATCGCAAGGACACTCTCGGCCTGGAACGCCCCGTTGGCCCGACTGATCATCGATACCTTCGCGGCCGCCTCTTCATCGGGCGCTTCGTAAATGTCGACAAAGTCCCATTTGCCGAGCAGCCCGTAATGCCCGATAAACTTCACTTCGGGGCACTTCTCCTTTACATGCGACAGCCAGGTCCGGCCGAGCGCTTCGCGGTCACGCATCTGCTCACCGAGTTCGGTGCTGAGTTTGGTAAAGAGAAAAAACGTCTTCACGGGACTATCCTCCTGAACGATTGAAATGGTCACTTCGTAAACCGGGCAGCCCGTTGATATGCGTGGAGAGTGCCCGGCGTGTCTTCAAATGTACATCACGTGGCGGTTGTCATCGACTGCTACTGGCAGCCGGTTTTCAGCGCGCCTATCAGGTTGTTGCAGGCATTGTTGGCGGGCGCGCAAGGCGAGGCCGGCTGCAGCCGATAATCGGCGCCGGCCGAATCGCAGAAAAGCGGGTCGACTGCCAGGTTGTTGAACAGCGTATCGGCGCCTTCGAGATCCTCCACCCAGCTGCCGTCTTCGTTGGAAAACATGTTGGTGCAGCGAAGCTCCGGGACCGCATCGGCCCGGTTCACATACACCGCCAGCTCACCGGTGCCGTAGGCGATCAGGCAGTTGCTCACCTGCGCCGTGCCTCCCGTATTGGTGAACAGCGCCGAGCCGACCTGACCGTGATTGCCGACAAACGTGCAGTTCTCAATAGTCGGTGAACCGGCCTTACACCAGATTGCGCCGCCGCTCACCGGTGCGGTGTTATCGACAAAGACACAATTGCGGATGGTGGGATCACAACTCTGGATATTGATGGCCCCGCCGTTGTTGTTGTAGCCGCGAATGATCGTGAAGCCGTCAATCACCGCGTTGTCCTCGCCACTGTTCATCAGAAAGCCCAAATGCGGGTTGGCCGAGTCGCCGGCAAGGTCAAGCGTCGTTGTCAGCGGCCCGTTTTCACTGACAATAATCAGCGACTTGCCCCCGAGATCCAGGTCACGGTTACCGTCGCCGGTGTACGTACCATCGGCCACCAGCACCGTATCTCCGCTCGATGCTGCAGCAATTGCCTCGGCAATGGTCGGGTGTTCGGCCGGAACGCTAAAGGTGTTGTCTTGCGGCGGTGGTGGCGGTGGGTCGTTGTCGGTCGGGGAATCATCGGAACAAGCCATGCCCAGCAGCAATGCCGGTATCAATACAAAGAGAAATCTCACGGACAAACCTCCGGTCGAGTGATTCGCATGCGATGGTCACGGGGAACAATCCTGAGGTGTATGCCCGGACACTTTTCCCGGGCCATCTATCTTCAATATACGGGGTAGGACCGGTTTCGTGCAAACGATCAGCAGGTTTCGCCGGCAGGAGTTACGGCAAAATCCGCGCGTGCCAAAAAAACGCCTCCGACCTCATCGATCGGAGGCGTTGACATATCGCAAACAACTCGAATTGCGCTACTTGATCTTGCAGGTCGACAGACCGCGCTTCTCAAGATACTGCTGGTGATATTCTTCGGCCATATAAAACGTACTGGCCGGTTCAATCGAGGTTGCAATGGGTCGTGAGTAGGTGTCGCTCGCATCCAGCGCCGCTTTCGACTGCTCCGCGGCCTGCTTCTGCCGCTCATCATGGTAAAACACGACCGTGCGATACTGATCGCCGACATCCGGTCCCTGGCGATTGACCTGGGTCGGGTCGTGCGCGTTCCAGAATACTTCGAGCAGCGTCTCGTATGACACCCGGTTCGGATCATAGGTAACCTGCACTACTTCGGCATGACCGGTGGTACCGGAACAGACATCGCGGTAGCTCGGGTTCTCCATGGTCCCGCCGGCATAGCCGACAGCCGTCGCCGTGACTCCCTCAATCTGTCGGAATGCCGCTTCCACACCCCAGAAGCAGCCCGCCCCAAAGGTCGCTTGTGCCATCTCGGTTGACTCCTTTTCGGTTGCTGTCTCGGTCGATGCTTTTGTTGATTGGTCGGTCTCGGCAATCGCCGGGCGGTGCATACCCGCCATCCCCAAAATATACCAGGTCCCGGCCAACAGGATGATTGCGGCCAGGCCGGCTG
>WJMS01000185.1 GCA_014727815.1 candidate division GN15 bacterium
CCCGCCAGGAAGTTGAAGCACGAAACGGAATCATTACGTCGTCACGTCATTGATAGTGTTGTTCAGCACGCCGTCCTGGTTGATCGTCCACGTATCGACCGTAGCGTCGGCATCGATATTCGCCGTGGCAGTAGCGGTGAAGTTCTGTCCGGCCACCGTTATGGTATAGGTATACTTAGCCTCCGGCATGATTTCGACCCAGATATCGGCGAACGCCTGCGGTGTTGCGGCGCTGGCCGGTCCGCCCGGCGTGAAGTACTGATTGGCCGGAGAGCCCTGTCGATAGGCCCGCTGGTTGACGTAAATCTGCTTGAGAATCAGTCGAGCTTCGGACTGCTTGGTCCGGGTTGTTGAAGCCATGTAGCGCGGGATGGCCAGGGCGGCCAAAACGCCTATAATGACCACCACTATCATCAGCTCGATAAGCGTGAAGCCTCTTTGGTTGGCTTGCCGTATACGCATATATCTATCCCTCACCTTTCGTGATATTGTTCTTTCTGGCAGATATATGTGGCAAGAACCGTTCCGAGCCGCTGTGCAAAATACTTACTCGGTCTCGGGCTCGCTGTCGGCCTGTTTTTTCGCTTTTGAAGCGAAGGCATCCTTGAGATTGTAGCGGTCGAGCTTGCGATACAATGTTGAGCTGTCGATCCCGAGAATTCGGGCCGCCTCGGCTTTCTTGCCGTCGGTCTGCGTCAAAACATAATGGATATAGGCTTTTTCAATCGATTCCAGGGTCGGGTTGACCGGCTCCATCGACTGGACCACCTGCGGCTCGGCCTTGAGGAGACGTTCCGGGAAGTCGCTGACATCGAGCTTGTCGGCGCGGCTGAGCAAAATCGCCCGTTCGATGGTGTTTTCCAGCTCACGGACATTGCCCGGCCACGTGTACTTGACCAGGGTTTCCAGCGCCTCGGGAGTAATCTCTTTGGGCGGCCGTGAAACCCGTTCGCAGTAACGCTGAATAAAATACTCGATCAGCAGCGGGATATCTTCGGCGCGCTCGCGAAGCGGCGGGATTGTCACCGGGATGACATTGAGGCGGTAAAACAGGTCGGCCCGGAAACGGTTGGCCTTGACATCGGCTTCGAGATCGGCGTTGGTGGCGGCGATCAGGCGAACATCAACATCGATCGGCTGGGTCTGCCCCACCGGGGTGATCTTCTTCTCTTCGAGCACGCGAAGCAGTTTGACCTGGATGGCCAAAGAGGTATTGCCGATTTCATCGAGGAAGAAGGTGCCGTCGTTGGCGACCTTGAAGAGACCATCCTTGTCCTTTACCGCGCCCGTAAACGATCCCTTTTTATGGCCGAACAGTTCCGATTCGAGAAGCGTCTCCGGCAGAGCGGCGCAGTTTATGGAGACAAAGGGACCGCCGCAGCGCGACGAGTGGTGATGGATTGCCTTGGCGATCAGGTCCTTACCGGTACCTGACTCTCCCCGAATGAGTACCGTCGAATCCGATGAAGCTACCCGTCGGGCAAGTTTCTTCAATTGCACGACCGCTTCGGAGGTCCCGATGAAGTTATCGAACGAGTGGTCGCCCTGGAGTTGCTTTTTGAGCTGGGTGTTCTCGGTGATGAGGGCGGTCCGGTTGATCGATTTCTCAATCGCCAGCTTGATCTCATCGACCTTGAACGGCTTGGTGATATAATCAGCCGCGCCCTGTTTCATCGCCTCGATAGCGGTGTCCACCGAGGCAAAGGCGGTCATGACGATGAACTCCTGGGAATGCTTGAAGCCCTTGACTTCCTTGAGGACATCGATACCGGTCATCTCCGGCATTTGCAGGTCGGCGATCACCAAATCGTAGTTCTTCTGTTTGAGCCAGGTGATGCCCTCGGTGCCGGAGGTGGTGGAATCCACCGCGTAGCCTTCCTTAGCCAGCATAATCTCCATGAAGTTGCACATGGAGTCTTCGTCATCGATCACAAGTATAGAAGCCGGCATGAACGGTCTCCGGTAAGTAAGTACGCGTAGCTGTTGATACTCTTTTGTTAGGATTTCGGCAGGGCGAGGCGGGCCGATTATGATAGTCGAGGAGTTTGCTCAGGAATTGGACAGAGCCCGGCAGCGATAGTGGGGTGCAGGCGATAGGTTGGTTGGTTAACTGTCGGATGTACCTCGTCTACCCGCCTCCGGCGGTTGACTTGGAAGCATCCGACAGAACATGTTAGGCTAATCTCAACGCCGAAGGCTAAGAACCCGTTCCGTCAGATGCTAGCGAGGACGTTCGCGGAGCGGATAGTCGAGTGACATCTGACGGGCAAGCTATGTAGGTCCGAACCCCTGCGGTCCGGCAATATCAACGTGGACAGGATACCAACGAGAAAGTCGGAACTGCAGGAGTTCCGACCTACGAACCTTTGATCTACTTGTCATGCCGATACCGCGAACTCATCAACGTCCCAAAGACGATCAGGACAATGCCGCCGAACGCCAGCGGCTCGATGTGTTCGCCGAAGATCGTCAGGCCGAACGCCAGGGCAAAGACAACCCCAAGGTAGTTGAAGTTACTGATATTCGAGGCCCGATCGGCCTGATAGGCGCGGGTCATATAGACCTGGGCGATAGTGACGCAGATACCGATGATCAGCAGGATAACCCAGTCGAGCGGGTTCGGCATGACCCAGTTGAACGCCGTGTAGGTACCGATCACCGGTACGGTTACCAATGGAAAGTAGAAGACGACAACCAGGTGATGGTCATCGTTGCGGACTTTCCGGATGAAGTTGTAGGCCAACCCGGAGAACATGGCGGCCATGACGCCCAGGCCGACATCGAGCGGCGCCACCCGCGGATCAAATCCCTTGATCATCAGCACGCCGGCGAAGGATATCACGAAGAAGATCCACTGAATAGGCCGCGGCGGTTCCTTGAGCATGATGCCGGCGATGATAATCGTGAAGATCGGCGAAAGATACTGGATAGTCACGGCGCTGGCCAGCGGCATCGCCTGCAAAGTGTAGAAGAACGTGGTCAGGGCGACAGTCCCGGCCGCGCCCCGGGCGATCAGCAGCGGCTTGTTGTTGCCCCAGGGACTGATACCGGCCCGCTTGAGCAGCACCCAGCAGACTACCAGCGAGACGATGGCGCGAAAGAAGACGATTTCGTACGATGGGATATGCTTGAGCCACTTCACCCCTACCTGCATGAGGGCAAACATGAAGGTAGCGATCAGGATATAGCGCACCCCGGGGGGGAGGTAGGGGCGCTTCATGCGGTGAACCACCTTTGCTGCACGTCCATGCCCCGAATGGTGCCCGTGTCGGTATGCAAAGTCAAGCGGTTCCTGAGCAGTCATCCGCGAGCGAACATCCTCGTGGTTTTGCTTGTTTCGAACGATATAATCGCTCATACTCCATCAGACAAAGTCATCGCAGAGCTGCAGGGTATCAATGAAAGACAAGTACTCACATCGCGAACGGATTCAGATGGTTATCGCCGGCGAGAAGCCGGACCGCTTTGCCGCCTCGTTCTGGCGCCACTATTTCCACATGGAACACCATGCCGACGGCACCGCCGAGGCGATGATCGGTTTCCAGAAGCAGTTCGACTGGGATTTCGTGAAGATCAACCCCCGGGCCGACTATATGGTACAGGACTGGGGGATGGAGATCGAGTACTCGCACGATGAGTACAAAAAGCACCGGAAGGCGAAGTTCCCGATCCAGAAGCCCGAGGACTGGATCAAGATCAAGCCGCTGACCCCGAACGCCCCGGTGCTGGCCGAACACTTGAAGGTTGTTTCGATGATTCGCAAGGCGCTCGGCCGGGACGTGCCGATCCTGATGACAATCTTCACGCCGCTGTCACTGGCCGGACGGATGGTACCGACCAGGGACCGGCTGGTCGATCACCTGCGCACGGAGCCGGAGCTGGTCGAGGGGGCGCTGCGGGCGATCACCGAGACGTATCGCAACTACGCCTCGGAATTGCGCAATGCCGGGGCCGATGGTCTCTTCTACGCGACGACCCACTGGGCTTCGTATGATCGTTTGACCTGGGAGGAGTACCAGCGTTTCGGCGTGCCGTGGGACCTGAAGGTACTGGAGGGAACCGAGTCGGACGCGATCAACCTGCTCCATGTCTGCGCCAGCAACAATTTCTTGAAAGAACTAACGAAATTCGACTATCGGCCGCAAATGGTGAACTGGGATACGAGCGATCCGACCAACCCGCCGCTCGATATGGCATATGATATCTGGAAGGATGCCGCCCTGGTTGGCGGGGTCGATCACACCGGCTGGCTTCTGCGTTCGCAGCCGAACGAGATGCCGTATTTCATCGATCAGCTCAAACGCGACCACAACCCGGCGCGGGTGATAATCGGGCCCGGCTGTGCGGTCGAGCCGGAAACCAACATGGACAATCTCAAGGCAATCAGGGAGAGACTCTAATGGATACCGATCGGCAGCAGTTGATCGACAACATCCGCATCGCCATAGCAAACGCCTCGACTGAAGAGGATGTGCTGCGCACGGCGGTTGAGCTTATCGATGCCTACTCCGAGGGCTACAACTGGACCGGGGTATACATGATGCGCGAGGACGGCAAGCTGGCCGTCGGCCCCTATGTCGGCCCGCCGACCGAACACACCGTGATCGAACTCAATCGCGGCCTGTGCGGCGCGGCGGCCAGCCAGAAGCAGACTGTCATAGTCGACAACGTCCTGGACGACCCGCGCTTCCTGGCCTGCTCGATCACCACCCGCTCGGAAATTGTGGTGCCGCTCATGGATGGTGAGACGGTGCTGGGGGAGATCGATATAGATTCCGATCAACCGAGGTTTTTCACCGGCGATGATCGGGCGATGCTGGAACAAATCGCGCAGGTGATGGTCGAACGCCTGAAAGCAATTCGCTGATCGGGTTGACAAACCGGTACGGGAGGAAGTTCTTATGTTCATCGGCATACTGCTGTTGGTCCTGGGGCTGCTGTTGCTGCTTCGCGAAATGGGGCTTATCCACGGGGACATCTGGGATTACATCTGGCCGATAGCCCTGATCGCGCTGGGCGCGTCGATGATCTTCAATGATCGCCGCAAGTAGATTCGGCCGATGCGGGTTGGGCGGCTCGCCGATCTGCCGATATATAGCCTATGCGCGCTTTTGTCACAGCCGTCTGTTTCGCCTGCCTGTTGGGCGGGGCACAGCCGACCGCGGCAGCATCGGCAACAGTGGCCGGCGAAGCCCGGGTGCCGCTGGCCGATAACTGGCTGATCACCGGCGACACGCTTGAGTATCCCCTCACGCTGCTGCACCGTGGCGGCGGCGCCGAACTGCTGGTCTTCCGCTCACCGATCGTGGCCGATGAAACCGTCGAGAACCAGCGACAACTTCGCTCAGCGGTCGACAATGTCGTCGACAACGTCATCCTGACTCTTCCCGATGCCAGGCTCGAGACCAATACCGGTTTCTACGAAACAGTACGAACCGGTTTCGTACTTGAATTCACTTCAACCGACACCACCGTCGACAGCACCCTGAAGCATCGCCTGATGACGGCGATTTATCGCCTGCCCGATGACGAGCAGGTCATGTTCACGCTGTGGGGCAAGGGCCTGGCGGGTGGCTGGTCCGGAGTTGAGCCGTCGATTCGGCTGATGCAGGACGGTTTTGTGTTTCTCGGCGAGCACCAGGAGCAGGTGTTTGTCTCGAAAGGCTCGCGCAACTGGGCGCTGCTGGCGGTCGGGCTGGCGGTGATTGCTGTGTTTGTGTTGCTGACGCGCGGCAGGAGCCGTCGCAGGGATGAGCGCGAACGGTACGCGGAACGCACGACCGTCTGAACGACACTACTTCTTCTCTTCCAATTCGATCAGCACCCCGCCACCGGCCGAGGGATGTACGAATGCGATGCGGTTACCCTCGGCGCCGATACGTGGAGTTTCATCGATCAACCGGTAGCCTTCCTTCTTGAGTTCGGCCAGTCGCTGATCGATATCCTCGACATAGATGCATATATGGTGAAGACCCTCGCCGCGTTTGGCGATGTACTTGGCGATTGGGCTGTCATCGGCTGTCGCTGCCACCAGTTCGATCCGGCCGCCTGATTCATGGCCGCCGGCCGCAAACATGGCTACCTTGACTTTCTGATCGGCCACCTCAGTCACCATGACCGGCGACCGTCCGGTTATCACTTCGTACCGCTTGATAGCTTCGCCAAGATCAGCAACCGCGATACCGACATGAGAAAGCAAAGAGTCAGCCATAGCTTACAGCCCCTCTGCGGCCTCGGCCTTGGCGGCGGAGTCGGCTGCCCGGATTATCGCCTCATACTCCTGCTGGAGTTCCAGGGCCGCCTTGGTAGCCGTGAAGGTGGGTCGAATCCAGCGATCACCGTTATAGAACATGTGATGGGTGGTGCGCTGTACCGAGGTGTCGCCGGTCGGGCCGATAAACACGATGTCGACCTCGATGGCGCAGGTGTCACCGTAGAAGTCGAATTCCTTCAGATCGATTCGGTGCACGGAGTCGGCGTTGAAGCGCTTGATATGTGCGAATTCGAGGTAGTCGTCAAACGTCGAGCGATCGCGCAGGTATTCGAACTCCATTTCCCAGAGCTTGCCCTTGTCGGCGTACTTCAACCGCTCGATCGCCTCATCAACATCAGCCTGCATCTGCGCCTTTTCGTCGGCACGGGGTTCCTCGAACTGGTAGCGGGTATCCGTTGCAGTCTTATCGGTCACTTTCTTGTCGGCCGCGGAACCGCTGTCGGTGTCGGAGCCACAGCCAATTACAAGCATGAGCGACAAGACACTTATGATCAACCAGCCGGAACGTCTAACGACTGTCACGATATTCACCCCATTCTTCCCGGAAGACATCAGAAATCTCTCCCACTGTTGCATACGCTTCCACTGCCTCGAGAATAAGCGGGACGACATTGTCGCTGCCACGGGCCGCCTGACGAAGGGCAGTAAGCGCCTTTTCCACGGCCGGGTTGTCCCGCTTCGATCTCATTTCTTTTAGCGCCTCGACCTTCTTTTGTTCCAGGTTGGGGTCGATCTTGAGGATCGACGGCACCTCTATCTGGTCTTCCTGGAACTTGTTGACGCCCACCACGACCATCTCGTCGTGCTCGAGTTGCTGCTGGAACTCCCAGGCAACCCGGGCGATTTCGTCTTTGTAGTAACCGGTTTCAATACACTGTACTGACCCGCCCAGCCGGTCGATTTCATCCATTATCTCGACAATCTTCTTCTCCAGTTCGTCGGTCATATACTCGACGTAGTACGAGCCGGCGAGCGGATCGACCGTATCGGTCACGCCGGATTCGTACGCCAGGATCTGCTGGGTGCGAAGGGCGATCTCGGCCGACTTTTCCGTCGGCAGGGCCAACGCCTCATCGAAGGAGTTCGTGTGCAGCGACTGCGTCCCGCCCAGCACCGCCGAAAGCGCCTGGACGGCAGTCCGGACGATATTGTTCTCCGGCTGCTGCGCAGTCAGGGTGGAGCCACCGGTCTGGGTATGGAAACGCAGCATCATTGACTTGGGATTCTTAGCGCCGAACCGCTCCCTGACAATCTTCGCCCACAGCCGCCGCGCCACCCGGAACTTGGCCACTTCTTCGAACAGGTTGTTGTGCGCGGCAAAGAAGAACGACAGGCGTGGCGCGAAATCATCGATATCGAGACCGGCCTTCATGGCTGCCTCGACATAGGCGATCGCATCGGACAGTGTAAACGCCACTTCCTGCGCGGCCGTGCTGCCGGCTTCGCGGATATGGTAGCCGGAAATCGAGATCGTGTTGAAACGCGGCGTGTGGTCCTTCGCAAACGCAAAGATATCGGTGATAAGGCGCATCGATGGTTTCGGCGGATAGATGTGCGTGCCGCGCGAGATGAATTCCTTGAGGATGTCGTTTTGAATGGTCCCGGTCAGTTTCTCCGACGGCACCCCCTGCTTCTTGCCCACCGCAATGTACAGGCAGAGCAGGATGGCGGCGGTAGCGTTGATGGTCATCGAGGTCGAAACCTTGTCGAGCGGGATGCCGTCGAGCAGCACTTCCATGTCGTACAGGGAATCGATGGCCACCCCGGTCCGGCCGACTTCGCCGGCCGCCATCGGATGATCCGAGTCATAGCCGATCTGCGTGGCGAGGTCAAATGCGACCGAAAGACCGGTCTGCCCTTTTTCGAGCAGGTATTTGAAACGCTTGTTGGTTTCGACTGCCGTACCGAAACCGGCATACTGGCGCATCGTCCAGAACCGTCCCCGATACATGTTCGGGTAGACGCCCCGGGTGAACGGGAACTCGCCCGGTTTGCCAAGTTTGCTGGTGTCGATCGGGTGCGTCTGCTCGTCGAGCAGGATGGGTATTTCAACTTTGGAACGCGTATATTTCTTGTTTTCGTCAGCCATATATCACTCTAACTCAATCAGCTTGTCGCCTTTGTCGACCGACTGGCCCTTGGTCGCATGAACAGCTTTGACCGTGCCATCGGTCCGGGCTTTGAGGATGTTTTCCATTTTCATCGCCTCGATAACGGCCAGCGGCTGGTTCTTCTTGACGTTATCGCCCACCGCCACGCGCACATCGACCACCAGGCCCGGCATCGGCGCCGCAATCATCGTCTCCTTGGCGCCACCGGCCGCCATGCCGGCCGTCTTGCGCAGCTGCGCGAGGTTGTACTCTTCGATTTGCAGCGGAACATCGGTCCCCTGCATGAAGACGATTCGTTCGTTATCGCCGCCATTGTAACGAATGTCCACCTCGTGGGAGGTGTTGTCGATCAGCAGCAGGGAGCGGCCGCGCTGTAAGTCCTCGCGATACACCTCGACTTCACGGCCGTTCACCGTCATCCGGTAGTGCTCGGAGCGATACTCGACCGTGATATCGTACTCTCGGCCGTCAACGGTCACGGTATATCGGGCCATCAGTGACTCCCTCCAAAGCTGCGCAGGTTGGCGCGACGGTGCCAGGTCAGCCAGTTCGATTTCTGTCGGCCGTTGCCGACCGGATCGAGGGCGATCTTTCGTTCGGTCACAAACTTGTCTATTGCCGCGGCAATTGCCGCCTTCTCGCCAAGGGCCTCGGACATCTGGTGATAGTCGTTGTCCGGGTACTCTTCCTCGAGAAAGCGTGTCGACAGATCGCCGGCCCGGAATTTCTCGTTGTCCATGATAACGCGGTGGAAACCGATCGTGGAGCGGACGCCGGAGACGCGATATTCCTCGAGAGCCCGCCGGGTGCGCTCGATAGCCTGCTCGCGGGTCTTGCCCCATACGACCAGCTTGGCGATCATGGGGTCGTAGTAGACCGGGATTTCATTGTAGATGATAACGCCCGAGTCGACCCGCACACCGGGACCGGCGGGGATACGGTAGTGCTTGAGTTCGCCGGTCGACGGGATAAAGCCCTCGTCCGGGTCCTCAGCATAGATACGGCATTCGATGGCGTGGCCGCGGAAGGTTATCTCGTCCTGCGTGAACGAAAGCGGATCGCCTTCGGCGATAGCGATCTGTTCCTGCACGAGGTCGATACCGGTCACCATCTCCGTGACGGGATGTTCGACCTGCAGGCGGGTGTTGACTTCGAGGAAGTAAAACGCGCCGTCCTGGTACATGAACTCGACCGTCCCGGCGCCGACATAGTCCGATTCCCGCGCGATATTGACCGCCGCTTCACCCATGCGGGCGCGCAGTTCCGGGGTCATCACCGGCGAGGGGGCTTCCTCGACCACCTTCTGATGCCGACGCTGGATGGAACACTCGCGCTCACCGAGATGCAGGAAGTTACCGTGGGTGTCGCACAGGATCTGGATCTCGATATGGCGGGGGCGGTCGAGGTACTTTTCGATAAACACGCGTGAATCGCCGAAGGCTGAGCGGGCTTCATTGGCCGCCGTCTGCAATGACTCCTCGAACGACTCTTCATCGCGCACAACCCGCATACCTTTACCGCCGCCACCGGCCGCAGCTTTGACGAGCACCGGGAAACCGATCTCACGGGCGCGTTCGAGCGCAATATTGAAATCGTTTTCGCCGATATCGGCGCCCGGCACCACCGGCAGGCCGGCGTTGATCGCCATTTCGCGGGCCACCAGCTTGTCACCGAGTCGGCTGATCGTCTCGGCCTTCGGGCCGATGAAGATGATCTTCTCGGCCTGACAGCGGTGGGCGAACTCCGGATTCTCCGAGACGAAACCATAGCCGGGATGGATGGCATCGGCGCCGCACTTGCGGGCAACCTCGATCAGCTTGTCGTGAACGAGATAGCTTTCGGATGACGGCGACGGTCCGATATGGTAGGCCTCGTCGGCCAGGCGCACATGGTAGGCCGACTTGTCGCAGTCGGAGTAGACGGCGACGGCGGTGATCTCGAGATCGCGGCAGGCGCGGATAATCCGCACGGCAATTTCACCGCGATTGGCGACCAGGATTTTGCGAATCTTCTTAGCCATGTTGTTGCACCGTCTACAGTGGAATATTCCCGTGTTTCTTGGGCGGGTTGCTGTCTTTCTTCGTTTCGAGCATCTCAAAGGCGCGGATCAACCGCGGCCGGGTCGTCTTCGGCTCGATCACATCGTCGATATACCCCCGCGCGGCCGCCTCAAACGGATTGGCAAACCACTCGGAGTAGGCATCGGTCTTCTTCTTCAATTCCGCCTCGGGATCATCGGCCTCGGCGATCTCCCGCTTGAAAATGATCTCCGCTGCGCCTTTGGCGCCCATGACCGCAATCTCGGCAGTCGGCCAGGCATAGTTCATGTCGCCGCGCACATGCTTGGAGTTCATGACGTCGTAGGCGCCGCCGTAGGCCTTGCGCGTGATCACCGTCACTTTCGGGACGGTTGCTTCGCAGTAGGCATACAGCAACTTGGCGCCGTGCTTGATGATGCCGCCGTGTTCCTGGTCGGTGCCGGGAAGGAAGCCCGGGACATCCTCGAATGTGAGGATCGGGATATTGAAGCAGTCGCAGAAACGAATGAACCGGGCGCCCTTGAGCGACGAGTTGATATCGAGCACACCCGCCAGGATCGCCGGCTGGTTGGCGACAATACCGATCGAGCGTCCGCCCAAACGCGCGAACCCGACCACGATATTCTGGGCGTAGTCCTCGTGCACTTCCAAAAACGAGCCGACATCGACGATTGACCGGATGACGTCCTTAATCTCGTACGGCTGGTTCGGATTCTCCGGCACGATATGGTTGAGCGACTGTTCCTCGCGATCAAACGGATCATCGGTCTCGATATACGGCGGGTCCTCGAGGTTGTTCTGCGGCATGTAGCTGAGCAGTTTTTTCAGGCGGGTGATAGCATCGGCTTCATTCTCACACGCGAAATGGGCCACGCCGGACTTGCTGGCATGGGTCAGGGCGCCGCCAAGGTCTTCCGAGGTCACCTCTTCATGGGTGACTGTCTTGACGACATTCGGGCCGGTGACAAACATGTACGAGGTGCCCTTGGTCATCAGGACAAAATCGGTGATCGCCGGCGAATAGACGGCGCCGCCGGCGCAGGGACCGAGGATCATCGATATCTGCGGCACCACACCGGAGGCAAGCGTATTGAGCAGGAAGATATCGGCGTAGCCGCCGAGCGAGACAACCCCCTCCTGGATACGGGCGCCGCCGGAATCGTTGAGGCCGATCACCGGCGCGCCGTTGCGCATGGCCATCTTCATGATCTTGCAGATCTTCTCGGCGTGCGCCTCGGAGAGCGAGCCGCCAAAGACCGTGAAGTCCTGCGAGAAGATATAGACCATGCGGCCGTTGATCTTGCCGCAGCCGGTCACCACCCCGTCGCCGAGCACCTTGTGTTTCTCCAGCCCGAACGCTGTCGAGCGATGGGTGACAAACATGTCGAACTCCTCGAACGAGTTGGCGTCACACAACAGTTCGACCCGCTCCCGAGCGGTCAGTTTGCCTTTCTTGTGCTGGGCTTCGATTCGTTTTTGTCCGCCGCCGAGTTTCGCCTCAGCGCGCATCGATTCGAGTTTATTCAGCTTTTCTTCAAGCGACACGCAGCTTCTCCGCAGTAATTAGGAATGCGATGGTGCAGTGATTGCCGGTTCGGCCCGGTATTTCTTGCCGTCACGGACGATTCGCGCCAACGGCATGGTGGTATCATGATCAAAGGCAACGATAATCTCTTCATCGACCAGTCGCGGCAGCACCCGGCGTTTGACCTCCATCGATTCCAGCGGGTAGACATCGGTCGCCGGAATGTATGCCACCGGCAGGTGTGCCGAACTCGGGAAGAGGTCGGCGTAATACACCAGCTTCTGGCCGGCCGACTCAATCTCCAGGGCAAAGTGCCCTTCGGTGTGCCCGCCGGTGTGCACCGCGCGGATCCCCGGAAAGAGGTCGAGGTCCGGTTCGATAATCCGGAGTTTGCCCGAGTTCTTCAAAGCATAGTAGCGCTCCGGGGCATAGACCGCCGCGGTGCGTTCATTCGGATCGGTGGCGACTTCCCACTCACGCTTGCTGACAAGATACTGTGCATTGGGGAAACGGGGCACAAACTCACCGTCAAGCAGTTTCACCGCACCGGCCGCATGGTCGGTGTGCAGGTGAGTCAGGATGACGTAGTCGATATCGTGGGGCTTGAGGTCAAGCCCGGCCAGACCGTGTTCGAGCGAGCCGGGCCGGTCGATACCGTAGACTTTGCATTCGCGATCAGAGAGGGTGTCGCCGAGACCGGCGTCAAAGAGCATGCGCTTGCCGTGCGCCTCGAGCACAAACAGGTTGGTGACCATATCGATCAGGTTGTTTTCGTCGGCGGGGACAGCGCGCTGCCAGAGCGCCTTGGGGACGACACCAAACATCGTTCCCCCGTCGAGCTTAAACGGCTGCTCGACGAAGGAACGTATTGCAAACTCACCGATCTTCATAGCATATCAAGTGCGAGAGTACTTAGCGGCCGATCACGTTGCCGGCGATCACCAGCCGCTGTACCTCCGAGGTACCTTCGTAGATTTCCAGGACACGCTGGTCGCGGTAGAGCTTCTCGATCGGCGAGAACTCACCTATGAAACCGTAGCCACCGTGGATCTGCATCGCCTTGTCGACACAGAAGTTGGCGACTTCCGAGGCGTACAGTTTGGCCATCGAGGCTTCCAGCGTAAACTTCTCGCCGGCATCCTGCAGCTGGACCGCCTTGTAGGTCATGCACCGGGCGGCCTCGATCCGCACGGCCATGTCGGCAATCATCCACTGGATCGCCTGCAGCTTGGCGATCGGCTGGCCGAACGCCTGCCGCCGCTTGGCATACGAGACCGATTCGTCGAGCGCCCGCTGGGCAATACCGACACCCTGCGCCGCGACACCGATACGCGCAGAGTCGAGTGTCTGCATGGCATAGCGAAAGCCCTTGCCGACTTCGCCGAGCAGGTTCGAGGTCGGTGTTTTGACATCCTTGAGAATGATTCCGCCGGTGGTGGCAGCCCGCATGCCCATCTTGTTCTTCAGGGTGCGCGCTTCCCAACCGGGCTGGTCGGTTTCGACAATCATGGCCGACAGTTTCGGCTTGTCCTCGATCTTGCAGAACAGCACCGCCAGTTCGGCAACATCACCGTGCATGATGAAGATCTTTTCGCCGTTCACGACATACTCGCTGCCGTTTTCCTTGGCCACCGTCTTCTGGTTGGCGGCATCGGAGCCGGCTTCGGGTTCGGTCAGCACGAAGGCCGGGATGATCTCGCCGCTGGCGCACTTGGGCACCCACTTCTGTTTCTGCTCTTCGCTGGCGAAATGGACGATCGGGAAAGTAGCCAGTTCGGCCACGGCGCACAGCAGGCCGATCGCAGCGTCGTGATAGCACAGCTCTTCGATCAGCGTAATATATTCGAGTTTCGATTTCCCCTGGCCGCCCAGCTCCTTGGGCATGGCATAGCCGATGAAGCCGGCTTCGCCGATCTTCTTGTACAGCTCGCGCGGAAATTTGCGCGGCTCGGGCATCCGGTCGAGTTCTTCCGACATCGGATACATGTGTTTCTCCGCAAAGGCCTTGACTTCTTCGCGGACGGCTTCCTGCCGGGGATCGATATTGCGTACCATAGCTGCTCCTCCAAGCACTTAAAACCTATACACCACTCAGCATTACATTATTTTCTCGTCGGACTTCTTGTCGGCGATGGTCTTTTTCAAGAACTCGATCGCCTGTTCGGTCGGCGCGCCGGGCGTGAACACCTTCGCCACGCCCAGTTTCTCCAGCTCTTCCTTGTCGTCATCGGGGATGATGCCGCCGCCGAAAAGGATAATGTCACCGGCATTTTTGGCTTTCATCTCGTCGAGGATCGCGGGAAACAGCGTCATGTGGGCGCCGGAGAGAATCGACACCCCGATAGCGTCGACATCCTCCTCGATCGCCGCCTGGACGATCATCTGCGGGGTCTGCCGCAGGCCGGTGTAGATCACCTCAAACCCGGCATCGCGAAAGGCCGCCGCAATTACCTTGATGCCCCGGTCGTGTCCATCAAGACCGGGCTTGGCCAGCAGTACTCTGATTTTCTTGTCCATTTAGTATGTCCACCTGTCACGTCAACCGGTACGCGATGATCGATCGCCGTATACCAGTCGGCCGCACCGAGGCCCGGTGCGACCTGCATCCACATTATCTTCAGCGTCAGCGGCGTGTGCTACGACACCTGCATGGCCGAGGCGCTTTCGGAATACTCGCCCCACTCCTCACGCAGGATATCGCACATCTCGCCAACCGAGCAGTACGCCCGGCTGCATTCGAGAATCGCCTCGAACGTATTGCCCTCGCCACGGGCGACCTCACGGAGCCTGGCCATGGCCTGCTCGGCCCGGCCCTGGTCGCGCTCGGCGCGAATCTTCTTCGTAAACTCCACCTGCTCCTGTTCGACCGCGCGGTCGATCCGAAGCACCGGTATCTCCAGCTCCTCACCGTCCATGACGTACTTGTTCACGCCGACAATGACCCGCTCGTTGGTCTCGAGTTCGGTCTGGTGGGCGTAAGCCGACTTGGCCAGTTCGCGCTGGAAGTAGCCCTGCTCGATACACTCGAGCACGCCATCGCGCTCTTCGATCTCCTGGAAGATCTTCTCCGCCTCTTCTTCCATCTTGTCCGTGAGCGCCTCGACAAAATAGGAGCCGGCCAGCGGGTCAACGGTGTTGGCCACGCCGGTTTCATAGGCGATCACCTGCTGCGTGCGAAGGGCGATCAGGGCGGCTTTCTCCGATGGCAGCGCGAGTGTTTCGTCCATCGCATTGGTGTGCAGCGACTGGGTCCCACCGAGCACGGCCGAGAGCGCCTGGATAGCAGTCCGGGTGATGTTGTTTTCGGGCTGCTGGGCGGTCAGCGAACAACCGGCCGTCTGGGTGTGGAATCGAAGCAGCCAGCTCTTGGGGTTTTTGGCGCCATACTTGTTTTTCATCCGCTTGGCGTATATCCGACGGGCAGCGCGGTACTTGGCGATTTCTTCGAAGAAGTCCGAGTGGGCGTTGAAGAAAAACGACAGCCGCGGCGCAAACTCATCGACATCCTGCCCGGCCTCGATCGCCGACTCGATATACTGGAACCCATCGGCGAGCGTATACGCCAGCTCCTGCACGGCGGTGGCGCCGGCCTCGCGGATATGGTAGCCCGAAATCGAGATCGTATTCCACTGCGGCACCTTCTTTGTGCAGTATTCCATCATGTCGGTGATGAGTCGGATCGATGGTCTCGGCGGAAAGATGAATTCTTTCTGCGCGATATACTCTTTCAGGATGTCATTCTGAAGCGTGCCGCGCAGTTTCTCAGACGGGATCCCTTTCTTCTCGGCAACCGCGATATACATCGCCAGCAGCATCGAAGCCGGCGAGTTGATGGTCATCGAGGTTGACACCTCGGCCAGGTCGATGCCGTCGAAAATGATCTCCATGTCGGCCAGAGTATCGACCGCCACCCCGCACTTGCCGACCTCGCCGAGCGAGCGGGGATGGTCGGAGTCGTAGCCCATCAGGGTCGGCAGGTCAAAGGCGGTCGAGAGACCGGTGCCGCCCTGTTTGAGAATATAGTGAAACCGTTCGTTGGTCTGCGAGGGGGTCCCCATGCCGGCAAACTGACGCATCGTCCACAGCCGGGTGCGATACATGGTGTGATGGACACCGCGGGTGTAGGGGTACTCTCCGGGAAGGCCGATCTCGTTCCAGTAGTGCTCGTCATCGGCGTACTTCTCGATATTCAGCGGCGTGTACAGTTCGTCGATATCGACGCCCGAAACGGTGAAAAAGCGGGGCATCGATTTCTTCTGGCGGAACTTCTCCGCGGTCTTATTCCAGTCGGCCAGGCGGCCCTTGAGTTTGTCGAGGAACTTGGACGAAAACATATGCTAAGTCTCCATTCAGCTACAGGTTGTCATGATAATACACGGCCGCAGTAAGCGCAAGCCGAATGGCGCCGGTACGGCGATCGGCACGTCATTGTAACAATCTGCCGTGCAATGAGTTCTCATTATCGCACGGGATCGGGACCAGGGTAAGAGAGATGTGCCGCCGGTCAGGCGGAGAAGCGACGGTAGAGGTTGTCGCCAACCTCGAACGGATTGGTCTTCTTGGCCAGGATCTCGTCGACCGCCTGATCGAGATCACCCTGCTCGCGCAACCGGTCGACAAACTCGTTCTGGAAGCGGTTGCGCAGCACGGTGAGGATCTTCTTGCGAATCTGGTAGCGGCGGCGTTTCTCGAAAAAGCCGCTCTCGCCCATATGGGCGCGGTGTTTGTTGATCGCTTCCTCGAGTTCCTCGACCCCGTCGGTGCTGGTGGCAACCGTGCGGACGACCGGGATCGACCACTTGTCCTCGGGCGGTTTGCGCATCTTGAGCATCTGGCGCAGTTCGGAGATGATTCGTTCGGCGCCGGGACGGTCGGACTTGTTGACACAGAAGATGTCGGCGATCTCCATCAGCCCGGCTTTCATGGTCTGCACCGAATCCCCCGACTCCGGCACCACCACCACGGCGACCGTATCGCACGAATCGACAATATCGAGTTCTACCTGACCGACCCCGACGGTCTCGAGCAGGGTGACGTCGAAACCAAACGCATCGTACGCAATCGTCACGTTGTCGGTGGCGTTGGCGAGGCCGCCGCTGGCGCCGCGGGTAGCCATGGAGCGGAAATAGAAACTGCCGTCGGTAGGGAAATCGGACATCCGCACCCGGTCGCCAAGCAGGGCGCCGCCGGTGAATGGTGAGGTCGGATCGACTGCCACCACCCCGACTTTGTGCCCCTGCTTGAGCAGACGGTGAGCCAGGCAATTGACCAGGGTCGATTTGCCCGCGCCGGGCGGGCCGGTGATGCCGAGTCGAAGCGACGAGCCGACCCGGTCGTAGAGTCGGCTCAGTACGTCGCGGTAGCCCTCGCGACCGTTTTCGATATGTGAAATGATTCGCGAGAGGGCGCGGATATCGCCCTCGTAGAATCGTTCGAGTACCGTCATGAACTACCGATACCCCGGTGACATATCGCCTGCGGTCAGTTTGATATCGCGCAGCCTGATCTGGATATGGGTGCGGCCGTTGTACGTGTTGTACTCGACCGCATACACGATATCGACCAGGCAGCCCTTGTCGGAGATGACCTGGGCCTTGTCGCCAAAGCCGAACCCGATCACGTCAAACATCGCATTGCCCTTGCGCACCCGCATCTTGAGGTGGTTGTTGCCCACCACGTACGGCTGCCCGACCACCTCGCAGTTGCGGGTCAAAAAGACGGGACGAAGGTTCTGCGGGCCGAACGGCGCAAACGCCTCGATCGCATGCATAAAGCTGTCATCGATTTCCGACAATTCGATCTCGAGATCGATATGCAGTTTCGGAACGATATCTTCCTTGGTCAGGTGATCGATCGAGACGCGCTTGAAGCGGTCCCGGAACGCCGCAATATTCTCCGGCTTGATCGACAGCCCGGCGGCATACTTGTGGCCACCATACTTGATCAGCAAGTCTTCGCACTCGCGCAGGGCTTCGCAGAGATGGAAACCGGGGATCGAGCGCGCCGAGCCCTTACCTTCACCGTCGGAGATGGCAATCATGACGGTCGGCAGGTGGTAACGTTCCACCAACCGGCTGGCGACAATCCCGATCACGCCCTGGTGCCAGCCCTCTTCAGCGAGCACGATCGCCTGGTCGTTTTCGAGATCGCAGACCTCGTGCATCTGGTCGAGCGCTTCCTGCAACGTGTGTTCGTCGATTTCCTTGCGGCGCTTGTTTTCCGAATCGAGCGTACGGGCGATCTCGGCAGCCATGCGCTCGTCGCGTGTCGACAACAACCGAATCGCCTGCTTGGCGTCGCCGAGCCGGCCGAGGGCGTTGATTCGCGGGGCGAGGATAAACACCACCTGGCCGGTGGAGATATCCTTGCCCATCAGGCCGGAGACAAACGCCAGCGACTTCAGGCCGGGTTTGTTGGTGCGGGAGATTTGCCGCATGCCGAACTTGGTGACAATGCGGTTCTCGCCAACCAGCGGCACGATATCGGCTGACGTCCCCAGGGCGACCAGGTCGAGATGGTCCTGCAGCTCCCGTTCGTCCTGATTCAACCGGCGGTAGAGCGCCTGGGCGAATTTAAACGCGACCCCGACTCCTGACAGTTCGCCGCCGTACTCGCAGCCATTCTGTTTCGGATCGATAATCGCGTACGCCTCGGGAATCTTCTCGCCGGGTTCGTGGTGGTCGGTGATGACGATATCGAGGCCCTGGCTGTTGGCGTACTTGACCTCTTCGACAGCGGTAATGCCCGTGTCAACCGTCACGATCAGCGTCACCCCCTTCGCCTTCGCCTCATCGATACCGTCGGTCGACAACCCGTAGCCCTCGGTCAGCCGGTTGGGCAGGTAGAAATCGACCTGTGCCCCGAGCTTGTTGAGGACCATGTAGAGCAGGGCCGTGGCGGTGATCCCGTCGACATCGTAGTCGCCGTAGATCATGATCCGCTCGTTTTCCATCAGCGCCCGGGTGACCCGTTCGATTCCGGCCTGCATCCCTTCCATCTCGAACGGATCCTTGAGATCGTCGAGCTCCGGATTGAGGAACTGCTGGATCGCCTCGGGGGTGTCGATCTGACGGTTGATGAGGATCTTGACGATATTCGCGGGCAGGTCGGTCGCCTCGGAAATACGGGCAACCCGATCGTGATCCGGTTCCTGGGCAAGGACCCATTTTAACGGTTTCGAGCGATGCGCCCAGGACATAGCAAGCCTCCATTGGTAAGAGGCTGTGGAAAGCAGGATAGTAAGCCGAGTTCTGTTCACCACGACACAACAACGTGCCGGGGCTACCAGTCATTTATCTGGGCAGCCGGTTACCCGACCGCTCCATGCGGCCCACCCGGGAATCATAGCGGGGCGAATCAACCCCTGTTCCCCTATTTGGCCTTGCTCCAGGCGGGGTTTACCCACCACGCCCATTGCTGGGCGCAGCCGTGGTCTCTTACACCACGTTTTCACCCTTACCCGCCGATGGCGGGCGGTATCGTTTCTGCGGCACTTTCCGTCGGATCTCTCCGCCCCGGTGTTACCGGGCGCCTTGATTCTGTGGAGCTCGGACTTTCCTCACTCTAAACGGTCGGTTTAAAGCGCGACTGATCCTCCTGCTTCCATTCGCCTATAGTTTCTATACACAAAACAACAACATTCTCTCATCAGGTTCCGCCGGCTACATTCGCCAGTAGTTGGGCGATTCCTTGGTCACCGGCACCGAGTGCGGATGCGATTCGATTACGCCCGCGCTGGTGATCTGCACCATGCGCGATTTCGTCCGCAGCTCGTTGAGATCGGCGGTGCCGCACAGACCCATCCCGGCCCGGATACCACCGACCAGCTGGAAGACCAGATCCTCCAGCTTTCCTTTATACGGCACGCGGGCCTCGACGCCTTCCGGAACCAGCTTGGACGGTTCCTCGCTGGAATCCTGGAAATAGCGGTCGGACGAGCCGGCTTTCATGGCGCCGACCGAACCCATGCCGCGATAGATCTTAAACGACCGGCCCTCGTACAGGACCGTCTCGCCCGGTGATTCTTCAACACCGGCCAGCAGCGAACCGACCATGACCGCCGACGCGCCGCAGGCCAGCGCTTTGGTGATATCGCCGGAATAGCGGATACCACCGTCGGCAATCACCGGCTTACCCAGTTTATCGGCCTCTTCGACCGCATTCAGTATGGCCGTCACCTGGGGCATGCCCGCCCCGGTCACGACCCGGGTCGTGCAGATCGAGCCGGGGCCGATTCCGACCTTAATCGTATCGGCGCCGGCATCGGCCAGCGCCTTGGCGCCCTCGGAGGTGGCAATATTGCCGGCCATCACCGGCAGGTCGGAATACAGCTTCTTGATCCGCCCGACCGCATCGATCACGCCCTGTGAGTGGCCGTGGGAACTGTCCACCACGAGCATGTCCACCCCGGCGTTGTGCAGCAGTTCGGCACGTTCTTCCAGATCACCCACGCCAACCGCCGCGGCGACCCGGAGGCGACCGCGATCATCCTTCGATGCGTTCGGGTACTGGATTTTCTTCATGATGTCTTTGACGGTGATCATCCCTTTGAGGACATCTCCCTCGCCGACAATCAGTAGCTTTTCTATCCGGTGCTTGTGCAGGATCTCTTTGGCGGTCTCCAGGTCGGTACCCTCAGGCACAGTCACGAGCCCGTCGGTCGTCATGACCTCGGATATCTTACGGACGGTATTCTTCTGGAAACGAAGGTCGCGGTTGGTCAGAATTCCGACCAGCCGGCCGTCCTTGGTCACCGGAAAACCGGAGATGCGAAAGCGGTTCATAGCATCAAGCGCATCGCCGATCGTGTTTTCCGGCCGAAGCGTGATCGGGTCGACAATCATGCCCGATTCCGAGCGTTTGACCTTGTCAACTTCGTCGGCCTGGACTTGAGGCGACATGTTTTTGTGAATGACGCCG
>WJMS01000019.1 GCA_014727815.1 candidate division GN15 bacterium
GATCGTCAAGCATCGTCTGCATTTTCGGCAGGTCCATCATGGACTGCTGCAGAACGGTGAAGTAGGCCTGATTGATCAGGCCGGTCAGGTATCCCGCCTCGGCCCGTCGTGACGGATCGATCAGGACATCGATTTCCGGTCTGCTTCCGGCGAACATGGCGAAGTCGGCCGAGGCTGTGTCCTTGTACTCCACGAAGGCGACGAGTTTTCCTTCGGAAACCAGACCCTTGCCGCTGTCGGTCGGCATCGGCACAATCCGGAGCACATCGGCTTTGCCGAGTTGATCGTAGAAGGCCTGTTCTTTCTCGTTGACCTCGACCGGCACGGCGATCCTCATGCCGCGCGCGCCACCGCCGCCGCTCGAGAAGATCGAACCGAACAACAACGCCATCAGCAGGGGAAAGACGAGTACGAAGAACATACCGCCGTAGTCGCGGAGTAAGAGCCGCAGGTCTTTTACGGCAATAGCAAGTATGCGTGACATCAGTCGCGAAGCCTCCGTCCGGTGAGGTTGAGAAAGACGCTTTCGAGATCGGGCTGGTCTATCGTCAGGGTGCGGAAATCCAGTCCCTCGCGGGACATGCGGGCGATATCTTCCATCGGCTGACTGGTCTCGAAGCGCAAATGATCGCCCTCGAGCGTGCCCGGCAGGGCCGCTGCGTTGTCGGGAATCGTATTGAGATCGGCTTCGACGACGGCGCTGCCGCCGTGGTCGGCAATCAGGCGTGGCACGGTATCAAGCGCCAGGATCTTGCCGTGATCGATGATCGCCACGCGGTCGCACAGCCGTTGGGCTTCCTCCATGTAGTGCGTCGTGTAGACGATGGTGCGACCTTGCTTCTGCAGCAGTTCGATCCGCTCGAATATGAGATTGCGTGACTGCGGATCGACTCCGACAGTCGGCTCGTCAAGCAATAGAATTGGCGGGTCATGGATGATCGCGCAGGCGAGATTGAGTCGCCGCTGCATACCGCCGGAGAAGGTCTTGACCCGGTCGCCGCGACGGTCGGTCAGTCCGACCAGGTCCAGCATCTGGTCAACCTTGCTGGCCAGTTCTTTCCCTGAGAGATTGTAGAGTTTGCCGAAAAAGCGCAGATTCTCTTCGGCGGTGAGGTCTTCGTAAATCGCCAGCGCCTGCGGGGCATTGCCGATTTTTCGGCGGAGTGAGGGTTTGGTTGGGTCGTCGACGCCATCGATAGCGACGGTGCCGCTATCCGGGTGCAGTACCCCGACCATCATGCTGATCGTGGTCGTCTTGCCGGCGCCGTTCGGGCCGAGCAGGCCGAAGGCCTCACCGGCTTTCAACTCGAACGATACATCCTCAACGGCGACGAGGCCGTTGAAGGCTTTTCGCAGATTGGTGACTGTGATCATGTTTGTTTACGCTATGGTGATACAACCTTCTTGAAATGCAGCATCGCCTCCACTGTTTCGCGCATGTTGGAGCGATTGCCGACAACCAGTTTATCGGAACGGTCGAAATAGTCGAGGCAGGTGCCACAGGACAGGATGACGGTTCCTTGGTCCTGGAAGCGCTGCATCAGATCTTCCACCGGCGAGCCGGTGGTGGTGAGGAAGATACCGCTGTTCATGCAGATAATGCGGGCCGGGATCTCATCGAGGTCCAGCAGCATGGTAAGGAACGAACGCATCAGCTTGTTGCCGAGATCGACTTCACCATCGCCGACCCCGGACGAAGAGAGCATAAGCAGGAAGTCTTTGTCGAGAGGCATGTCACTGTTTCCCCGGGTTGTTGGATTTATCGGTGTTTACGTTTGTCGATGACGAATGTTTCGAAATGTCGGTTTCCATGGTGGCTGTGGCTGAGCCGCTGCCCGGTTGGACGGTATACAAGCTCACCAGTCGAGCTACGAGCACCGAGACGAAAAAGACGCCGGTGGTAGCCTCCAGTACGGACAGCGAGCGGGCCAGGGCGCTGGTGGGGGCTATGTCGCCGTAGCCGAGTGTGGTGAGTGTGACCAGGCTGTAATACATCAGGTCGGACCAGACCGGGCCGGTCTCGGTCAGCGGATGCTGCGCCAGCGTAAACGAGCCCGGCGAGACGATTTCGATGATGATATAGACACCCGACCAGACCAGGCCGGTGAGCAGATAGACCGACATCGCCCCGTAGAGCTGCTCGAGCGTGATCTCACGCGAACGCATGATATGCAGCAGGAGCCATACGGTGGCGAACAGCAGAAAGGCGGTCGCGAGCACCACCGAGATTCCCTGAAATGCAGGCTGCCCGCCGACCGATCGCAGTCCCGACAGAACCAGCCACGGCACCGCCAGTGCCAGGCCAACGACGATCGGCCAGCGTCGGCGGCTGATGGCGTTGAGAGCCGTCAACAGGACCAGGGCAATCGGCAGGGTGAGGAAGATGCGCTGGTAGCCGGCCGACTCGAAAACCGGCAGCACCACCAGCATGAGGACAATCGATATGAGCAAATAGAGGTGTCTGAATCGCATGATCTGATTTGATGAACCCGCTACACGAATTGCCCTGAAGCTATAGTTGAGCGTACATGTGAGCAAGTGTTTTTGTCCGGCGACGGTGCAGGACAGTCCTTTACCGAAACGAAAACAGGCCGGATCGCTCCGGCCCGTTTATGAGAATTGTGTTACGCCGGAGACTACTTCAGCAGCAGCATCTTGCGGGAATCACTGAATCCTCCGGCTTCGATACGGTACAGGTAAACACCGCTGGCGACACCTCGGCCGGATTCATCGCGGCCATCCCAGACCACCTGGTGGTAGCCGGCCGGCATAGAGGATTCGACGAGGGTGGTAACCTCTCGGCCCGTGACGTTGTACACGGTGATCCTGACATCGGCAGCCTCGGGCAGGGCGAACTCGATGGTCGTGCTCGGATTGAACGGATTGGGGTAGTTCTGCCCGAGCGCGAAGTGCGTCGGCAGGTTGTCATCATCGTCATTAACATCGGTCGGCATGCCGACCTCGCAGATCACCTTGCGGCCATCGTAGGTGGCCGCGGTGACGCGTCGGATAGCGCCGCAGCCGGGGGGAAGCAGGTGGACAATCGGGCCCGCGTCGAGGCTATGGTCTATATTGTACGTATAGACCATGACCACGGTCGAGTCACCATCGGTGTGTGACACGGCTGCAAACTGATTTTCGGCGTAGTTGACCTGGCAATTCCCCTCCAGCACGACTCGGACTGCGCCGAGATCATAGGGCCCTTGATAGATGATCGGTCCGGGTGCGGTACGGTCGAAATGGACGATCTCGGGTACCGGATCGGTTGGAGGGGGATACGTTGCGTCACCTGTGACGACGCGGCAGAGCAGGACGAGGTCTTCGATTGTGAGTTCCTCACCGTCCTGATTGATATCTGATGCCGTCGAGGCGGTCTCGATCGGGGTGTCTCCCGGGAGACTTTGGAAGACAGTGTCGCCATAAATGAGGTAGTCCGCGAACATGCGAATGTCAGCTATTGTATAAGCGATTCCATCGAGATTGATGTCACCCAGATCGATCGAGTCCGGCGGACCGACATAGAAACCGCCGCCGACAAACTCAATCGCGGACACAGGAAAGTGGCTGTTGGGTACCGTTGCCGTGCACGGCTGCTGAGCGCCGCCGTAGGTGGGGAAGCCGACCGTGTCGTTGGTGACATCAGTCCAGGGAAAGGCCTCGGGTCCGTAGGGCGATTGATAGTGAGTGCGTTGAATCACACGTTTGGAAACAAACAGCGTGTCTCCGAGCCTGTTCGATAGCACATTGTCGTTGCAGTCGACCCAGTAGAAGTCAATCGGCAGCCAGTTCCAGCTTTGGGCGCTGACGAGGAACTCCATGGAGAAGAGCGTGGGCGGATCCATCTCGGCGACATTGCAGATATCCGGGTGGACCGGACCGTTGTTGGTTTCGGCAATGCCGACAACCGTTGCCAGACCGCTCGGGCAAGCGGAGTCACACTGGGCGTTGGCTCCGGTCCGGTAGGTGAAATACTCCCACCCGCACTCCTGGTACAGGGGTGAGCGGTCGGTAAAGGCTCCCGCAAACGAAAGACTGGATGCGTCATAGGCGAACAGCATGCTGAATCCACCGATTGGCATTGGCGCGTAGACGAGGGACACATCGACTTTGTGGAAGTTCGATGGAGGCACTCCTTCGCCGTCGTCACCCGCCTCGGATTCGATCACTACCTGGAACGGGGAGGGGCGGACGGTGAGCCCGGCCGGTATACGGATACCTTCGCGGGTCGACGCCTCGGCCTTCTCGATATAACCATCACCCGTGTAGGTGAGCAGGAGGCCGTCGTTGAGGTCGCCGAATACGACACTGCCGTGCGGCCACATCGTAGTCGGCGCCTCAACCACGTGGGTCTTCTCGCCATCAAACCAGCTGTGCAGCCATGCATACGGTTGGTTCGCTTGAATGGTGACTTCACCGTCGAAAACGAGGTACAGGGCGCCGATGGAGTCGGTATTGCCTATCATGACCGTGTTCTCGAGGGTGTCGTTGATGATGGTCACCGTTTGCGAGGACATAGTCGGCAGTTCCTGGTCGGGTGGGTCGACCGCGCCGAACGAGACCAGGAGTACCAGGACGTAGTCGGATATGTGGTCGTTTATTCCGTCCGCGTTCGGATCGCTGCATCCACAGTAGTAAGCCTGACAACCGCCGTAGAAGTACGAGCGGAAGAGGGCGAAATCAGCCGGTTCCCAGGGGATGCCGTTGCGGTTGCAGTCGCCGGCGAAATCCGAGATATCGCCGGGACCAACGATATGTACATACCCCTGCTCGATCGTGATGGCTCGACGGTGGTGAGGACTCGGTGAGCACTCGATCGGGACGCCGGCGAAGGAGGGCAGGGAATCGGGACGGGGCAAAGTGTCACCGTGCAGGTCAATCACTCTGTCGGTAACTACGCGATTGTATTCGGTTGTCTGTATGGAGTTGTAACTGCAGGAGGGCCAGAAGAAGCTCACAGGAATGGTGTCTCCCTGATACGTTGTGTCTTCTGTAACCGTGCACTCCAGCGTGAAAAGAGCCGCCGGTACCGTATCCGGCTCGTAGCATGATGGTTGCCCGGGAATGCGACGGTCATCCGAGGCGAGCGTGACACGTACACCGATCAGGTTGGGATCGTCGGGCAGCAGGTAGCCGACAGGGTACTCTTGCCAATCGATGATCTCCCAGTCACAGGACACGGGGAAATCACCCATGACCACGTCATTGAGGTGCAGTGCCTGGCTGTCGAACACGAGGAAGAAACTGGAGTACGCTATGCCTTCATCGTACTTGTTAAGCGAGACATCGATGGCCAGCGGCATACCTCGAAAGGCAATATCAGTCTTGTCGATACTCACGACATAGTCATCGACCGGGGGCACTTCGCCCACCTCAACCATCACGTATCCCGGGCGCGAGTCAATGCCATCGGTGAAGCGTACGTAGAACTCAAAGCGTTTGTTGTTGTCATCCGGCGTGGGCGTAAACAACAGCTCGCCCGTTGCGCTATCCAGTGCGTATGGCCCGATCGGATCACCTCGCACGGTGTCGATCACAAAGACAATCTCGTCGCACCAGTCCGGATCGACGGCCGGGAAGATCGCTCGGGCTGTCTCTCCAATCTCGATATGGCGATATTGGTAACGCTCTTCGCCTATTTCCGGGGCTCGGTTGACGACGTGGGCCATAAAGCGGCAGTTTTCATCGCCGGTGGTCATGGTGTCGTGGGCCGAGGCGGCGATTTCGACCTCGAACCATTGGTGCACATCGTCGGGATCCGGATGCCAGACCCACAGGCCGGTCTTGAAATCGACCTCGCCTGGGCCGGAAACCAAGTGATAGCGGACATTGCGGCTGTAGCCGGGTTGGTCCATATTGGGGTCGATCGCCACCACCGAATAGAGCAGCGAATCACAATGATAGCCGGAGACCTCATCCGGGCAGCCGGTGAAGATCGGCGGCTGGGGCGGATCGGCCAGCAGTGGGCCGGAGACCAACAGGGCCAGGACAACGGCACGCGCCAGATTGGCCATGGGAAAACTCCCCCGCAAGAGTGTTTAGGTTGTACAAAAATATACATCAATTTCCACGATTGTCAATCAGGCATATTGACTCATTGAGGGGCAGTGTATAGCAAGAAGGGGGGCGACGTACCCGTCGCCCGCCCGGGCTACTCGATCATGATCGGCCGCCGACCGTCACGGACAGGTTGGCAGCGGATCTGACGGATAAAACAGGTGCTCGACCAGTGCGAGCACATCGGTCAGGTCGATGTCGCCCTGAGGATCGGCGGTCACATTAGCCTCCTCGGGGCAGCAGATCTGGCCGTTGAGGAACAGGTAGTTGGCCAGGTGAATGACATCCAGCAAGTCCACATCATGGTCGGCATCGCAGTTGACATTGCCAACCACGCCCGTGCATACCTGCATGGGCGCGACTTTGCTCACCACATTGGAAAGTGGTGACCAGTTGTCATTCTCGTCGGCCGCCTTGATCGCAAAATAGTAGCGGGCTCCGGGATCGAGCTCGGAGACCAGCCACTCCTCGCGGCTGCCGGCCGGCTGGGGAGTCGGCACGACCCGAGCCGGGGTGGCCTGCTCCCAGTTGTCTTCGGTGATTACACTTCGGGAATACCTGATGTCGTAGAGCGACGCCGTCCCAGCGGCGCCATCGTCACCCGTCGCAGTCCAACTCAGGGTAACGCAGGCGGAGCGAACCTGCTGTCCACACAGGCACAGCCCCGCGACCAGCAAAACGGCCATCCGAAATGCTGTCATCACACCTCCGTTGTCGATGTCAGTCGAGGAAGTCGCACACTTCCCGTTGCAGTCCACCCGGACTTTACTGGTGTTATACCCCGGAGTCAACTATTATGATGCGGCCGGGGTGGCCGCTCCGGCGAAACGCAAAGTTTACGTCGATTTGGCCCCCGGAGTGACACTTTCCAGTTGGGAGTGCGTATGATAGAGCAATGATAAGCCAGTCTAACAGATACGATTCAAGGGAGAACTATCCGCTATGAAACGAGGTGTGGGTGGTCTGGTGACGGCGATGTTTTGTGCCGCGACGATGCTGTCGGTCGTGTCGGCCCAATCGGTCGATCCGTACGATGTGTACAATCGCCATTACGAGGCGGTCGGAGGGCTCGAAAAGCTCAAGGCAATCAAGAGCGTGTATATGGAGGGGGAGGTCGAACTGGTCGGGGCCGGGCTGTCCGGCAGCCTCATCCGCTGGAGCAAGGGGCTCATGAAACAGCGGACGGAGATTGATTTCGGTGTGGTCAAGCAGACGACCGGCGACAACGGTCAGTTCCGCTGGGTGGTCGATCGTAACGCCAAGCTCCAGATCAAGCGTGACAACCAAACGCTGCAGGAACGCAAGCTGGACAGCCTTCGCGCCGAATACGAGCACCTCTATCGACGGTCGCCGTGGTTCGAACTCACATATGAGGGACTGGAAGAGATCGAGGGGGTGACCTGCCATATCGTGCGAACAACCAACAGCGTCAATGATGACACAACCTGGCAGGCTTTCGATACCTCGAACTACTACATGGTGCGCTCGGTCGAAAAGAGCCCCGACCAGACGGTGTCGACGGTTTTCTCCGACTTTCGCGAGGTTTCCGGCGCGATCCGTCCGTTTGAGCAAGAGAGCACGGTCACGCCGCCGGGCATGACCCAGCATTTCGTGGCGACCCGGCTGGAGCATGACATCCCGGCCGATGACGCCCTGTTTGAGCCGCCCAGTTCTGATGTCCTGGATTTCGTCTTCCAGGAGGGACACAGCGCCGAGAATATCCAATTCGAGTTCATTGAAAATCATATCTACCTGCCGGTCAAGATTGGCGACAGCACCCGACTGTGGGTACTGGACTCAGGCGCCGGAGCGACAGTGGTCGACCGCGCCTACGCCGAGGAGCTGGGGATGGAGGTCGAGGGACAGATGAAGGGCCAGGGGGCGGCCAACACTGTCGACGTCGCCTTCGGTCAGATGCCGGCGTTCTCATTGCCGGGGATTCAGTTCGGATCGCAAAATGTCGCCGTGATCGAGATCGGCTGGCTGTTCGAGAAGATGCTTGGCTTTGAAGTGGTCGGTATTCTCGGGTACGACTTTCTGTCGCGTCTGGTCACCAGGGTCGACTATGCCAATGAGACGTTGTCGTTTTACCATCCCGAGCATTTTGCCTACCAGGGTCCGGGGGTGATTATCGATGCCCCGATCTCGCAGGATAACATGTTCCACGTGCCGATGGTTGTTGATGGCAAGTACGATGGTCTCTGGAATCTCGACCTGGGCGCCACCGGCTGCAGCTTTCATTACCCGGCTGCCCAAGAGCACGGGCTGCTGGAACGGGACGGGATTACATCTCTCAGTTTTGGCGCCGGCGGCCGAATCGTCAATCGAACGGTGCGGTTTGATTCCGTGCGATTCGCCGGTTTCGATGTCAACGAGCGGCTGTTGTCGTTTCCGCTCGAGCGGGGTGAGGGCGCCTTCGCGAGCGGCCACCTGACAGGCAATATCGGCAATACGTTGCTGCGGCATTTCACGCTCTACCTGGATTACAAGCGGGAGCGGGTGATCGTGGAAAAGGGCGACGATTTTGACCGCGACTTTCCGAGCGACCAAAGCGGACTCCAGGTGGCCCTCAATGATGACGGAGAGGTCGCCGTTCTCAATGTAGCCGAATCGACGCCGGCCGCCGACGCAGGACTGATGACCGGCGATGTGTTGCGAGCGGTCGATGGTCGCACGGTCGAGGAGATCGGCGGGTTACTTGAGGTTCGCGCACTTTTCCGTGAACCGGCCGGCACGGAGTATGTTTTGCTCATTGACCGCGACGGCAAGGAGTTCACATTCTGGATTGTCCTCGATGACTTGTTTGCTTCGCTTTGAGGATAGGCAGTCCACCCGGCACAATGAGCAGTCCACCCGGCACAATGAGATTGACAGTACATATTCTGCATGATTTCGATGACGCCTGGCTCGACCAGCTGCGAGCCAGGCTTCATCCTGAGATAACTGTAACAGCCGGTAAGGAGGTTACGCGGCCGGTGCGCTGTGATATCCTGGTTGCCGGCCGTTGTGAGCGCAGTGATCTCGCGGACAATCCCGACCTTCGCGCCCTGATCATCCCCTGGGCCGGCCTGCCGGTGTCGATGCGGGAGCTACTGGCGGACTTTCCCGATTTGCCGGTTCACAATCTCCACCACAATGCGGCCCCGGCTGCCGAGATAGCGCTCAGCTTGATGATGGCTGTGATGAAGAACATTGTCCCGGTCGATCGTGCGTTCCGTCGGCACGACTGGCGTCCCCGCTACAACGAGGAGGAGCGGTTGTTGCTGTTCGAGGGACGTACGGCGGTCGTTCTCGGCTATGGTGCAATCGGCAAGCGGGTGGCCCGGGCGTGCGACGCGCTGGGGATGAAAGTCCAGGCTATCCGACGGCGACCGGGTGACGGAGCGGACCACTACGCTACCTATCACGGGGTGGGTGACTTGCGAGCTCTGCTGCCGTTTGCGGACGTGTTGTTCGTGACGCTGCCGCTCACTCCCGAGACCGAGGGCATGCTCGGGAGAGTTGAGCTGGCACTGCTGCCTGATCGAGCTACGATAGTCAATATTGCCCGGGGGCCAATTGTGGATCAGCGGGCGCTCTTCGATGAGCTGACGTCGGGGCGGATTCGTGCCGGGCTCGATGTCTGGTACAACTACCCCACGGACGAGCCTTCGCGGGCCTCGACAGATCCGGCCGACCTGCCCTTCCACGAGTTGGACAACGTTGTGATGACGCCGCATCTGGGGGGCAATTCGGATCGGACCGAGGCGCTTCGGATCGCGGAACTGGCTGACTCGCTCAATGCGGCAGCCACCGGACAGACAATACCAAACAGGGTCGATTTGTCTCGGGGCTACTAAACTCAGGAAAATCCACCCATAGCGCTTGCGGCATCGCGAGACTTTTTCTACACTCCTGTCATGGCGTATGAGCCGTTATTTCAGCCTTTGTCGGTGAACCACAAGCTGGACTTGCCGAACCGACTGGTCATGGCTCCCATGACGACCACCGCCGGTGAGCTCGATGGGTCCTTTTCGGAGCAGGAGATCGCGTATCTGGCCCAGCGGGCCAGGGCGGGGATTGGCCTGATCATGACGCCGGCGTGCTATTGTCACAAGTCCGGCCATTCGTTCGAGCGCCAAGTTGGCTGCCACACCGATGACCTGCTGCCATCGCTGAGCGCCTGTGCCGGTGCGATCAATGCTGCCGGGGCCGCCTCGTTTCTGCAGATTCACCACGGCGGCAATGCCGCGAAGCGGCACCTGAGTGGTGGACCGCCGTGGGCGCCATCGGCAGTACACAATCGTCGCGGGACTTCGGAATTGCCGCATGAGATGACCGATGATGAGATCGAGACGATTGTTGCGTCATTTGCGGCGGCCGCTCAGCGGGCTCGGCGAGCGGGGTTCACCGGGATAGAGATTCATGGCGCCAATACCTACCTCTTTCAGCAGTTCTTTTCGCCGTTTACCAACCGCCGTACCGACCGCTGGGGTGTGCAGACCTGGGAGAACCGGACCCGCTTTTCGGCTGAGGTGGTTCGGCGGGTGCGTGAGGCGGTCGGGGCTGACTACCCCATTGCCTATCGACTTTCGCCCGAAGAGGATCACCCGGATGGTTACGATACGGAAGACGCTATCAGGCTGCTTGATACGATCGTGCCGCTCGGTATAGACATCGTCCACGTCTCCAGCTGGGAGTACGGCGCCGGCCTGCGACACGCTTATCCGAATGGCAGTCACCCGACTCGGATGATCCGTGAAGCGATGCCGCCGCAGATTCCGGTTATCGGTGTCGGAGGAATAACGTTGCCCGATCAAGCCATGCGTGTGCTCGAGGATGGTGTCGAGTTGGTCGCGATTGGACGGGAACTGCTGCTGGATGCCGATTGGGCAACAAAGGTACGGGCGGGAGAGCTTGAGCACATTCGGACTGCGGTGACCAATCGCGCCGAGATTGATGAACTCGACGTCCCGGAACGGATGAAAGACTACCTCGCTCGCTTCTTCATCAGTGACTGAATCCGCGAACGACTCCAAATACTCATAGAGAGGGCCATGAGGAAGACCTCATGGCCCTATTCTGTTCTATCCGAACTTCTCGATACTACTGACAGGGCGCCGGAGCCGGTCCGCCGAGGAAGAGGTTGCTAACCAGGTAGATCACATCCTCCAGATCGACATTGCCGCTTACGTCGCCATTGACATTGGCCTCGCCCATGCACTGTGGTTCAGCACCACCGGCGAACAGGTAGGCAGTAAGAAAGATCACGTCAGCCAGGTCGGTGTTGTTCTGGGCGTCATTGTCAACGTTGCCGGTCAGGCCCTCACAGCAACTGACTGTCAGGTAGATCGGCATGGAGCCGCTCGGGTGCATCATGTCGTTGCTGGTCCAGGCCA
>WJMS01000186.1 GCA_014727815.1 candidate division GN15 bacterium
ATGGAGTCGCGGGATATTCGACGGTTTTGCCCGATCGATGATCAGGCGCAGTCGCTGCTGGCGATGGCGATCAACAAGCAGGGCCTTTCGGCACGGGCCTATGACCGGATACTCAAGGTTGCCCGGACGATTGCGGATATTGCCGCATCCGAGACGATCGAGACCGGTCATGTTGCGGAGGCGATCCACTATCGCACCCTGGATCGCCACCTCTGGTTGTAGTCGCGGTGGCAGGTTGGCGCGTGGCCTCTGGGTTCCTACCCCCTCCCCCAGCGCGCCGCCTGCTGCCGTCGGCTGCACCCGTTGGCTGTCGCTTACTGCTGCGGAACGGCAGGGCCTGACCGGCGAGCATCGATAAACGACTTCACCGCCAGCACAATATACAGTATCGACAGCACCGCCATGATGAATTGCACCACCACCGCGTTGGCGCGGGCCACCTCGCTGCCGCTAATCAGCATGAAGAACTTTGGAATCCCCGAGGCGGTCCCGGCCACCCCCAGCACGGCCAGCACCACCGCTGCATGCATGCTGTGTTTGCGCAGGTTCTCTTTGCGGGCCAGCAACGCCGTAATCAGCACGGCCACGCCGAAAAAGGCCGGGATCAGCGCCGTGATGCTCTCCCGCCCCATACCGAAATACCCCACCAGGCCCATCACAATCAGGATGATTGCGTACCAGAGCGTAACAGTCGGCATATACATGTCAATCCACCTCCATAAGTGAAGCAAACCCGTTCGAATCGCGTATACCGGGCTAACACCATCGCCGGGGCGAAGTTCACCCCCGCCGGCCGATTTCATCAGACGCAATCGAGCGCTCACGCGATCCCGACCGGCGGTCGATAACCGAAACAAACGGGAGCGTTCGCGGGTTGTCCCGGCGCCTGCGGCGGGCTTCTTAACGATTGACTTTCACTGACGGCGATATCACCTTGGTGACGCTATGACCGTAACCGAACACGACCATACCCGGACCGAAAAGCTGCTGCTCGAGGCAGCCCGGACCTTCAACTCCACCCAGGACTACGAGGAGTTGATGGCCTCGGTGCTGCGCCTGGCGCTTACGGCGGTCAATTGCGAGGCTGCCCTGGTCTTTCGCGTTGATCAGAATCGACCCGACGTCAAAATCCGGCTGCTTCACCGCGACTGGGACAAGCCGATGGTCTATCGTCATGAGATCGAGCAGAGCTGCGCGGGCCGTGTGGCCCGGGAGTATGAACCGATAATCGTCAATCATGTCGAGGGCGACGAGCGGGTTGACGAGACGATCACCGGCCAGAGTGATATCGCCCTGCGATCGCTGATGGCCGTGCCGCTGATCGGCAAGGGGCAGATGATCGGGGTGGTCGAGGTCATCAACAAGATCGACGGCGACTTTACGCCGGTCGATCTCGATATCCTGACCGGTTTGAACAACCAGATGGCCGTGGCGATCGATAACGCCCACCTTGTCCGCGAACTCCAGCGCGAGGCGTTGGAACGGCAATTGCTCTACGATGTCAGCATGCGTCTGGCCGCCGGGCTCGAACTCGACGAAGTGCTCGAGAGCATTCTGCAGTCAATCAGGCGAGTGGTCAACTACGATGTCGGCGGGATCTTCCTGATAGATCCGGACAACAACGATATCGACTCGATTTTCACGGTCGGCTACGACAAAGGTGTCGACCACCAGTTGCACCTCAAGATGGGGCAGGGGCTGGTCGGCCACGTAGCGAAAACCGGCGAGGGGATTATTGTCGGTGATGTCTCCCAGAATCCGCATTATGTGTCGGCCAATGCTTCTTCGCGAAGCGAGATCGTGGCGCCGATCAAGATCGACAACCGGGTAATCGGAGTGATCAATCTCGAATCGGATACACTGCACGCCTACGACGAGCACTCGCTGACCCTGATCAATGCCTTCGCGGCTCACGCGGCGATCTCGCTCGAACGCGCCCGCCTGCATGAATCGATGATTGCGGGCAAAAAACTCGAGGAGCAGCTCAATGTCGCTCGGACGATCCAGGAAACCTTCCTTCCCGCTGCGCCGCCCTCGATTCGCGGCTATGACATCCGGGGCTCCAACGTCTCCTCGGGACAGGTTGGCGGTGACTATTTCGATTATATCCGCATTGTCGACAGCCAGTATGGGCTGACGGTCGCCGATGTGTCCGGTAAGGGGGTGCCGGCGGCGCTGATAATGGCTTCGTTTCGGGCCTCATTGATCGCGGAGATTCGCAACAACTACTCGATCCGGACGATCTGCCAGAAGGTCAACACGTTGCTGGTCGAGTCGCTCGACCCGGGTCGCTATGTGACCGGGGTCTACGGCGTCCTCGACAGCGCCAACAATATTTTCACCTACGCCAATTGCGGCCACAACCTGCCGTTCTTGCTGCGCGCCGACGGTTCCGTGCACTATCTCGCCGAGGGTGGACCGGTGCTGGGCGTGACGCCGCACGGCATCTTCGAGGAACAGGCGCTCTTTTTGCAACCGGGTGATCTGATCGTGATGTACACCGATGGTGTCACCGAGGTGTTCAGCGAGGATGGCGAAGAGTTCGGACTCGATCGCCTGATCGAGGTCGTGCGTGGCTGTCGGGACAAGAAGTCCGACGAGATTGAAAAGATCATTCACGACACGGTACGGTCGTTCGCCGCTCGGACGCATACCTTCGACGACTTCACGCTGATGATCATCAAGCGGCTGGAGTAGACATCGATTGGAGCGCCGCCCCGCCGGCGGAGCGTACCTGCAGGATTGTCCGGTCACGTCCGAACCGCAGGGGGTTGGACCTGCTCAGATTGTCTCGCTTGTCCCGCAGGCATCGATCATCCGATAATATGGGTCGTTTGGTCTTGGTTTTGCGCCGATCTCTTTTTATATTACTGCAAAACATCCAACGCTGGGAGATTCGGTCATGGCTATCCGCACCTACAATGAGTATATCGAATCGCTTAAGGCGATGCGCCCCAACATCTACAAGTTCGATGAACTGATCGAGGACGTCACCACTCACCCCGCCACCAAACGCACGGTCGAGGGGCATGCCTGGACATTCAAGGCGGCCGCCGATCCCGAACTCAAAGACATGGTGACCACCACCTCGCATCTGACCGGCGACCCGATCAGTCGCTACCTTTCGATCATCCAGAAGCCCGAGGATATGTTCGCCAACTCGCGAATGAAGCGCCTCATGTTCCACCTCACCGGCACCTGCACCGGTGGCCGCTGCGCCGGCTGGACCGCGCTCAACGCCATGTTTATCGCTACCTGGGAGATGGACAATGATCTCGGCACGGACTACCACCAGCGCCTGCTGACCTGGCTCAAAGATGCCCAGGCGCGCGATATCACGATTTCCGGCGCGCTGACCGATGCCAAAGGCGACCGGACCAAAAAGCCCTCGCAGCAGGACGACCCGGACATGTTCCTGCACGTGGTCGACAAGCGCGACGATGGCATTGTCGTGCGCGGGGCCAAGCTGATGATTTGCGGTGTCGCCGCCGCCAATGAGATATTTGTACTGCCGGGCAGCGCCTACAAGGACGACGATGCCGATTACTGTCTGTCGTTTGTGATCCCGCGCGACACCGAGGGCCTGACGATTGTCGAGACGAGACATCCGAGCGATGAGCGCGATCTCGAGGATGGTTTCGACAACCCGATCACCGAGGGCGGTATTACGCAGGCGTTCCTGCTGTTTGAGGATGTCTTCGTGCCGAACGAACGGGTTTTCATGTGCGGTGAGGCGAAGTACACGGCCAAGGCGGTGATGAGCTTCATCGGGCCGTACCGGGCGGCGATCGGCGGCTGTGTGGCCGGGCAGGGGGATATCAAGATC
>WJMS01000187.1 GCA_014727815.1 candidate division GN15 bacterium
GCCTCACCGCTCGATGAAGGCCGCCGGATGTCGCTGGAACTCGAATCGGTGCCGCTGCTCGATGTCCTCTACATGATCGCCCAGCAGAACGGCCTCAACCTCGTCATCTCCGGACGAGTGGGTGGCGATGTATCGGTACGCCTGAACGATGTCGATGTCGAAACGGCGCTCGATGCCGTGCTGGTGGCCAACGGCTACAACTACTTCCTCCGCGATGATATCGTCGTGGTGAAACCGGCCGACGAGGTCGCCCCGGGCGATCTCGAATCTCGGATCATCACCCTTCGCTATGTCGATCCCGGTACCGTCCAGCGTGCCCTGCAGTCACGCCTGTCCGACAAAGGGCAGGTCGTCATCCTGGATAAGGTCGACGCGGCCGTCTCGACCGGCGGGACGCTCTACAAAGCCAACCGGGTCTTGATCACCGACTACCCCTCGCTCATACCGGAACTGGTCGACATCGTCCTGCAGATGGATGTATCCGAACAGGTGGTACTGATCGAGGCGCGGATTATCGAGACGACGATCGACGACAATTCCAAACTCGGCTTCCTCTGGCCGTCGTCGGTCAGCGCCGATATGGCGGATGCAACTGCGGTCACCACGGCCGGCGATACCGACGATGATACCGACACCGACGGCAGTGTCCGCAAGGGCGCCGGCGCCTACAACCCGAACACCGGCGACTGGACCTGGGGCACGCTGACCGTCAACCAGCTCAGCCTGGTCCTCGACCTTCTCGAGGAGGACGGCAACTCACGGCTGATTTCGGATCCGCGCGTCACCACAATCGCCAATCATGAGGCGGAAATCCGCATCCAGACAGTCATCCCGATTCAGACAATCAATCGCTTTACCGAAGGCGCAGCGGTGACCGATATCGTGACCTTCCAGGATGAAGAGGTCGGCATCTCCCTGCGGGTGACACCGCGAATCAATGAGAGCGGGACAATTACGCTCGATGTCTTCCCCAGTGTCGAGGATATCATCGGCTTCAGCGGGCCGCCGGACAATCAGAAGCCGATCACCAGCGAGCGCTCAATCCGGACAACGATCACCGTCAAGGAAGGCGAAACAGCCGCCCTCGGCGGACTGCTGAAAGAGGATGAGATCACCAAAGAACGGCGGGTGCCGTTGCTCGGTCATATTCCGATATTGGGAAGTCTGCTGTTTACGAATCGGTCGGTGGAGAAAACGACAAGCGACCTGATCATCCTGATCACGCCGACAATTCTGCACTAGCCCGGTACCGTACGGTCCTTCATCAGCTGCCAGCGCTGAGACCGACTGAGAAGCATCTGGACACCCAGGACGAGCAGCACGATATTTCTAATCAGCGAACTCCAGGCGGAGTCCGTCGCCGACTCGGCAGCCTTGAAACAACCGCAGTCGATATCAATCCCCCGTACGATTGTACTGGCCAACGCTACAATGAAGATCACCAGCAGCGCATTGAGCCAGAGCGCGGCGCCGCGATACAACACCCCCACGATCAGCCCTATCCCGCAAAGAAACTCCAGCCACGGCAGAATCAACGCCATCAGGTTGATCAGCGAACCCGGCACCATATGGTAGTACCAGATCGACTTGGCAAACGAAGCCGGTTCAATGATCTTGTAGAAGGAGGCGTAGATGAACATCCCGCCCACCACCAGGCGTGAGAGCATGGTCAGGTAGTCGTTGTCGATTACTGCCCGCATTCGGGACTGACCTCCATCTCAAAGCCCATATTCTGCCACTCGCGGGCGCCACCAAAGAAAATCGCCGGGTTGGTATAGCCCAGATCCTGCAGATTCCTCGCCAGGTGCAGCGACAGGTCACATTCTTCGCCGGAACAGAAGACTATAATCGGGGTATCCTTGTCGGGATACCCGAGCGCCGAGTCGATATACCCGGCAAAATTCTCGTCGGGAAGATATTCGAACGGAAGGTTGACCGAACCGGGGATCGTACCGCAGTGAAACTCGTATTCTTCGCGAGCGTCGACAAAGATCGCCTGCCCGGCGGCATGCTCCATCTGGGCGACATTGACATCGATGAAGGCCGGGTCGCCCTCCATCGCGGTGGGCGGGACGATTGGCCCGTCGCCCGAGGAAATATCGCGGTACTTGCCGATGTAGTCGACGGCGTTGGGGGAAACCAGGTTGACCCCGAGTCCCAGGATAACCGCCAGTGCCAGAAGCAAAAGAGCCTGTTTGATCATCATCGCTGTCAAAAACGGAAGTTAGGTGATCCGGGTTTCCCTCTTATACACGTCTGGTCAGGCAAGGTCGTCAAAATGTGACCGGGGTCAAGCAGATTGTGCAAAAAAAAGGATTCACCCGGGAATTCCGGGTGAATCCAGCACGACCGCCTTGCGCGTGAGAACTTGGGAAATGCCAACCCTGCGATCCTAAAAGCCCCGAACACTCGGTTTGCCGGTTACGCCGGGATTAACAAGCGAATATCTTCCACGTAAAATCTTTCCGACAACCTGGGCAAACTTGTTGGGCGTCAGGACCTGTAGGCCATACAGGTGCCAGCAGTCCTTCTCTCCTAAGGGGACGTATTGTTCGGTCTCTTTTCTCTTCGGCATAAAAAACACTCCCTATGCACGACTGTTATCCTCCAGGGGGTTGTAGTTACACCCGAATACACACGATAAGCAGTACATACAGGGACGCCGTTGGCAAGAAGGTATCACCTCCTCAAGAGTCTTTAGACCATCAAAGGTGCTCTCGGCTTCCGTTCTTCAAATTCCCAAGTAACGACAAGAATGAAAAGTGGGGTCGTGCTAAACTGTGCGTTCGCTTTTCACCCTAGTTGCAATATAGAAAAACGCAACAACCGGTTCAAGAAAAAAACGAAAGAATAACCAAATCTGTTGGTAAAATTGTGAGCGGCCTGAACGGGCGGCTTAAGTTACTGTCTTGCAATTAGATCGATAGTTTCAACCGGGGCCGAGAGGCCGCCCCTGACAAGATCATTACGCTGAAACGGTAAAATCAGTACGGAATCTCGTGTTTTTCCCGGATCTGATTCAGGTGGCTGATACTGATATCGTACTCGCGGGCGGTCTTGTCTCGTATCTCCTTGATCGCCACCTTTCGCTCGTAGGCCGACAGGTCCGACGGCAGCGCCAGGAACAACTGCTTGTAATGTGCCAGGATTGTCCACTCCCGCTCCTCCTCAGCCGCGATCGCCCGCTCCGCACTGAGCGAGTCACGCAGTTGCTGCACCGAGGCCAACTCATCGCCCATCGATTCCAGCGTACTGTCGCGGTCAGCCAGGAGAGAATCCAGCGAGTCGATCCGACGAGTGTAGCGCTCGGACTGCTCAGCCAGTGAGTCTCGATAGGCCCGTTCCGCCTGGGAAACCTCGTCGCTCAGTGA
>WJMS01000188.1 GCA_014727815.1 candidate division GN15 bacterium
CCGTTTTCTTCACGGCGGTTCTCGTGCAACACGAGCGTCAGTGACGACGATTCATCCGTTACCGGATTCGAGGCCGATGATACCTGCAAACCAAAACCCGGAGCAAGCTGACGCTCGACCAGCCAGGCCAGCTGCCCCCCGACTTGCGCAAAGATTATGGCGCGATGCCCTTTGTTGAGTACGGAGCGTGCTGCCGGGATAATCGCTGCAAGATGCTGCTTCGGTTCGGCCCCGGATGAAAACCAGGCGCCCGTCAGCGGCCCGTCCCCGACCAGCCGTTCACCGCGGGCACGGTAGCTGTCGGCGGCCTGGCGAACAAGCGCCGGCTCGATACACAGGCCGCTCACCACCACGCGTTCACGAGCATAGCCGGACGAGACAAAACGCAACGCGACCTCCTCGGTCGGCACGAACACCGTCGCGGCGCCGTTGACTATCGACTCCTCCGGCGCCACCAGTTCACCGTGCTGATAGAGCAGGTTCTCCCGCCCGGCCAGAATGCCCACCAGGGTCGGGTGTGCCACCAACACCGGATCGGCACTGAGCGCGTAGCGGCGCTTGATATCCCGGCCCATCAGGCGCAGCCCCAGACCGGGCCGATTGTAGTCCGCCCCCCGCCGAAAGAAGCGGTACAGCTGACCCGACATGCCACCCGAGGAACCCGACCGGTACAGCCACCGGGCGAATTGCCACGCCCGCCGCGACAATCCCCGGCTCACCGTAAAGACATCAGTCTCCCTCCGGATCAGCCGAATCTGCCCCGAGCGGATCAACGCCTCGAGAATACCGTCAAGATAGAACGGATGGCCTCGTCCGATATTCGTATACAGCAATTCCAGTTTGATGGCAGGTGGACTTGGTTGGGCCGGCATGGCTCGAAAGTAGCGTATCCCGGTCCTCCTGTCAATCATCCGGCACGGCGCAGGATCTCCGCCGCCGGACGATAACCTGGAGAAAGGGCGATCTTCCAATAGTGAAAAACTGTTGAATATACGTCACTTGACCGTGTACATTGCAGACAGCAGCGATTGACAGGCGTAAGGGACTGAATGGACTACTATCAACGAACCCAGTATGGCTTCGCGCTGATGACGCCCACCCTGCTGGTAGCCTTCCCGTTTCTCATCGTCGGCATTCTCTCCGAAAATCCCGGCTTCATCGGTATCGGCGTCTTCTTCCTGTTCGTCTGTACGCTCTTCTACAAAATGGTCGTCACGGTCGGCGCCGGTGAAATCGAGATTCGATTCGGTATCGGCCTCATCAAAAAGAAGATCCGCCTCGAGGAGGTCCTCGATGCCCGCCCGGTCCGCAACCGCTGGTGGTATGGCTGGGGAATCCGCTATTTCCCCGGCGGTTTCCTGTATAACATCTCCGGTCTCGATGCGGTTGAACTGCAGATGCGGCGGCGGCCGCGCTATCGAATCGGCACCGATGACCCCGTCGGCCTGACCGGCGCCGTGCAGGCGCGGATCAACGGCGATTGACCCACTGCTCTGGTGACGGTCTGGCCCCGCAGAAAACAGAAAAGGCCGGTCTCATGACCGGCCTTTTTCGGTTTGCTGTTTCGACGCTTACTTTCGAATTACAGCATAGTCTTATACCAGCGCCGCAACCTCGCTGACGTCGATAACCTTCGACAGGTCGAGGAAAATCAACAGCCGATCCTCGAGCTTGGCGACACCCTTGATATACTCGGAGTTGATCCCGGTAACCAGTTCCGGCGGCGGCTCAATCGTATCGCTCGGCAGACGCAGAACTTCCGAGACCGCATCCACGATCATGCCCATGATATTCCCGCCGATATCAACCACCACGATTCGGGTGTTTTTGTCGTGCTCCTTGACCTCGAGATTGAATCGCTTGCGCAGGTCAATGATCGGGATCACTTTGCCGCGAAGGTTGATTACACCCTCGACATAAGCCGGCGCCTGCGGCACCTTGGTAATCTCCACCATCCGGTTGATTTCCTGAACCTTCAGGATATCGACCCCGAACTCCTCGGTGCCGATATTGAACGAGACCAGCTGCAGCAGCTCGGTGGTTCCATCAGCGCTGACATCACTCTGTTTGAGAACTTCCGTATCCATAACGGCTGTCACCCTCTCCACTATGTGTTACTGTAAGTTTCGTACCTCTCCCCCGGCCGGACACTGACAGGATCACCTCCCGGGCAAACCGATCGTCGGGCCAGAACATTCTATCCCCCGGCAAAAACCGGGAATCGGCGTATCTTCTTCAGTTATCGGATGCTACCGGGGAGTCTTTAGAAGCGAATGGTGGATTCGGAAGGCCGGATTGCCGCCGATCAGTCGGCTGCCAGCAACTCCTGCAGGCGCTTGGCTGTGGTCGGCGAATGACCGGTATAGTGATTGTTGATATAGACGAAAACATCGGCGCCCTGCTGCGACGCCCCCCGGATAACCTCGCGCCAGTAACGGAGATCCTCCTCCCGATCATCACGCACCCAGCTGAAGTCCGACTCGATCTTCTTCCGGTCCCCCAGAAAGCGCAGGTATTGAAACGGCCCGGTCTGCACCTTCAACCGGGGCATCCAGGGATGGTCGATCAGACACAGCGCGATATTCTTGCCCTTGAGCAGGTTGTACAGGTCGTCGGTCAGCCACTTCTTGTTGCGAAGTTCGACACAAATCTGCAGATCATCCGGCATCACCCCCACCAGCTTCTCCAGCAACGGGTACTGATCGGGCTTGAAGCCATAGGCAAACTGCAGCAGCAGCGGCCCGAGCTTGTCGCCCAGCCCGCGCATCACCTCGAGAAACCGTCCGGCCTCCTCTACGCGGGACGAGTCCTCGCCCTCATGGGTCACCGTCCGGGGAAACTTGGCGGCAAAGACGAAATCCTGCGGCGTGTTGGCTACCCACCGTTCAACCGTACTGGGCGCCGGGATACGATAGAAGGTCGCGTCGATCTCCACCGTGTTAAACTGGGAGGCGTAAAACCTCAGAAAATCCCGATCCGGACAGAAATTGGGATAGAAATTCCCCAGCCAGTCTTTGTATGAAAAACCGGACGTACCAACTCTCACTTTTGCGCTGCTCACGCTACCCTAACACCGGTCTTGTCCGGTTTGTTCGCCCCCGGTGGCGGTTGCATGAGTCCCCGGAAATGCGTATCTTGGGCCGGTAAAACGACAATCCGTACGACAGGAGCACGCATGAAAGACAAGCGCAACGAAATACTGGCCGAACAACTCCTCGACTACTCCGTGGAAATCAAGAAGGGCGATGTCCTCTATCTCGAAATCAAGGGCAAGGAGACCCTCGAACTCGGCAAACAGATCATCCGCCTGGCGACCGATCGTGGCGCCACCATCTTCTGGTACTACAACGATGAATCGCTGATCCGCCAGTTTGTCGGCGGCGCCTCCGATGACCAGTTCAAGACCCTGGCCGAGCTGCATCTGCCGCTGATGAAACGTGCCGATGCCTATATCGGCCTGCGCGGTTCGGACAACCCGTTTGATCTCGCCGATATCGACCAGAGCCAGATTGACAAGAACAACTCGCTGTTTTACAAGCCGGTCCATCTCGAAGAACGCGTCAAGCGCACTCGCTGGGTCGTCCTGCGCTTCCCCAACAACGCCATGGCCCAGCTCGCGGAAACATCGCAGGAGTCGTTTGAAAACTTCTATTACGATGTTTGCTGCGCCGACTACGCCAAGATGTCCAAAGCCCAGGACAAACTGTTCGCCCTGATGGAAGCTACCGACAAGGTCCGGATCAAGGCGCCCGGCACCGACCTGACCTTCTCGATCAAGGACATCCCCTGCGTCAAGTGCGACGGCAAACGGAATATCCCCGATGGCGAAGTTTACACGGCGCCGGTGCGTGACTCCGTCAACGGCACCATCACCTACAACTGCCCCTCGCTCTACCAGGGGACGCTCTACAACGACATCTCCTTTACGTTCGACAACGGCAAAATCGTCAAGGCGACCTGTTCCGGCGATGACACCAAGCTGAACAAGATTCTCGACACCGACGAGGGTGCCCGCTATGTCGGCGAGTTTGCAATCGGCGTCAACCCGTTTATCCTGCACCCGATGCGCGATACGCTCTTCGATGAGAAGATCGCCGGCTCTTTCCATTTCACCCCCGGCCAGTGCTATGACGAAGCCCCCAACGGCAACCAGTCATCGATCCACTGGGATCTCGTCCTGATCCAGCGCCCCGACTACGGCGGCGGTGAGATCTATTTCGATGACAAGTTGATCCGCAAGGATGGTGTCTTTACCGACCAGGGCCTCGAAAAGGAGTTTTCGAAAGAGAACCTGCGCCGGACCGACATGGATAGTTTCGGCGATGACACCACGCGACGCGAATACGAACGCCAGGCCAAATAGCGCCGACGAGACCATTATACGCGGGAGCACCAATGGAAAATATCCTGGATTTTGCTATGCAGATGGAACTCGACGGCCGTCAGTTCTATCTCAACGGGGCCGAGAATACAAACAACCCCGGCCTCAAAAAGATCTTCAAGCAGCTGGCCGATGAAGAGCATCGCCACTACCACGTTTTCAAACGGCTCAAAGAGGGCGAGGTAGCCGATGCCATCTCCGAGATGAAAGGCTCGGGTGACACGCTCACGTTGACCAAGTCACTTTTCGAAGAGATGGCCGAAAGCGGCAAGACGACTCTTCCCGGTGAGTCGGAGAAGGATGTCTGGACCGAGGCTCGCACCATCGAGGAGAAGTCGGTACAGATGTACGCCGACGAGGCCGAGAAGCAGAGCGACCCGGAACGGAAGAACCTGCTCAACAAGCTGGCCGACGAAGAACGGACACACATCTACCTGATCGATAACATCCTGACGTTCCTTAAAGACCCGAAAGGCTTTCAGCAAAGTCAGGACTACCGCACCTTCATGTCCTGGGAAGGACACGACAAGGGCGGCTGGTAGCGCATCGACGCTGCCGGAACAGGCGACGTGACGTGGCGACTGCCAGGTCGTCACGTCTCCGATAGCACGACGCCCGAGATCACAATCAGCCCGCCCACGACAAAGGCGATCCCGAGCGGTTCGTGGAGAAAGAAGTACGCCACCGTCGAGGCGACCACCGGCTGGATATTCTGGAAAACCGCTGCCCGGGAAGCCTCCATGTATTTCAGCAGCCAGTACCAGATCAGGTAGACGATTACCGACAGCCCCACCGCCAGGTAGCCGACCGAGAGCCACGCCGAGATAGTAACCTCGCTGTAGTCAAACACCACCGCCCGGTACAGGCCAAACGGGAAGTACAGCACGGACCCTGAAGTCAGCGCGTATGCCGTGATCCGCAGCGCGCCATACTTGCGCACCAGCCCCTTGCCCACGATCGTGTAGTACCCCCACGCAATCACCGCGATCACGATTATGACATCACCAATGAAGTACTCCTGGCCGGCTGTCCGCAGCCCGCTCCACATAATCGTTGCGACACCGAGCATGCCGAGAATGATCCCCGCCGCCCGCCGGGTTGGAGTCTTCTCTTTGAGGTGAATCAGGGCCAGCAGGAAAATCCAGATTGGCGTCGTCGCGAACAGAAATGCGCCGTGCCCGGCCGCCGTCATCGACTGCCCGATCAGGAACAACGTCTGGTTCAGCGGAATAATCAGGATGCCCAGCAGGATTATTCGGGGATAGTCCTTCTTGTCGATTGGAACCGCGTACGTGCGGCTCTTGACGATTGTCATGAGCACCACGGACGCAATCGTGAAACGAAAGAACGCAAATACAAACGGCTCGAGCTGAGCCAGGCCTATCTTGGCGATCGGGTAAACCATCGACGCTATCAGCTGCTGCACCAGAATGGCGCCGAGCAGGTGTGGTCGAGTCGGTGAGGAGTCGATGCGTCTACCCCGCCATCCTACAGCAGCGACTTATGCAGGCCGCCGTCGACCGGAATTGATGTCCCCGAGATATAGCCCGCCTGCTCGCCGGCCAGAAACGCCACCAGCGCGCCGAGTTCCTCCGGATTGCCAACCCGCTTGCGCGGAATCATACTGGCAAACTCCTCGAGGATGTCTTCGCGCGTTTTCCCGGTCTCCTGACTGCGCCGTGTCGCCAAACCCATCAGCCGCTCGGTCGCGGTGTATCCGGGGCAGACACAGTTGGCCGTTACGCCATGCTGCGCGTAGTTATTGGAGATCGTCTTGCACATCGCCGTCACGCCCGCCCGATAGGTATTTGACAGGATCAGATCATCGACCGGCTGAAGCACCCCCACCGAGGTGATATACAGCAGCCGTCCCCAGCCCCGATCAATCATACCCGGCAAGACCATCCGGGTGAGCGAGCGCGCCGAATCGAGCACGAGCCGGGCGGCGTCTTCCCACCTGGCCGACTCATGCTCGAGAAACTGCCCCGGCGGCGGCCCACCACCGTTTGAGACCAGGATATCGATCGGGATATCTCGGATTCCCTTCTCGATCGCCGTCAAGCCCCTGGCGGTTGCAATATCGGCCGCGATGATTCCCGGGCGGTTGCCGGTTTCGCCTTCAATCCAATCGGCCGCTTTGGCCAGCCGGTCGGCATCGCGAGCGTTGATTACCACCGTCGCGCCCTCGCGCGCCAGGGCCATCGCCGAGGCTGCCCCCAGCCCCGACGAGGCGCCGGTTACCAGGGCGTGCTTGTTGGTCAGACCAAGATCCATCAGCCCTTTACCTCGGCCAGTTCGAACGGAAGAAAGGTCGCCGTCTTGCAGCCCCGCTCGAAATCACGGACACGGAACCGCTCGTTGGGCGAATGGATGTTGTCGTCATTCTGTCCCAGTCCGATCAGCAGCGTGTCGAGTCCGAGCACTTCCTTGAAATCAACCACGATTGGAATCGAGCCGCCCTCCTTCATGAAGACCGGCTTCTTGCCGAAGCCCTTCTCGATCGCTCTGGCGGCCGCATCCAGCCACGGACCATCGGTCGGCACAACGACGCCCTTGGCGCCGCCGCCCGTATCGACCTTTACCCGCACCGACTTCGGCGCGATCTTCTTGAGATAACGCTCCAGCTTTCGGCAGATGTCATTCGGGTCCTGATTCGGCACCAGGCGCATGGTGATCTTGCACGAGGCATACGCCGGAATGATCGTCTTGGCGCCTTCCCCCTGATAACCGCCGGTAATACCGTTCACATCGAGTGTCGGCCGATCCCACGCTCGCTCGTACGAGGAGTAGCCCTTTTCGCCATGCACCGCCGGCACCTTCAACTCCTGCTTGAGGCGGGCGTCGCGCGACGGCAGCTTCTTATACTGCTTGCGCAGCCACGGCGTAATCTGCTTCACCTTCGAGTAGAAACCGGGGACGGCTACCTTGCCGTTTTTATCATGCAGCTGGGCAACCATGTCACAGAGGACGTTGATCGGGTTGGCGATCGTGCCGCCGTACGTCCCGGAGTGCACATCGCGGTTCGGCCCATAGACAAACACTTCACCGACCGCAATACCACGCAGGCCGAACGTCACCGCCGGCTGGTCCTTGGCAAACTGCGATGTGTCCGACACCACCACGATGTCGGCCGCAAGCTGCTTCTTGCTCTTGCGGAGAAACTCCGGCAGGTTGACCGAGTGCGTCTCCTCCTCGCCCTCGATCAGCAGCTTGACATTCACCGGCAGGCTGCCGGTCGCCTTGATCACTGCTTCCAGCCCCTTGATGTGCGCAAAGACTTGCCCTTTGTCATCGCAGGCGCCCCGGGCATAGATCGCCCCACCGCGAATCTGCGGCTTGAACGGCTCCGACTTCCACAAATCGAGCGGCTCCGGCGGCTGGACATCGTAATGGCCGTAGTACAGCACGGTCGGCAGCTTCTTGTCGACCTTGTATTCGGCAAACACCAGCGGGTGACCTTTGGTCTTGACCAGCCGGGTCTTGAAACCGATCCCCTTGAGATGTTTGGTGAGCCAGTCCGCACACGCGGCGATATCTTTTTTGTGTTCGGATTTGGCCGAGACAGACGGGAACGACAGGAACGTAAACAGCTCGTCCATGCGCTTTTTCTCGGTCTTGCGGAGGTATTCAACGGGTGTCATCAGACTCTCTCCTTGTCGTGTGAGCTTGTGATTTCCGGTGAATATAGAGAGCCGCACGCGCCCTGTAAAGGATGGAGCGGGGATACCCGCGATGAAAATGAAAACGGCGCCGCGAAGGCGCCGTGGTGGGATCAGTCGTCGCCGCTGCCTTGCTTGAACCAGCCGGCCGGGTCCTCGACAAACTTGACACACGATTCAAGCAGCCTGGCGTGCCGCTCCTCCTCACGTATCAGCCATTCGTAAAACTCTCTGATGTGCGGCTTGTCCGTCTTGGCGGCCTGCTCGGCGTAATACTCTTCGGCGCCGTTTTCGAACTGCAGGGCGGTCTGGTAGGCTTCCATGTCGGACGCCGTCGGCTTGATCGCGCTCTTCAACTCATCAAATGTGCCCAGCAATTCCTTGAAGCGATCATCAGTCGCCGCATCATCCACCGATGGCGGCGCGGCATCTTCGGAGTCTACCAGCGACTTATAAAACTGCTCGATATGCTCGATATGCTTGTCTTCTTCGTCGGCGAGGAATTGAAAGGTCTGGCGGGGCAGCTGCCCCTCGCAGCGCTCGGCGGCTTCCTTGAAGAACTTTTTGCCCTCATGCTCGAGTCGCAATGCCTTCTTCAGCGGTTCCAGTATCTCCTGTGCCTTGCGGGTGTCTTCCATAGTCGTAAAACCTCTCTTAGGGGCTCTCAGTTCCTGTCGGCGCTTAGTAGTCCTTCCGTTTGAACAGCCAGACCGTCGCTATATAAAGCACCACTGCAAACGCAAGCGAACTCCACAACGGCAGCCAGTCGTCAACCGGTTTGTGCTGCCCCATCGCAAGGAAGAGATCTCCCAACTGGGAGAACTTCGGCAGCATGTAGTATAACGTGTCCACGACACGGAGCACGAGTGAGTTGTCAACCAGTTGCTCAACCGCCTCGCGGAAAGTCAGCAGCCACTGAATAATCCACAACGCAAACGCCGCCATGATCGACATGGCGAACGAACCGGAAAGCACCCCGACAAAGCCGGTCACCGACAACCAGATGAACAAGTCGACCAGAGCCGCCACGAAGACGAAGAAGACCGTTGCGGAGAACAGGTCATACGCCACCACCATCGTCCCCAGCACCAGCAGCCCGGCCAGCACCATCAAGCCGCCATAGACCGACCAGATACCGGCAAGCTTGCCCAACAGGATCGATGTACGCGAAGCCGGCTTGGACAGATAGAACTCGGCCCGGCCGCGCGAAAACATGCTCGGGATCAGTCCGGCCGTACCCATTACCGTCAGAAAGACCAAAATCCCCAGAAACCAGTACAGTCCGCCGATGACGTACTGACCGAGCGCATCGCCGATCTGCTCCTGCATCTCCGGCGGGGCATCGGCCAGCCGCATATTGTCGACCGTGCTCTGCACGGCAAAGACCGACAACAACATGATTACGGTGACGATACCGTACAGCCACAGGAGCTTGCGGTCGACCAACTCGCGATAGGTGTCGGCAGCCAGACCTCTCATACCGCCCCTCCCGTCCCCTGCGTTCCGCCCGGGGTCGACTGGTCCTGCACCAGCTCAAAAAACGACTGCTCCAGCGACAGCCGCACCGGCTGAATTGAGTAGATATTGATCCGGCGCTGACGAAGCTCGTCAATAATGTAGTTGATACCTTCTTTTTTCTTCAACTCAACCCGCATGCCGTTCGCCGTGACCGCGATCTGCTTGCCGATCTCCTCAGGGATCTCGATAAACCGGTCACCGACATCAGCCTCGATTTCATACTCGAGTTGCCGGCTGGTCAGGTTGGACACCGAGTCGAGCCGCTTCACCCGGCCCTTGGACAGGATCGCCACCCGATCTGCCACCGATTCCACCTCGGAGAGCAGGTGCGAATTCAACAATACTGTCTTACCCTGCGCCCGGACTTTCTCCAGCACCTGGCGAATCTCCACCTTCCCGACCGGATCAACCCCGTCGGTCGGCTCGTCGAGACACAGTAGATCGGGATCGTTGATCAGGGCCTGGGCCAGCCCGATGCGCTGCATCATCCCCTTGGAGTACTTGCGAATCTTCGTGTCCCCCCACTTGTCCATCCCGACTACCGCCAGCAGCTCCTCTGCCCGTCCTTTGATTGCCGACGTCGGCATCCCGCACATCCGCCCGGCCAGCTGCAACAGCCCCATGCCGGTCAAATGAGAAGGGAAACGATGATTCTCAGGCAGATAGCCGACCTTCTCGCGGGACCCGGCATCCCCGGGCGGCAGCCCCATCACCACCACCTGGCCGGTCGTCGGCCGGGTGATACCCAGCAGGATCTTCATCAGGGTGGTTTTGCCCGCGCCGTTCGGCCCGAGCAGTCCAAAAATCTCCCCCTGCTCGATATCCAGCGAGACCTCGTTGAGCGCGGTAATATTCCCCCGCCTCATCCGGGTATGATAGATTTTGACCAGTTGTTCCAGCGTGACAATATTCATGCGCTCTGGCGTACCCCTTACGTCTGTGTTCGGCGCTGCCCCGGCAATTGCTTAATTAAGAATGATTGAGTGCTGCTGACAAGCAAAAAGCGGCGATGATTACTTGACTAATCTGTATTCCTGTAATAACTTACAAAAAGCTGGAACTAATCTCCGTCAACCGTATATATTAAGTGTTATGATAGGTCGAATTCTCCTGACATGCCTTCTTCTCCTCGGCGCCGCCGCTCTGGCACAGCCGGCGCTGGAGATTTCCCAGCCTGAGTTTGACTTCGGCGCAGTGGTTTCTCGAACCACCGTGTACCATACGTCCTGGTTCAAGTCAGTTGGCGACGATACTCTGGAGATTGTCGATATCAAGGTTGGATGCGATTGCGCCGCTTTGCCGCTGCCCACCCGGACTCTGCCACCCGGTGACAGCATGCAGGTTCGCTTTGAGTGGACCACCGAACGATCGAACGGACTCGACCGTCGCTTTCCACGCATCTTCACCAACGCCTCACCCGATCCCGTACGCATGCAGTTCTATGCCAACTGCGTGCTCCAGCCGGACTCGGTACGGCCGGTGACGATCAACCCGTATCGGTTCGAGTTCACCAAGCTTGGCAGTATCTCTCGTGATTCGACCTCGTTTGTGATGACCAACCTCTCGACCAAAGATTTCGCCGTGCACCTGATCAGTCCACTGACCGGACGCCTGGAAATCGTCTATCCGGACTCACTGGCTGCCGGTGCAAAGGCGAGCGGTCATGTCCGGGTCAAGTCCGAGTTTGCCGATCACGAATTTGAAGAAACCGTGACGTTTCAATTCGATCATCCCAGTCGAGAGCCGGCCCGGTTCTCGATCCCGGTCCGCCAGCGGTTTCTGAGCCAGTCAAGCAAGTAAGCGAATACGACGATGCGTATAAGAGATAGAGACGTTTTGTCACGCCATACAACGGAGACAGCTGATCATATGCGACGATTGATTTCCACGTTACTTCCGATGCTGATCGTGGTGTTTTTCGCCGGCTCGCTGATGGCTGCGCCCCGCCTGAGTATTCCCGAAGAGACCTTCAACTTCGGCTTTGTGCCCCAGCACTCCAAGATCGCCCACGAGTTCTGGCTGCACTCGGTTGGAGATGACACCCTGAGGATTCTTCGGGTAAAGCCTGGCTGAGGCTGCACCAAGGCTCCTTTGGAGAAGGAGCAGCTTGCTGTCGGTGACAGCACCCGGTTAGAAATTATCCTCGATACCAAGCGATTCCGCAGCCGCGTCGAAAAGCGACCGCGTATTTCGACCAACGAAGGCCCGCCGGACAAGACCGTACGGATTATCGCCACGGTCATGCCGCGGCCGGACTCCACCTACCCGGTGATTATCACGCCGTATAAGCTCGATCTGTCACAGTTCGGCGAGAAGGTCCGGGATCGAGTTGAATTCGATATTACCAACGTCTCGGACGAGCCTCTGAGCGTCGAATTGATGTCGCTCAAAGACGAGTACTTCTCGGTTGACTTGCCCGATGAGATCGCTCCCGGTGAGACGGCTTCCGCGGAACTGATCCTGACTGACTACGGAACGAAAATTTCCTTTGAGAAGTCCTTTACGTTCCAGCTCAGCGATAACGCCGGCTCCCGGTTTACGGTGCCGGTCAAGCGCACCATGCGGACACCCGGTGTCCAGGCCGGTCCTGCTAAGGGCTACGGACAGGGTGGCAATTAGATCGCTGTTCTGACACCAACCTGACGGCTTGCAAGACAAATGAAAGGCCGCCCCGTTGTGGGCGGCCTTTTTCATTCGGATAAACCAGTTTCGGCAACTGCGACAATCTGCAGACACGCGTCAATCACAAATCTGGGAATTTCTCGATATACCCCCCCTCTTTCAGGCGGGTATCCCAGATCGCATTAAACAACTCACCATCGGCGTTGGAATGTACCAACTCGAAATCGCCAACGCCGTACGTGTCCTCGAAGACGAACACCAATCCCTCTTTCATCGTGCGATAGTACCACACCAGGTAGGGATCGCCAACTTCCGGCGCCTGTCGCGAGACCGTCTCTTCAGGCTCACCGTAGCGCATATAGATCCGGCCGCGATCGCTCAGCCAACCGTTGTCATCTTCCGGGTTGGTCGAAAACAACTCATTGGTATAGTCGAAACGCCGCATCAACTCCAATCGCGTTTCATTGACCGGAGTAGCCGGGTTGGCATCGTGATCTTTCCAGTATTGCCGAAGGTAGTTCTCCTTGCCCTGATCACTCAGCGACTCCAGTGTCAGTTTCTGGTCCGGAGTCAACTCGTAGGCCACCAGGTTTATCTTCTCAGCCAGGGAAAGGCTGTCGTACGGATCGTTCCGACTCTGGCGCGCCGCGACAAACTCGACCACGTCAGCACCGGACAGAATCCGAAACGACAGATTGCAGGTGTCGGCTAAACCCGACTGTGGATCGGTGGCGGCCAGCTCAAGCGTATACATCCCCCGCTCCCAGCCGGCAATCTCAAACGACTGCGCCACCACCGCACTGCTGCTCACCTTGGGTCGCACGATCGTGCCCAATTCATGCTGCGGCAGTCCGGTCCGATCAAGCACCCGAAAGCGTACCCGGTAGCTGCCGGTGTCGTCGGCACCGGCAAACGCGAGGTTGTACAGCTCCGCGTAAACCCAGAGCAGCGAATCGGCAACATCCACCAGTCCCACCGGATTGGTCAGCACCTCCAGCCCATTGATGACCATACGCTGGTTGTGACCGCCGGCCTCGGGATCAACCGCCCGGATCCGATAGGCCAGCCGTTCACCGCCCAGGGCCAGCTGACGCGCCGGCGGATCAACCACGACGTTGTCGTAGAAGACCGAGCCGCGTCGCTTCGAGACCGCGTCGATGACGGTCAATCGTGCCGTGTAGACACCCGCCTCGGTCAATAACGAAAGCTGATTGAACAGCGTGGCACCCGATGCTGTGTCCGCCGAGGCCCGGACGGAAAAATACGTACTGGCCGAATCGATCGACTGGCCGGCCGCATTGAACAGATTCACCTGGGCAAACACCCGCGCATACCGCGCTGAATCGGTCGGGTCTGGCTGATAGGTGTCAAAGTCACTTCGGGTCAGGGTAAACGGGAAATCAACCAGGGCCACGCTATCATACGCCGGGTTGTTGGAAACGGCCAGACCGGCCTGTATCGATATGTCATCCTGGGCAACTGCGGGCAGGCTCAGCACAATGATCAGTACCACCATACCCGCTACTACACTTCTCATTCTCATCGCTGTTCTCGCTGGGTTAGAAACTCGGACGAACGCCGAGACCATCATAGGGATATATCAAGCGGTAATCGCCATCGAAATTCTCATCCACAAACGTGAATCGGCGGTATGGACCTTCCTGGTAGTAGTGCCAGATCTGGTAGGGCGGGTAGCTGGGTGACATCGGCACATCATCAATCTGATCCGGCTCGCCCCGCTGAATGTAGATCCGCCCACGATCGGTCCGCCAGCCTTCACGACGCATCGCCTCGAACCGACGGTTGGCGACGTTGATCCTGCGGTTGAATTCGCGCTGCCACTCGTTCTCTTTGGTCCCCGGTGTCGGGTCGTTTTGGCGCCAGTATTCATCGTACGCCTCCTGGCGTGCCTCCGGCGTCTCGGCAGCCTTGATTGCATCCAGCTCGTCACCACTCGAGATTAACTCGAGCTGCTGGATCGCCGATTTCGGGTCATGCTGGATCAGCGTTCCCTCCTCCCAACGGACGAAAAACTCGGAGCGAGTGTCATCGAGATGCTTGTCGCGACGGCCGAGCAGTTTAACCTCGATGGCGTACGGCCCCGGTTTGAACTGTGCCAGCGAGATTTCGCGCAGCTGACGTATGACCGGCTCATCCAGTTCCGCTGTCAGGGTATCACGGTAGACCATATCGCCGAGCTTGTCGTGACGGATACGGGTTTCCACCACTACCTTGTCCCAGTCATCCTCACCCTCGTAGATTTCGAGGTAGTACAGCAGGCGATCATCGGTATCACTACCGTAGTCGCGCGAGACCGACGGCACCACGCGCAGGTTGGAGCCCTTGTCGAACAGGTTCGGATCTTCCCCCTGCCCCGTGGCCGCATGCGCAAAGAGCACATTCGACAGCCGCGGCGCCTTGTAATCATAATCGCGCAACTCGGTGGTGAACCGGGTGCGACTGCTGCCGTCGCCATTGCGGTCGGTCAATCGACAACTGATTCGATAGTGCCCGGGGGCCAGCGTGAAAGACACCAGGCTGGTCCGGAAATCGATCAGCGAGCGGGTCTTTCGCTCGCTGTTGACCCGAATCGAGCGCTCCCGCTTCACCTGCCCAACCAGGTCCTTATCCTCGTTTTCTACTTCGATTTCAAGCCGGTAATCGGCCACCCAGCTGTCATCGATCTTCTCATACTCGAAGCCGAAATTGTAGATCTTGTAGTAGATTTCCAGCCGAACGCTGTCCGGATGGACCGAGCGGAACGTCGAGTGATCGATGTCCATGACCAGATTGCCCGATTTCTGGCTCACCTCCGGGGCAATCGTCTCCTGGGCCGGCATCGAACAACCGCCCGCGAGCAGCAGGGCCAGGCCCGCCGCCAGCACTGTTATCCTGAAGTCTCTCATGACACTATATTAAACGAACGGGGAATTCCCCTGTTCCAAGTAACAGGGACGAACGGAATGGGGCAATATAAAAGAAATTTACTCCGAAAGGACGGCTTACTCGTAGCGGAGCGCCTCAATCGGATCAAGCCAGGCCGCCTTGATTGCCGGGTAGATTCCCGACGCCAGCCCGACCGACACGGCCACCACGAAGCCGATAATCATCCAGAAGATAGAGACCGTCAGGGGAAAGCCGAGCAGCGCATTGATCCCCACGCCCAGGCCGATTCCAAACAGTATGCCGACTACGCCGCCAGAGCCGGACAGGGTCATCGCCTCGGTCAGAAACTGCATGATGATATTCGTGCGGGTGGCCCCAATCGCCTTGCGAATACCAATCTCCCGGGTGCGCTCGGTTACCGACACCAGCATGATATTCATCACCCCGATCCCGCCGACCATCAGCCCCACCGAGGTAATCACCAGTCCGGCCAGGTAGATGTATTTGGTGATGTCCTCGATCTGCTCTTTGAACTGCTCCTGGGTCGACAGCGCGAAGTTGTTCTCCTCGCCGAACGGCACCTTGCGGTACTGACGCAGCACCGAGGTAATCTCTTCCTTCGCCTGGTCGATCTTCTCGTAGCTCTCCGCGCGCACGTCGAGCCCCAGCTCCTCCTCCCACGGGTGGAGCTTCCCAAACGTCGACAACGGAATAATCACTACCTTGTTTTCGAAGCTGCCCCCGAAATTCGACTTTTGCCGCTCGAGCACACCGATCACTTCGAATTGCCGCCCGTTGACCCGGATCTCCTTGCCCACGGCCAGCTCGCGCGGGAACAGCGTCTCGGCGATATCGGAGCCGATGACGGCCACCATCAGGCGGAAGCGTTCGTCAACATCGGAAAGAAATCTGCCCTGCACGATATTGCGTTCCCGCACCTGCACGTAGTCGGGCCAGGTACCCATCAGGTTCGGGTTCTCGAATACTCGATTGCTGTATTTGGCTTCGTTGCCGCCCGGTTTCCAGTAGTAATTCTGCGGGGCGACGCCATCGACCGACGGGCAGTTTTCCATGATCGCCTCGGCCTCGGCCACCGTGATCGGTTTGCGATTGCGCTCCTCATCGGTGAGATCGTCCCAATCGGTACCGGGGGCCCACTTGGAGACGCGGATGATATTGGATCCGCGGCGGTCGACCTCCTGCTTGGCTGCGTAGTCCAGGCCGTTGATGACCGATGCCATCCCGATCACGGCTGCCACCCCGACCATCACCCCGATAATCGTCATAATCGAGCGAAACTTGTTGGTCCAGAGGGCACTGAGCGCCATCTTCACCGCTTCACGAATTTCGACAAAAGTTACCATCGCCTACAACCACTATTCGTAACTGAGCGCCTTGACCGGATCCAGGCGCGAGGCCTTCATCGCCGGGTAGATACCGAAAATGAGCCCGGTTCCGGTAGAGATGAACAGCCCGGAGAAGATCGCCAGGGCCGAAGGTGAAATATCCATATCGATCATACCAACCAGCGCGCGTGCAATAATGAAGCCGAGGATGATGCCGACGATGCCACCCGATAGTGTCAGCAGCAGGGCTTCATACAGAAACTGAAGTAAAATATGACTTCGTCGCGCCCCGAGTGACTTGCGTATGCCGATTTCGCGCGTTCGCTCGGTCACCGACACCATCATGATATTCATCACTACAATCCCCCCGACCACCAGTGAAATCGACGAGATGCCAATCAGCGTCATCCGAAAAAAACGCGTCAATTGATTGAACAGGTCCATCGCGCTTTCGGCCGTCAGCATGTCGAAATCATCCGGCTCGTCGTACGGCACCTGGCGCTGCGAGCGAAGGATCATCCGCACCTCATCCATCGTATAGTCAATATTGCCTACGGAGGTTGACTTGACCATGAGCATCAACCCCCGCTGGCGTTTGCCGAATTGCTGGTGAAAGACCGAAAGCGGAATCACCACAAACTTGTCTTCACTCTCCCCAAAGGTTGAGCCGCGCGCCTTGGCGACTCCGATTACGGTGTACTTTCGGTTGCCGATCTTGAATTCCTTGCCCAGCGGATCGACGCCCGAGAAAAACTCCTCACGGATATCATCGCCAATAAACGCCACCTGGCGCTTGTAGAAATCATCCTCGGCCGAGTGAAAACGCCCCTGGGCGATCTCCATATCGATAATCTTGATGAAATTGGCCTTGCCTCCCATAACGCCTACTTCGCGAATCTCCTCGGCCCCGTGCTTCAGATCGGTCATCGTGTATGTTCGCGGGGAGACTTCCTCACAGGAGCGGCATTGCTCGATGATCGCCTCGTAGTGGTCCATCTCGATCGGCTGGCGCTTCATTTTCTCGCGCCATTCCTCATGCGAGGTCGTGATCATCATCTTGCCGACCATGAAGGTGGACGGCCCCAGTGCCTTGAGGTTCTCTTCGATTGCGCCGGTCATACCCTCCACCGCCGAGATGATCGTCATGACCGACGTAACCCCGAAAATGACCCCGAGCAGAGTCAGCCCCGAGCGAAGTTTGTTCGCCAGCAGGGCGCCGAAGGCAATCCCAAGAATGGCTACGCCAACCATGACTGCTAGTGTACTCCGTTGCGCTCCGTGACCGGCACCCGCTCGTCGCTGGCAATCTCGCCATCGCGGATCGACAGGATCCGATGGGCGTGGCGGGCGATGTCGGCCTCGTGGGTAACGAGGATGATCGTGTTGCCGGCGCCGTGCAGGGCGTCAAGCACCTTCATGATCTCCTCGGAGGTCTTGCTGTCGAGGTTACCGGTCGGCTCGTCGGCGAGTATGATCGAGGGGTCATTGACCAGGGCCCGGGCGATAGCGACACGCTGACGCTGCCCACCGGACAGCTCGCTCGGCTTATGCGTCATGCGATCGCCCAAATCAACCTTGATCAGCGCCTTCTCGGCCTTCGCCTTCCTATCTGAGGTGGAGGTACCATTGTAGATAAGCGGCAGCTCGACATTGTGCAGGGCGGTTGCTCGCGGCAGCAGGTTGAACGTCTGGAACACAAACCCGATCTCCCGGTTGCGAATCGCGGCAAGTTCATTGTCATCCATCTCGGATACACCCTTGCCGTTGAGGATGTACTCTCCCCGCGTCGGCGTGTCGAGACACCCGATCAGGTTCATCAGAGTCGATTTGCCCGAGCCGGACGGACCCATAATCGCAACATACTCGCCGCGCTCGATTTGAATCGAGACGCCGCGCAGTGCATGGACCTGCTCCGAGCCCATCTGGTAGGTCTTCCAGAGATCCTGTGTTTGAATCAAGGACATGATCATGTATTCCCGTTGGGTTGTTCCAGTTCGGGCTCGACTTCGTCGCCGTCAGCCACCGTCCGCAACACCCGGTACGGTCCGGACACCACCGAATCGCCCGGCTGCAGATCCCCCATTACTTCGATATACCGCTGGTCCGCAATGCCCGTTTCCACCGGAACGAACCGCGCCACCTTGTCGCGGATGACAAAGACACCGCGAAGTTCCTCGGCCTCGTCCTGCTCCGCCTCTGTGTCAGCGCCTTCGTCGGCGTCCTCTTCACGCTCGGCGGCATGGACAGCATTGCCGTCCTCCTCGGCCGCGGCCTGTTCGCCCGCCCGGGCCGCCTCCAGCGAATCGAGATCGAGCGTGCGCATCACCACCGACGAAAACGGAACCGTGATGGCCTCATCACGCTTCGCCGTCGTGATATCAACCGTCGCGGACATCCCCGGACGGATCTTCGCCTTCTGTTCGGAGAAGATCACCTTTACACGGAAATTGGTCGACTGGTCCTGACCGGCTCCGGCCATGATCGCCGTATTGCCGATCTCGACAACTTCACCATTGAACGTCGTGTCCGGGAAGGCATCCACTTCGATACTGGCTTCCTGCCCCAACTCGATCTTGGCAATTTCCGTCTCATCGACTTCAACCTCGACCTCAAAGACATCGAGATTGGAAATCGTCATGAGCACTCGGCCGGCCGTAAATCCGGTCTGGGCCGCGGCGATCTCACCGACCTCGGCGTCGAGGAAAGTAATGACGCCGGACATCGGCGCGACGATCTTCGACTTGCGGAGGTTGTCCTTCACCTTCTCGTACGCCGATGCGAGCTTGGCCGCCTGCGCCTGCAACGCATTGTAGGAGGCCTTGGCGTTCTGGAACGCGTACCTGGCGTTCTTATAGGCGGTTTCTGAAGTCAGATTAGACTCATACAGCCGCTGCTGCCGCTCGTACTCCTCCTCCGCCTGTTCCAGGCTTGCCTCGGCGCCCTCGAGTCGGGCGTTGATTTCATTCACGGAATAGCGCGCCTGATCAACATCAGACTGCACCTGTACCGTATCGAGCACCACCAGCAGGTCGCCGGCTTCCACCCGATCACCCTCCTCAACCGGCAGGGCGATTATCTCATTCGTGATCTGCGCCGTGATATCAACCTTCGTCTGAGGCTGAATCCGTCCTGATGCCGAGACCGTCTCTACGAGATCGCGGGTCTTGACGATATCCGCCCGCACCTCGATCCCGTCAGACGTATCGCCGGCGAAGTTTGCGATAATTATCGCAATCACTACCACGACCCCGATCGTTATCAGGACTTTCTTTTTCATTCCATCAATCCTTCGTCGTTGACGATATTTATCGCTTTCCCATCGCGGCTTCGAGCTGCGCCACCGCCAGGTTCAGGTCGAAATCCGCCTGGATCAGCGCCACCTGGGCTTCCTTGAGCGACACCTGCGAGGTAAGCAGGTCGAGAATCGTCGCGGCGCCCAGGTTGTACTTCTCCTGCGTGATCTTCATGTCCTCTTCCGCCGCGGCGACATTCTCCTGCGAGACGTCTTTTTGCTCCTTGAGCTGCTCGATGTCCAGGTACGCCGTCTTGATATTGCTCACCGTCAGGTTGCGCGTATCCGACAGCGTCGCCCCGGCATTGTTCCGGGTGACTTTCGCCTGGGTCAGTTGTCGCTCCCGGAAAAAGCCGTCAAATATGTTATACTGAATTGAGAAGCCGTAGGTCAGTGTATTCGAGGAATAATCAAATGCCCGGGGAAATGCCTGGGTACCGCTGAAGTTGGTGTAGTCGGCAAACAGTCCCAGCGTCGGCAAATACCGGCCCCACGCCGCCGTCACACCCTTCTCGGCCGCGGAGAAGCTCGCCTCACTGGACAGCAACGACGGGTTGTTGTCCAGCCCAAACGCTATCGCCTCCTCGAGTGTACCATCGTATGCCCGTACGTCGTATGCGGTGGCAAACCGGTGCTCGCTGCGAGGATCCAGACCGATCGTATAGGCCAGATCAGCCCGCGCATTGTCCACCGCGTTTTCGGCCCGAAGCAGCCCCAGGCGGTCATTGCCGAACTGCACCTTCTGCCGTAGCACGTCGGACAGCGAGGCCGAGCCCAGATCAAAGCGCGACTGGATCAGCTTGAGCTGTTCCTCGGCCCGCTTGACCGCATCCCGCTGCACCTCGACATTCTGCTCCGAGGCCAGGTACGCGTAGTAGACGGTCTTGACCGAGAGAATCAGGTCCTGCTCCGACGCCATAACATCGAGCCTGGCCCGCTCGTGATCGGATCGCGCCGACAGGTAGTTGAACAGGTTCGGCACACTGAACAGCATCATGTCCGCCGAGAGCGTCAGGCGCTTGTTCGGCCCGATATCCTGCTCGTCGCTGGTGACAACTTGAGTGGGAACCTCGATAGCATCAATCGCCGTCTGACCATTGATAGTTGTCGTATCGAGCACCGTCTCTGTCTGCAGTACGGCGGTCTGCTCCGGATCGATCGAGGTTTCTTCGCCCTTGGAATAGCTGTACGCGGCGCTGATCTGCGGCAGAAACGCCCCGAGCGCGGAGAGCTTACCCGCGGCCGCAACACTTTCGGCGCCGCGTGCCCGGATGATCGCCGCCCGGTTCTTCAGCGCCAGCTCGATACAGTCATCGAGTGTCAGTTGTTCCTGGCTGTGCCCGCTTGGCGGCGCCAGCGCCATTACGAGGGTGATTACGATTCCATACGTGAGGATTTTCGACATTAACTCCGTCTCCTGAGAAGATATGCTCTATTGGTCCTTTTAGAAGATCGCCGCGCTGGCGACATGAATGAGAGCCACCAGGCCCACCGATAGGACAGCTATCAGGTATCCTTTGTTGCGCGGAAACTTGTACAACACGGACAAACCGATCCCCACTACAATAATCTCCCAGACATGGAAGACACTGAGCTTCGACAACAGCGTGTACAGGGGATCATCGATCGGCCGGTCCGGCACCAGCACGGCCAGCGACAACGAGGCCTTCATGCTGCCCTTGGCCAGCGCCATAAACGCCTGGATCACGCCGCCGATCATATACAGCCAGAGGCCGTAGAGCATGACCGACAGCAGCTGCGAGAACTTCGCAGCGCCACCGAAAACGAAATTGCCCCAGAACAGTGCAATCGCAGCCGTCACGATCGGCAGCACCGCCCAGAACAACACCCCGATATACAGCCACGGACGCATTTGATCAGCGGTCGGCATCATCGATGGATTCATATTCGGATTGTCACGCATCGCATCCATCTGCATCTTGATGATAAAATCATCCATCAGGTAGATTGTCGCGGCGGTCGCCACGGCAACCATGAGCCACGGCACAATGAGACGGGGATGGTCTTTGATCTCGGCAAAGAAATCGGCCGGTTTGAAGAAGACTTCCCACAGACCTCGCAGCGACAAACCCGATGGGGCCGGCGCCGGCGCCTGCGGCTCGGTTGCGGCGTTTGTAGATTCCATAAAGTACTCTCTCCCTTATGGCTTGACTAAACGTAACTTGACGGGAAAAGTTTCACCTTCGGTACCCCGGTGATATGTCTAAGGTACTGCCATGTGAGGGGAATATTCAAACGAAAAAAAGCGGGCCGGCAATTCCCGGCCCGCTTCGATCAGAATAGTCTGTGTACGGATCAACCAAACAGCGCCGCACCTACTACCAGGGAGACAATCGCCATCACCTTGATCAGGATATTCATGGCGGGGCCGGACGTGTCCTTGAAGGGATCGCCGACCGTGTCACCAACCACGGCCGCCTTGTGGGCATCGGAGCCCTTGCCGCCGTGCGCGCCACCTTCGATATACTTCTTCGCATTGTCCCAGGCGCCGCCGGCGTTCGCCATCATCAGGGCCAACATCACACCCGACATCGTGGCGCCGGCCAGCATACCGCCAAGACCGGTCTTGCCGAGCACATAGCCGACTATGATCGGGGCCGCCACCGCGGTCAGACCGGGAACCACCATCTGGGCCAGGGCGCCGGTCGTGGCGATATCGACACAGCGCGCCGTATCCGGCTTGGCCGTGCCTTCCATCAGTCCCTTGATCTCGCGGAACTGACGGCGAACTTCTTCGACCATCTTGGCAGCCGCCTTACCGACCGCCGTCATGGTCAGGGACGCCACGAAGAACGGCAGCACACCACCGATAAAGAAGCCGATTACCACGTTCGGCTCGAGAATATTGATCGACTCCAGACCGACCGCCGCCGAGTAGGCCGAAAACAGCGCCAGGGCCGTCAGGGCCGCCGAGCCGATTGCAAAGCCCTTGCCGATCGCCGCGGTTGTGTTACCAAGCGCGTCAAGACGGTCGGTGATCGACCGGACTTCCGGTCCCAAGCCGGCCATCTCAGAGATACCACCGGCGTTGTCTGCAATCGGACCGTACGCATCAACCGACATCGTCACACCAATCGTCGCCAGCATGCCGACACCGGCAATACCGATACCGTACAGCCCGGCAAAGTGGAACCCGGTGTAGATCGCCAGCACGATCACGACAATCGGAAGGAGCACCGATTCCATGCCGACTGCGAGTCCACTGATTATGTTTGTCGCGGCGCCGGTCTCCGAGGAC
>WJMS01000189.1 GCA_014727815.1 candidate division GN15 bacterium
ATGAAGAAGACGCCGGTAACACCGGTGAGCATGACGGTGGTACCACGCCGGAGAACGGCACCCCGTTTGCCACCCCGGTATTCTCGAACGCGACCTACCTGGGCGCCGGCTACCAGGCTTCGACCTCGGCCAACCCGGGCGGTTTCAATGTCCGCGACAACTGCTCGCCGGCGTACTACAACTCGATCTTCCACGACATCAACGGCTACGGCATCATCGTCGAGCAGACCGGCTCCGAGCCGACTGACTCCGAGGATCGTCTCCTGGCCGGTGACCTGGTCTACCAGAACAACGCCTGGGGTCTGCACGCTGCGGGTAACACCCCGGCCGATCTGACCACCGGTCAGTCCTGGACCCAGACCCTGTTCACCACTCCGGCGTTCAACAACGCAATCGTCGATCCGGAGATCTTCGTGACCCGTGCCGCCGATGCCAAGAACGACCCGCGCCCGAAGGCCACTTCCGGCCTGCCGGCGTGGACCGACCCGACTGTCTATAACCCGCCGGCAAAGCCGAACTTCGGTGACAACTTCAACGGCTGGTTCTTTGAAGTCGACTACATCGGCGCCTTCGATCCGAATCAGCCGATCACCGACAACTGGCTGGGCGGCTGGTCCGCGTTCGACACCTATGGCTACCTCGGTGAAAACGATGGTTCGTCGCAGGGTTGCTGTGTCGGCACCACCGGTAACGTCAATGATGATCCGGCCGGCAATGTCGACCTGCCGGATGTCATCTACCTGGTCAACGCGCTGTTCCTCGGTGGCCCGCCGCCGCCGTGCCCGGCTGCTGCCAACGTGAACGGCGATCCGGCCTGTAATATCGACCTGCCGGATGTCATCTACCTGGTGAATGCTCTGTTCCTGGGTGGTCCGGCCCCGGCGCCGTGTGACCCGGCCTGTGAATAAGTAGAATCTCCCTCATGAGAGAGGCGTCAAGCCTCTTCCTCACTACCTGCAACAAGGCGGTCAGCCCGAGTAACCGGGGCTGGCCGCCTTTGTTTGTACGAGACCATTCCCTTTGGCCGGCACCACCTGATCAGTATGAGATCCCAGAACGTTACCGGTCGCGGCAGCAGTACTACTGTGTCGCATAGATTGGTCGAGCGATTTGTTTGCAGTGCCTTAGGTCATGGCGGACCGACCACGGGACATACCACTGTTGAGTGTCGATTGACGATGCCGGAACTACAGGAGTTCCGAACCACGCGGGCGTTCCGTCGGCCGAGTAGGCTACAACTGCTTTTCGAGTAAGCACCAGGATCAGCTATCCCGGCGCTGTCCCGGTACCAGCAGGCAGTCACGACCCCCATCGCATTGACTCTCCGGAAGGAACTACTGGATACAGTCCGTGAATGGATTCCGTCGGCGCCCTTACCGTTCACTCCACTGAGTCCCTCGCGCACCGTAGTGCACTTGTCCGTTCACTCCCGGACTGTTCATCCACCAACATGGCAAACTACCGGGAAGGCCGGAAATGTCTCAGAGGTGGCGAGTCACAGTTACCTGCCTGTTTGCCGGGCAAGATCCCGACCACGCTATACGCCGGCACGCCCGACGGTCGGTTGAGGTAGAAGTGTCTTGATAGACAACCAGCGATTCGGGTGGGCGTGTTGCCCCAACAGAAAAGCGGCCGATCCCCGAAAGGATCGACCGCTTTTGATTTCGACTGATGCAGCAGTCAGTGACTTACTGCATCATCATCGTGCTCGCCTTATTCGCAAGCCGGGTCGCACGCGGCCGGAGCCGGACCACCCAGGAACAGGGCATTCACGAGATAGATAACGTCGGGCAGGTCAACGTTGCAGCCCGCGTCACCATTGACGTTGGCAGCAGCCGGGCACGGCGGCGGCGGGCCACCGAGGAACAGCGCGTTGACCAGGTAGATGACGTCCGGCAGGTCGACATTGCCGCCCGCGTCATCGTTGACGTTACCCGTGGTCCCCTGGCAGCAACCGCTGGTAACCAGGTTTTCCTGGTACCAGTTGCGGCCCTTGGCGATAGCGTCGCCAAAGTCGGTTTCAGTACCGGACTGGACCGACGCGAAGACTGTGTAGACCCACAGCGTGTCGTTGGCCGCGAGATCGAAGTCGGTCGACAGGGTCAACACCATGTGCTGATCGTCAGCCGTCGGATTCGCGGTCAGACCGCTGTTGTCGGTCATATTGGTGTACAGCTCATCAGGATCGAAGCCGCCTTCCGGACGCGACGGGCGCGGATAGACGAAGTCGGGGTTGAGAGCCGTGTACATACCGTAGTAATTCAGCGGGTCGTTACCATCGTTGAAGCCACCCGAGGTGGTCTCCCAGCCGATGAAGGCGGCGCCGCCGAAGCGGGTGCTGTTGTCCTGACACTCGAGCGGGTCGATGTCGTACTCAACACCACGCAGGTAGATATAGTTGTCGGAGAAGACGATACCGCCGGTATTCTGCGAACCGGAGTCGGACGGGACATCCCAGTCCATCGCTTCACCAATAACCAGGTCGTTGTGTGCGTTGCCGTCGAACGAGTAGATCTTCATGCACTGCACGACGAAGTTGCAGCTATCCGGATCGGTCGGCGCCCACCAGGTCTTCTCGACTGCAATACCCGAGTCACTGGTCAGGAACGTACCGGAATTGAAGGCTTCGTAGTTCGGGCCGGTTTCGAAGCTCGGGGCCGTCGGGCCGTCGATCGGCTTGAAGCCGAACTCGCTCGCGAAACCATCCTGGAAGATCGACCAGGATGCGGTCAGGTTGCCCAGCGTACCGGACAGGATGACCGGGGAGGCGTCGTACAGGTACACCGCAGCGTTACCCGGCAGGGTATCCGGCAGCGTATCCGGCACGGTGTCACATTCCAGACCGGAAGTCCAGAAGTCCATGTTGGCCTTGCCCGGATCGGCAGTCTCCGGACCATCGGCAGCCTGGTTACCCATGTTGCCGTTGGTGCCGACCGTCAGCGCCACGCAGGCGGTCGAGATCGTATCCCAGACCGAACCGACGACGGTGTCGGCGACGATGAAGTTGTCGACCTCGAAGAAGACGGTGCCTTCAGCGGCGTTGGTGATAAATTCCAGGGTACCGTTCAGGCTCACCACGGTGCCGGGGCTGTTGACCACGCCACCGACGTTGATGCCGACCTGGACGGAGTCAATGCCGCCGGCCAGCGGGATGTCCGGCGGGTTGGTCGGGGTGACCGAAAGCCAGCCGCTGGTCGGGCTGGTTTCCACCACGTTGATCGGGCTGGTGAACTGCAGGTCAAGGTTGCCCTGGTTCTCGATCGTCACGAAGAACGTGGTGTCATCGCCGTGGTTGACGTAGTTCGGGAAACCGATGGAGGACTGGCTCAGCTTGATGCGGGCCTCGACCACCGGGTCGACACACGG
>WJMS01000190.1 GCA_014727815.1 candidate division GN15 bacterium
ACCGCGGTCAGCTTCGTCACCGTACGATAGTTTCTCTTCCTGTCCATGTTGCTCTCCATGTTTATGTCAGCTAGTTTACTACATTCCCTGTAATCAAGGCACCCGTTTGCGGCTGCTTGTTCCATTGATCGAACAGAATTCGGCAAAGGTTCAGGGGAAAGCCCCATATTTTATGGGACCAATCCCAAGTCTGATCGAATCTTGAACAGGGGTGCGAACGGCGGCCTAAAGGCCGGTGTAGGCGACAGTTATGACGATATCGGCGGTGTAATCGCCCGGCGGCTGCACAAGCTTGGGGATGACCTTGCCGCCCAGCCAGATAGTCAGTCCAGCCGAGCCCAGCCGGTAGGTGAACGGGTCGTACGGATCGATATTGTCAACCGGCGGCGAGGACTGATCGGGCACCGCGCTCGAATCGAGGGCGCAGCTGGTCTGGGGGAAGAGAATCTGCATCGTAAAGCCGTTCTGGCTCATGTACGACGGCAGCGTAAAGGTCACGCTGACCTCGTCACCCTCCGTCCCGGTGACCAGAAACTCCGCGGCCGACCCGGTTGTCGTCTTGTCAATCTCCTTGGGCACGCCGGGGTAAATGAAGCCAAACGACAGATCCTGATTCACGACGACCGACTGAGCGAACACCGACCCGGTCGACATCGCAACCACCAGACAGAGCATCAGCACCTTGACGCCTATGTGCTTTATCACGGGAGCAGCACGCATGTGATACCAATACACTCCCTGTGGCTGCAATGCAACATCAAATGGCATTCAGTGCTGTTGGGGTTTTACTGGTCGAGATAGATGATCGAGATAACGACCGAGTCGGGCGCTGCTGCGCTTTCGGTCCAGCGAGAGATTCCGAGGGAGCGATTGATGTACAGTGACCGGGGGGTGTCTCCAAAAGCCGACGAGTTGTTCGGCAGGCTCTGCCGATTGAGCTGTACCTGGATAGCCTCACGCGCACTGCCCCAGAGCTCTACATGCATGGCATCGACCCCGTGCGTGATGCCAGCCTTCGGCTCAACCGTAGCTGTCACTTTAATACTGGCCCGCGCCGATGGCGGACAGGCGGCGGCTTCGGCAGCAAACGCCGGCAGCGTGACGCTGTTGAACAACAAGAGCAAAAAGACCAGACAGAGTAATCGTGACATGACCGTACCTGAAATCGCAGGGTAAGTACGATTTCAAGATACTGTCGATCACGATTCTGTCAAGCCGGTCGCGAGGCTGTCGTACGGTCGCTGACAGTTCAGTTGCCGGTATAGGTTACAGTCAACGTAATGTCGGCGCTGTAGTCACCGCCGGTCTGGGAGACCGTCGGGGCGACCGTTCCGCCAATCCAGATCAACAGGCTGCCGCCGGGGCCGATATCGATTGTGCTGGGCCCGTTTGGATTGAGCGTCCCGGTCGGTGCGCTTTGACTCCCGGAACCATCGCTGTAGGAAGCGTCGGTCGACGTAAAGCTCAGCGGCATGAGCTGCCCGCTGACACTGTGGCTCAGGGCGGGCGGCAAGTCAAAATCGACCGTCACTTCGGCCGAGGCCGACCCGGCGATCAACCACTCCCCGGCGCTTCCCGCCGTCTCTTTCTGCACCGACTTCGGTACGCCCGGGGTGACCGAGCCGAAATCGAGATCATGACTTCCGGAGACCGACATCGATGTCACTACGGTCGCCACCGCCTGGATTATCCCCGTTTCCTGCGCCGAGCCGGTCGACGCGCCGGTCAGCACCAGCAGCAGAGCCAGCGCCAGCAAACACAGTCTATTTCTCATGTCCCTTCACTCCTCTTGGACGTTTCATCCCGTTTGAAACAGTGAGAGTGCAAGGGTAATGCCGGGCCGAAGTGCTCTTGAAAAAGCCGGAAAAGGCTCACCCAGAAGGCGTTTTGACCGATCGCCGGGAGTTTTGGCCGAGCGAACGACTATGGGAATCTGACCACAGACGATGGAAACAACCAATGTCCGAATAGCCACGGGCGATGATTACGGGCGCTCAGGCAGCGAGCACTGGTGGACTCGAGTTATCAGATGATCGCAGAAAGGGCGGCAGGCATCGGTGAATATCATTGTCAGCGTACGTACCGTCTCCGGGAAGATCCTGTTGATACATTCCGACGCCTGGGTTGTATTTGGTGAAGCGCGGCATGCGATGGTTCACCAGTAGTGGCTTCTTGAAAATGAATTTCAATTTACTTTGTCAACATTGTCCATGTTTTTAACTCTGCGCAGACAATTTCCCGCGAATCCGCTTGCTTTTTGTTAGGAATGATTCAAATTACGGAACCGCATCACACCGGTACCTGTTGAGAGAGTAATTATCGAGACACTACACTATGATTCACCGTAAGGAGTTTCTGCCATGATGATTTCGAAGAAGATGGCCGACCGGCTCAATCTGCAGGTCAACAACGAGTACTACGCATTCTGGATCTACCAGCAGATGAGCTTCGCGTTTGAAGACATGGGCCTGACCGTCTTCGCCAAGCTGTTCCACAAGCAGGCTGCCGAAGAGCGCGAGCACGCCGAGAAGATCGCCAAGTACCTGGTCGACCAGGGCGCCCCGGTTGTGCTCAGTGAGCTCGGTGCGCCAAAGACGAAATTCAAGTCGGCCGAGGAGATTATTAAGGGCGCGGTGGACCACGAATTGAAAGTCACCAAAGACTGGAATGAAATCTCCGACATGGCCATTAAAGAGAAGGACCATGCCACCCGCGTGCTGGCCGACTGGTTTGTCGAGGAGCAGGTTGAGGAAGTGTCCTCGATGGAGGAGCTGCTCAACATGGTCAAGCTGACCCAGAACCAGGGGCAGCTGTTGATGCTCGAGGGTCGTGTCTGGCGGATGATCGAAGGCTGAGCCGCGACTTTCCACTTGATGATGTGGCGACGGTCGCTTTCCTTGGAAAGCGACCGTTGTTTGTTTTACTGATGGGAGTGTAACGATCGTATCCAACGACAGACAAGTCCTCGGCATTGATTTCGGCGGCAGCTCGATCAAAGCTGCTGTAGTCGACACCGGCGCCGGTAAACTCGTCTCCGGCATCGAGCGTCGCGATACCGCCAGCGACACCTCGCCCGAACACGCCCGGGAGTATTTTGCCGACATCGTGCGGACCCTCAACTGGTCGGGTCCGATCGGGCTGGGCTACCCCGGCGTGGTCAAACGGGGCCTCTGCCTCTCAGCGGCCAATATCGCCAAGAGCTGGCTGCAGGTGAACCTGTACGACATCCTCGGCGACCTGACCTCTGAGCAGACCGATGCCATCAACGATGCCGACGCTGCCGGGCTGGCCGAGCTGCAGTTCGGCGCGGCGCAATCCGAAGCCGGCAACGACGGTCGGGTGGTACTGATGCTTACACTTGGCACCGGTATCGGCAGCGCCTTCTTCTATCGCGGCCGACTCTTCCCCAATACCGAATTCGGGCATATCGAGTTGATGGGCGGCGATGCCGAGAAGTACGCGGCCGCCTCCGTGCGTGTGAGAGAGAATCTCGACTGGCAACCATGGGCCGAACGGCTCGATCGCTACCTGGCCGAAATGGAAAAGCTCATCTCCCCCGACTTGATTGTCCTCGGCGGCGGCATCAGTGAGAACTACGACAGATATAAAGCCTACCTGACCACATCAGCGGAAATCCGTGTCGCGCAGCTCGGCAACGAAGCCGGCATACTCGGCGCGGCCCTGGCCGTCTACCACGACATCTAACTCGCTGGTCGACGGACCTTCTCAAAATACAAGGCGGGCGCCGGTTGTCCCGACACCCGCTTGATTCATCGATTCGTCTCAGCTATTCGTTCATCCCAAGCACATCGAGTATGAAGGCATACTCGAACGCCAGCTCTTTCAGCTTTGCATACCGGCCCGAAGTCCCGAAATGGCCCCCTTCCATGACCGTCTTGAACAACAGCGTGTTGTTGTCGGTCTTGGTTGCGCGAAGCCTGGCGGTCCATTTGGCCGGCTCCCAGTAGGCCACCCGGGGATCGTTGAGACCGGCCGTGATCAGCATATGCGGATAATCCTGCGCTTTAACCTGATCGTACGGTGAGTAGGAGTACATATACTCGAAGTACTCCTCGGTGTTCGGATTGCCCCACTCCTCCCATTCGATCACGGTCAGCGGAATCGTCTCGTCGCGCATGGTGTTGATGATATCGACAAACGGCACGTCGGCAATGGCGATCCGGCAGATATCCGGTCGCATGTTTACCACCGCCCCCACCGTGAGGCCACCGGCCGAGCCGCCGCTGATGACCAGCTTGTCGTGCGAGGTATATTGCTGATCGACCAGGTGCTCGGCACAGGCGATAAAGTCCGTGAAGGTGTTGCGCTTGTTCAGCAGCTTGCCCTCGTCGTACCAGTACCGTCCCAGCTCACCACCGCCGCGGATATGTGGAATCACGAAGACGAAGCCACGGTTCAGCAACGACAGGCGCGACGAGGAGAACCAGGGATCCATGTTGATCCCGTAGGCGCCGTAGCCGTAGAGATACAGCGGATTGCCGCCGTCTTTCGTAAACAGGTCGGTCTTGTACACGACCGACATCGGTATGGCGGCGCCATCTTCGGCGGTTGCAAACAGTCGCTCCTGGGTGAACTCGGACGGGTCAAAATCACCGAGTACCTCGGTCTGTTTGCGAAGCTCCAGCTGCTTTGTGTCCACGTGATAGTCGTAGATCGACTTGGGGGTCACCAGCGACGTGTACACGAGCCGCAGCGTCGACGCATCAAATTCTCTATTACTCCCCGGATCGACCGAATAGACCGGCTCATCGAATTCGACCGGGAACGAGGTACCATCGGCAAACGATCGAATCCGCACGGTCTGGAGGCCGTCGCGACGTTCGTACACGGCCATGTAGTCCGTGAACAGGTCGACACCACTGAGCTTGACATCGGTCCGGTGCGGGATCATTTCCTCCCAGTTCTCGCGGCCCGGATCTGTCACCGGCGCCCGCATCAGTTTCGAGTTCCTGGCGTCATCGGCGTTGGTCACGATATAGAAGTGGTTGTCGTGATGGTCGACCGTGTACTCAACCTCGTGCTCGCGCGGCTGGATAATCGCAAACGACGAGTCCGGAGTGTCGGCATCGAGATACCACGACTCACTGGTGGTGTTGCTATGCATGTTGAGGAAAATGTACTGACCGGAGCGAGCCCGGCTGAGCCACAACCAGAACGCATCATCGGGCTCGTGGAAGATCATCGAGTCGGGCGCAGTCGCGCCCATCGTATGCCGCCACAGCTTGAACGGCCGGTAGGTGTCGTCCTGGGTCGTATAAAAGAGTGTCCGGTTGTCGTTGCCCCAGGCAAGATCGCCCGAGGTAGCCTCGATAACATCTTCATACAGCGCGCCGTTGCTTAGGTCCTTGATCCGAACGGTGTACTCTTCGTTGCCGGCGGTGTCATAAGCGAAGGCCAGCAGGCGATGGTTCGGGCTGACTTCGTAGCCACCCAGAAGCAGGTAGTCCTTGCCCTCGGCGAGGACATTCAGATCGAGCAGGATCTCCTCTTTGCCATCCTCGCCTTTGCGACGGCAGTAGATCTTGTACTCCTTCCCCTCCTCATCGCGGGTATAATAGTAATAGTCGCCATGGCGGACCGGCACCGACAAATCGGTCTCCCTGATCCGCGAAACCATCTCGTTGTACAGTGTTTCCTGAAGGTCTTCGGCATGCGCCAGCATCGCTTCGGCATACTCATTCTCCGCCCGAAGGTAGTTGAGCACGTCGGGATCGGTACGGTCGCGCAGCCAGGCATAGTTGTCGATCAACTCCACACCGAACACGGTGTCGACGGTTGGTTCGACTTTGGCAACCGGCGGCTGCGGATCAGCGGCAATCGCTGCCGGTGCGAGCAAGACAAGCGCCGCCAGAGCAGCAGCAAGGACTCGGAAAAAACGCGGGGTAGTCATCGTCAGCATCATCCCAGACAGAAGTTCATGTTCCTGGTAGCACGGGCGGACCCGTCCTGTTTGATACGAATCGGCTCGACCGAAAGTTTAATCCTTTGTCTATTCTCCGATTATCTTGACCAGCGCCCGCTTCTTGCGGCGGCCGTCAAACTCACCGTAGAAAATCTGTTCCCAGGGCCCGAAGTCCAACCGGCCATCGGTGATCGCCACCACCACCTCGCGACCCATCACCTGCCGTTTCATGTGGGCATCGGCGTTGTCCTCGCCGGTATCGTTGTGGCGGTACTGGTCGATCGGTGCGTGCGGGGCAAGCTTCTCCAGCCATGTGTCATAGTCCTGGTGCAACCCGGACTCATCGTCGTTGATGAAGACCGACGCCGTGATATGCATGGCATTGACCAGCACCAGGCCGTTCTGGACACCGCTTTCGCTGACGGCATCCTGGACATCGTGTGAGATGTTCACGAAGCCGCGACGGCTGGGGACGTTAAACCAGAGTTCTTTACGGAAGTGCTTCATTATCGAGTTCTCCTTCGCTTTCGGGGGGATACCATGCTTCGGGCAGATACTGTGGACCGGAGTGGGACCGGGCGCTGCTGAACAGCCCGAACCGTTCGACCGCAATCGGCCCTGTCCGGAAGAGGCTGAATTCGGAGAGATACCCCGCCAGACGCGGTGGATTATCAGTCTTGACCGGGCCCGGGCCGAAGCGACCGATGGTGACATGCGGGGTGTACTTGCGCGGGTCGGCCGGGGCGCCGCAGCGACGCAGGGCCGAGTCGATACGGTGGCGAAGTTCGCCCAGCGCCTCGCTTTTCTGTACCCCGACCCAGATCTTCTCGGGCCGCCGCCGAAGCGGAAAGAAACCGACCCCTTCGAGGGTGATCTCAAACGGCTCGAACTCGACCAGCGCAAGGGCGGATCGAATGTCGGCAAACATGCCCCCGTCGACGGGCCCGATATACCGGACTGTCAGGTGAAACTGCTCCGGGTCGACCCAGAGCACTCCCGGCAGGCCGAGACAGAGCATGGTCAGGCGCTGACGGATCTCCGGCGGCAGGGCTATGGCGGTAAACAGGCGAAACAAATCGATCCTCCAGTCCTCCACCGACTTCCGGCGGAGAGCTACAAGATAGCGGATGACCGGGGGAAGTCAATCTCTCGGCCCGTCGGCATGCTCATTGGGGGCGCCTATATTCGACAGGTCCGCTCCATTAAAAATCAGTTAAGGTGTTGCCAATCAGACGGGAATACCCCATATTGCCTTGCCAACGGGGCTGATCTGCACCACTGATGTAAATACTCCCCAGTCCGGACCGACACTAACTTAAGAGAGCGAATCCAAAAACTGAGGACGATTCATATGAATTATCTCGTGACCGGGGGGGCCGGTTTCATCGGGTCCAACATTGTCCGCAAGCTCCTCGAAAAGGGGCACACGGTCAGGGTACTCGATAACTTCTCATCGGGACATGAAGAGAATCTTGCCGACCTGCTGGACGATATCGAACTGATCGACGGCGACATCCGCGACTACTGGACTGTCACCAAAGCCGTCAAAGGCATCGATTACATCCTCCACCAGGCCGCGCTGCCCTCCGTGCCACGCTCGGTCGCCAACCCGCTGACCTCGACGGTCGTCAACATCGACGGCACATTGCATATGCTCGAGGCGGCCCGGCATGCGGGTGTAAAGCGGATGGTGATGGCATCGTCATCGTCGGTTTACGGTGACACGGTCGAACTGCCCAAACATGAAGGCATGACCCCGTCGCCGCTCTCGCCCTACGCGATCACCAAGCTGACCAATGAATACTACGCCCGCGTGTACTATCAGCTGTACAACTTCGAGACGGTCTGTCTGCGCTATTTCAACATTTTCGGTCCGCACCAGGACCCGAACAGTTTCTATGCGGCGGTCATTCCGAAGTTCATCACAGCGATGGCCAAGGGCGATTCACCGACCGTGTTTGGTGATGGTGAACAGTCACGCGACTTCACCTACATCGACAACTGTGTCCAGGCGAATCTTGTCGCGGCGACCGCCGACGGTGTCGCCGGAGACTACTTCAATGTCGCCTGCGGCGGACAGTTCACCCTGAACCATCTGCTCGAGAAACTCCGGGAGATTTTGGGCGTTGATGTGCAGGCGAAGTATGATCCGCCACGACCGGGCGATATCAAACACTCCTTTGCCTCGATCGACAAGTTCAAAGCCAAGGGCTATGACCCGAAAATCGGTTTCGAGGAAGGTCTGAAAAAAACCGTTGAGTTTTTTACGGGATCATCGAAGCCCAGTCCGGTGAAGTCCTAGCGGACGAGGATATCAACAATAGGTAAAAACGGCCCGGTCACCCGGGCCGTTGTTGTATTTCCAAGAACTCAAGCACCTTACTTGAGCAGCAGCATCTTGCGGGTAGCGCTGTATTCCCCCGCCTGTAGTCGATAGAGGTATACACCGCTCGACACCGGCACCCCCGTACTGGCTGTGCCATTCCATTGGACCGAGTGGGTCCCGGCTGGTAGCTCACCGCTTACCAGGGTTTGCACCCATTGTCCGAGCACGTTGTAAACTTTGAGGCTGACGTCGGCTGCCTGCGGCAGCTTGAAACTGATGCTGGTAGTGGGATTGAACGGGTTGGGATAGTTTTGCTGGAGTGAGTAGCTCGACGGCAGTTCGGCGTGGGGATCGTCGTGAACATCTGTCGGCGTGCTGAGACCGTAGACAAAGATGGTATCGGCCAGTCGACCGAAAATATCCGGTAGTGGTTGACTTGATCCCGGCAGGAAAGCTGCGCTATACAGCGGATGAGGCAGCGCGACCTCTTCGACGTATGCGCCGGTGGCACAATCCAACGTGTAAATCGACTGCCTGACAACTACACCGACGATGGCGTTGAGGCCGGGTAAGTAGTGGTGCGGCCGGAAGCCGTTCGGCCGCGGAATCCGCCATATCTCATTCAGTACGGTGTCATCGAAACCATAACAAGCCCAGTATTTGTCCAGGACGGAGTCCACACCAGTTAAGTCGGTGGCAAAGCCGGCATAGATTATCTCATCCAGATCGGCAGATTCACTGAAGTCACCGGAGAAAAGATAGTCCGAGGCCCCACCGCTGTGGTGATCCACAATATGAGTGCTATCTGTCGCACCTACCTCAATAATGGTCCCCTGGCTCGTGCCGCTGTTCCAGGGATCATCGTTGACCGAGGCGTACCAGTTGGCGGTGGTAGCGAAACCGGAACCGACCTCATCCGAGAAATTACCGATAACGAAGTTACCCACTGACTCCCGGATCACTTCCGTCGCAAGGGCAAGATCATACCTGAGATACCGTTGTCCCTTTGATGTTCGTGAGCCCATCGTGAGTTCACTCTCGGAGACAGTCAGGTTTACGCGGAGGACGACCCCGGTTGGATGAAAGTTCTCATCGAATGAGAATTCCAGCCCGCACGTCGCTTCAGCGTGCTTTGTCGAATTGTATGGGTTGTACGTATCTACCAGGTTGGGATTAACGGTCGTTCGGTCGATCAGGTCACCTGCAAGCGTCACGACGGTGATTCGGGGCAGACGAAAGCCTACGACACCGCCGCCGGACCAGTCCTCTCCTGTCGTATCCTGAAGCACATACACAACCAGCGTATCGCGGTTTTCACTCAGGCGGGCGAGAGACTGCACCGCATTGCGGCTCAATAGAATGCTGTCAAGAAGATGTCCCTGGTCGTCATAAACGTCGACTCGATCCACATCAGCATCCGTGGCGACAAATCCTTCATACGAACCGTCACCGGTCACGATCGGGCTCAGGTGAATATAGCGGCCAACGTCATCGATTGTACTTCGGTGAAGCAGTTCGACAGCGTCGCTGGACACAGCAGGAAACGCCATGCCAAGGCAGAGCAAGAGCAGCAATTGTTTCATCTCAGATTCCTCCCTGCTCAAAATATACGATAATCGCCTTCCTTGTACAGGTTTTTCAACGGGACCCGGCGGGACGCGTTCGCGATGTGCCGCTCATCCCGGGCGAATCCGGCGGGGGCGTGCGGCAAATCGGTCAGGTAGTTCGGCTACTCTACTAGCGTAAACCGCCAGCCGCAATAGAACTCTTCGCCGGCGTTTGGGTCCGGCGGGCAGCCGATACACTCGGTCTTGATCCGCGGATCAATCGTTTTCGCAAACCCGGCATACTCCACCAGCCCAACCGACTTGCACGGAAAC
>WJMS01000191.1 GCA_014727815.1 candidate division GN15 bacterium
CACCAATGGTGACTCGCACCTGGGTGGTGATGATTTCGATCAGGCGATTATCGACTGGATGGCGGACGAGTTCAAGCAGTCGCAGGGGATCGACCTGCGCAAGGATCGGATGGCGTTGCAGCGGCTCAAAGAGGCCGCTGAGAAGGCCAAGATCGAGTTGTCTTCGACGATGCAGACCAATATCAACCTGCCGTTTGTGACCGCTGATCAGTCCGGCCCGAAGCATCTGGATCTGACCCTGACCCGTTCCAAGTTCGAGCAACTGGTTGATCATCTGGTGCAGCGCACGATTCAGCCGTGCCGCGACGCCCTGGCCGACGCCAAGCTGTCGACCGGTGATATCGACGAGGTTGTACTGGTTGGTGGTATGACCCGGATGCCGAAGGTGATCGAGACGGTGAAAGAGTTGTTCGACCGTGACCCGCACAAGGGTGTGAATCCCGATGAAGTGGTGGCGATCGGCGCCGGTATCCAGGGTGGTGTGCTCTCCGGTGACATGCAGGATATCGTGCTGCTCGATGTCACCCCGCTGTCGCTCGGTATCGAGACGCTCGGCGGCGTGATGACACCGCTGATCGAGCGCAATACGACAATTCCGACCAAGAAGTCCCAGATTTTCTCGACCGCCTCGGACAACCAGCCGGCGGTATCGATTCACGTGCTGCAGGGTGAGCGCAAGATGGCGATCGACAACCGCACGCTGGGTAAGTTTGACCTGGTGGGTATTCCGCCGGCGCCGCGCGGCGTGCCGCAGATCGAGGTGACGTTTAATATCGACGCCAATGGTATTGTCCATGTGAGCGCCAAGGACCTGGCGACCGGCAAGGAACAGTCGATCAAGATCGAGGTCTCCTCGGGGCTGTCCGACGAGGAAGTCGACCGGATGGTCAAGGACGCCGAGAAGTACTCGGAGGAAGACAAGAAGAAAGCCGACCTGATAGCGGCTCGCAACGAGGCGGATCAGTTGGTCTATACGACCGAGAAGACGCTACGGGAGAACGCCGACAAGATCGATGAAACCGAGAAGAAGAACATCGAAGAGGCGATCGAGAACCTGAAGAAAGCCCAGGCGGGAGAATCGGTGGAGGCGATCAACAGCGCCAAGGAGGCGTTGATGCAGGTTTCGCACAAGCTCGCCGAGGAGATGTACAAGCAGGCCCAGGCGCAGCAGGAGAGCGCCGGTGCGGCCGGTGGCGGTGAGCAGCCGCAGGGTGAGGCGCAGTCCGGCGAGGGCGGCGACGGTGACGGCGCGGTCGATGCTGACTACGAAGTTGTGGACGACGACAAGAAGCAGGGTTGATGGCTAAGCGCGACTACTACGAAGTGCTCGGGGTGGATCGGGGCGCCGATGATGCGACGATCAAGTCGGCGTATCGCAAGCGGGCGATGCAGTTTCATCCGGATCGCAACCCGAACGATCCCGAGGCCGAGGAGAAATTCAAGGAAGCGACCGAGGCGTACGAGATCCTGAAGGATCCGCAGAAACGCCGCATGTATGACCAGTACGGCCACGCCGGGCTCGGTCAGGGGGCTGGTGGCTTCGGCGGCGGTTTCGGCGGGTTCGAGCATTTCGATCTCGGCGATGCCCTGCGCGCCTTCATGCGTGATTTCGGCGGCGGCGGATCGATTTTCGATGAGTTTTTCGGTGGCGGTGGCGCCCGTCGACGGGCCAACCGCGGCGAAGACCTCCGGATCCGGATTGCGCTGACACTCGAAGAGATCGCCCGGGGCACGGAGAAGAAGGTCAAGGTCAACCGTCTGGTCCGCTGCGACACCTGCGCCGGCAGCGGGGTAGCCGCCGGATCATCGCGCAAGACCTGTCCGCAGTGCAAGGGACAGGGGCAGGTACGGACGATTACGCGGACGTTTCTCGGCACCGTGCAGCAGGTGACGACCTGCAATGTCTGTCGCGGCAGCGGCGAGGTAATCTCCGATCCGTGCAAGACATGCAATGGCGAAGGGCGGGTGCGTGGCTCCGATGAAGTCACGATCACGGTCCCGCCGGGTGTCTCGAGCGGCAACTACCTGACAGTGGAAAACATGGGCAATGCCGCCCCGAACAACGGCGAGCCGGGTGATTTGCTGGCCGTCTTCGAAGAAAAGGACCACGATCAGTTCACCCGGCACGGCGATAATGTCCTCTTCGAACTGCCGATATCGTTCACCCAGGCGGCGCTTGGCGCCGAGATGGACGTACCGACCCTCAATGGCAATGCGCGCTTGAAGATCCCGGCCGGAACGCAGTCGGGCAAAGTCTTCAAGCTTCGCAACAAAGGAATCCCGCATCTGCACCAGAGTGGCAAGGGCGATCAGCTGGTCCAGGTAACGGTGTGGGTGCCGACCAAGCTCACCAACGAGGACAAGCAGCTACTGGAAAAACTGGAACAGTCTGAGCGATTCAAGGCGCCCGAAGCCAGCAAGTCGTTTTTTGACCGGCTGCGCGAGACGCTGGGAGTGTAAGCTATGGGCGAGGCCCAACCGGAGCGATTTATCGAGGCGCGGATCGATGTCGACCGCAGTATCGCCGACGCCGTCTGCAATTTCATCATCGACAACTTCACCCGTGGCATGATCCTCGAGGAAGAGGAGCAGGCTCCAACCACCGGCATTACCTTCTATCTGCCGGAATCATTCGAGGGCGACTACAAGGCGCAGTTGTCATCGTACCTTCGCGAGATTGTCGGTGACCGTGAACTGCCTGCGGTCAGGGAGCGCCTGATCAAAAACATCGAGTGGGTCCAGCAGTACCGCGAGTCGATTCGTCCGTTCGTGCTCGCCGAGGATGTGGTGGTGCGCCCGCCGTGGGAGAACCCCCCGGAGGGTGAGTTCATAGACATCATCATTGAGCCCAAGATGGCGTTTGGGACCGGTTCGCACGAGACCACCCGCAGTTGTATTGGTGTCCTGCGCGGTCGCGTGAAGCAGGGTGATCGCCTTCTCGATCTGGGCACCGGCTCGGGTATTCTGTCGATCCTGGCGGACAAGCTCGGCGCCGGTTATCTCAAGGCGGTTGACTACGACGAGGTGGCAATCGACAACTGCAAAGAGAATTTCGAGATCAACCACGTTGCCGCGCCACACGAGATTGCGCTGGGGACGATCAGTCGCTGCGATGATGACGAGCCGTACGATATCGTGGTGGCCAATATCATCAAAAGCACGATCCTTCCCTGGATCGACCGACTGGTCGCGCTCACCAGGCGCACTGGCCTTCTGGTACTATCCGGTCTGCTGCAGGAAGATCTTGCGGAGATCCTGGCGGCGCTGGAGAAGGCCCGTCAGGACCACTACCGGGTAATCGAAGACAACGCCTGGCGCACGGTGGTGGTCGAACGAAAGTAATTGTCTGTCATGTTACCGCCGATCTTTTATGCTCCGACCGAGAGCCTGGTTGATGATATCATCACGCTGCCTCCCGATGAAAGCCGTCACGCCGCCCAGGTGCTTCGGCTGCCGGTCGGCAGTCTGGTGATGGTGGTGGATGGTCTTGGCTCGGCCTGGCGGGGGGAGTTGAAGTCGGTATCCGCTCGCAGGACCACGATAGCCGTTCACAACCATCGTCGGAATTTCGGCGAACCATCGGTTCGCCTCACGCTGGCCGTCGGGTTGTCATCGGCGACAAAGCTCGACACGATCATTCAGAAGGGCACGGAGCTGGGGGTGATCAGGTTCGTTCCGATCGTGACCGAGAAGTCCAAGGTGAAGCTGGAGAGTCCGGCGCGAGCCCGGACCAAAGTCAGTCGGCTCGAACGAGTGGCGCTGGCCGCAATCAAGCAGTGCCGACGGGCCTATCGGCCGGAGATCGCCACGCCGGTACCGATGACTGAATTCCTGACGTCGGTCGACAAGGAATCGGTGAACCTGGTGTTCCATCCGGGGAATGGCTTCACTGCGGTGTCGGATTTGGAACTGCCGGAGGATGCCCGTCGGGTCACGGCCCTGGTTGGTCCCGAGGCGGGCTTCTCAGACAACGAGGCTGAATTGGCGCTGGCTGCCGGATTCACGGGAGTGCAGCTGGGCGAGCGAATGTTGCGCGCGGAGACGGCCGGCCCGGTGATCTGCGCGCTGCTGATGGACAAGCTCGGCGAGTTCAGGTAGCCCGGTTATCTGCCGATAATCGGGATATCATGGAAATCATCTACTACTGTCTGGTTGGTGCGGTCGGGCTGTGCCTCGGCTCGTTTTTGAACGCCCTGATTTACCGTATTCCACGCAAACTGCCGTTTGTGATGAATCGCTCGGTCTGCCCGAAATGCTCGTCGCAGTTGAAGTGGTACCACAACATTCCGCTGGTGAGTTACCTGTTCCTTCGCGGTAAGTGCGCTTTCTGCGGAGAACGGATATCGCCGCGCTACCCGATCGTAGAACTGGCAAACGCCGGGCTGTACCTGTATTTCTACTGGCAGTTGGGATTCACCGTGGATTTCTTCATCTTCGCGTATCTCTCGTCGGTCCTGCTGGCGATCTTCCTGATCGACCTCGACCATCAGCTTATCCCGAATTTCTTCACTTACTCGGGTATTGTCCTGGGGCTCGGCCTGTCGTTTGTGCCGGGTGGACTGAGCCCGGTCCAGTCGCTGATCGGCTTTTTGGTCGGCGGTGGTTCGCTCTACCTGATCGCACTGCTGGGTGACTGGCTGTTCAAGAAGGAGTCGATGGGCGGGGGGGATATCAAGATGGCCGCCATGTTGGGCGCGTTTCTCGGCTGGCAGAAGGTGTTGTTTGTCTTTATCGCCTCGGCGGCGATCGGCCTGGTAGTGTCGATCATCATGATGCTGCTCTCGGCCCGGATGCGCGAGGAACGCGTGATTCCGTTCGGACCGTTCCTGGCCGGCGCGGCCATGCTCGCGATTCTCTATGGTGACCGAATTATCGAATTCTATGTCACCAACTTCCTGCCCGCTCAGTAAGCCTCCCGCTCTCAACCTGTTGGGCCAACCCGCCGACAATGATTACAGAGCCATGGCTAAACACAAACATCGTTACGAATCCGAAGTTCGGCTGGGGCTGGTGGCCACCGTGCTGGTGCTGGTCTTTCTGAATTTTGTCTCGCTGTTTATAATCCATCGAGCGAGATCGACCAAGCAGGACGAGGCGTCGCTGTCGTTTCAGTCGGCGGCGGTGACGATTTCACGGGCGGTCCAGACGAGTTTTCCGGCCAGTCCGGCGGAAAGTGAACTGGCCGACTTGAAGACCCAGTACGGTTTGTCGGGGCTATACCTGCTGCCGTCGCGCCCGGAACACCAGTCGAGTTCCGCCCGACGGGAGTGGTTTGCTCAGGCGGCCCGGAGTATCGCTCCGGCGCACCTGCCCGATCTGGCGTCAAAGCTCATCCAGGCCGACTTCAACCAGGTGACGAGGGGAGAGGATGATGAGTATTACTATCTCTATCCGGTCCCTTCGGGCGCCGGTCATTCGCTGCTGGTGATCTCACGGGAGTTGCCCGAGCTGGCCTGGCTGGACGACGCGGGGGAGACGATCTTCATTGTGGGGTTGGCGGCAATCGGCCTGGTCATAATCACCATGCTCTTTCTCTACCGGGCGATTGTGGCGCCGTTTCTGGCGATGCGGGCCGAGGCGGCTCATGCCGGCCGGATTACCGATAGCGAGTCGGCCGATGCCGAGGCGGTGGTCGGCGAGTACAAGCGGATTATCCGGGAACTCGAAGAGAACGAACGTGAGCTGCGGCGGCTCAACGATGAGATCAGTCGTCGGGCCGACTCGCTCGAACAATTCAACACCTATCTCCTGCGGGCGGTTGATTCCGGGATCGTGACACTTGCCCTCGATGGTCGGGTACAGACAGTCAATGAAGCAGCGGCCCGGCTGTTGGAACTCGACCCTCGCGAAGCGGCCGGCTATGCTTACGACAATGTTTTCGCGGCCAATCCCGAGCTGGTGCTGGCAGTGCAGTCGGCGCTGGCGGGCATGCCGACGGTTGGCTATCGCGAATACGAGTACCCGACGTCGAGCGGCCCGGAGCAACTGCTCGGGGTCACGATTTCGAGTATCCGTGACAGCGACGAACAGCGGCTGGGGTTGTCGATCCTGATCAACGATATCACCGAACTCAACCAGCTTCGGCGCGACCTCGAGGAGGGGCAGCGGTTGGCCTCACTTGGCGCGATGGCCGGTGGCCTCGCCCACCAGCTTCGCAATGCCATGGGGGTGATTGCCGGGTATGGCAACCTGGTCAGGAAGCGGCTGGAGCAGGCCGGGGCGGATACCGAGACGATTGTGGCGCTGATGCAGGAGACGGCCGAGGCCGAGGCGCTGGTGAGCCAGTTTCTCACGTTTGCGCGGCCGGTCGAAGCGACGCCGAGCCCGGTCAGTTTGTTCGATGTGATCGAGGAGGTGCTCGGGACATTTCGGGTGCGGGATGATTGTGCCGGGATCGATCTGCAGTTTGATCCGGCGGGCACGGATTTGACCGTTTCGATCGATGCCCTTCTGTTCAAGCAGGCGCTGCTGAACATTGTCGATAATGCCACCGGGGCGTATCCGGATCGCCGGGGCACGGTCCGGGTGAGTTGTCGCCGGACGGGGGAGGCGGTCGAGATAGGCATTCGGGATCACGGGGTCGGTATGGAGCCCGAGCAGCGCGAGCAGGTTTTTACGCCGTTTTACTCCACCCGGCCGTCGGGCACCGGTCTCGGCTTGCCGCTGGCGCGAAAGATGGTGGAGCTGCACGGGGGACGGATTCTGGTGGAGTCGGTCAGCGGTAAGGGGACGGGGGTGACGATCAGTCTGCCGCTGTCCGTGTGCGCAAGCGACCGTACTCCGCTGCCCGATTCGGCGCAGCCGACCGCGTAGAAAAAGGCTTGGGTCGCAGGCCGATTTTGTTATATTTGTCCGGAAATTTCTAGTGGAGGTCGCATGTATTCTGTCTCGGATTTCCGGAAAGGCCTGGCCATCCTGGTCGACAACCAGCCGTACTATGTTGTCGACTATCAGCATTTCAAGATGGGTCGGGGCAAAGCCAACGTTCGCACCAAGCTCAAACACATCAAGACCGGCGCGGTGATCGAGCAGGTCTTCAGCACCAGCGACAATTTCAAGCCCCCGGATATCGAGCGGCGCAAGATGCAGTACCTCTACGAAAACACGGGCCAGTTTACTTTTATGGACTCCAAGACGTTCGAGCAGATCGATATCGATGTCGAAAACCTCGGCGACGCGCGCTGGTATTTGATGGAGAATGACGAGTACCAGCTGCTGTTTCTCGACGGCGCGGCGATCTCGGTTGATCTGCCGGCCTCGGTCGTGCTCGAAGTGGTCGAGACCGAACCGGCGGTCAAGGGCGACACGGTGACCAATGTGACCAAGCCGGCCAAGCTGGAGACCGGTCTGGAAGTCAAGGTTCCGCCGTTCGTCAAAGAGGGTGACAAGGTCAAGGTGGATACCCGCAGCGGTGAGTACATCGAGCGGGCCAACTAGCCGCAGTTCTTTTCATGCGCATTATCGGGATCGATGAATCCGGCAAGGGTGATTTCTTCGGGCCGCTGGTCATAGCGGCCCTTGTTGCTGATAGCGAACAGGAAGAACACCTGCGGCGGTTGGGTGTGCGGGACTCGAAGACGATGTCGCCCGGGCGGATCATGTCGATCGCCGACACGTTGCAGAAAGAGTATCCGCACTCGATCGTTGTGATCGGTCCGGAGAAATACAATCAGCTTTACAGGAAGATCAAGAATCTCAACAAGCTGCTCGGCTGGGGGCATGCCCGGGCGATTGAAAATGTGCTGACCGAGACGACTGCCGACCGGGCTATCTCGGACAAGTTTGCCGACACCCGCGTGATCGAGAGTTCGCTGATGGAGCGCTCCCGTGGTATCGAACTGGAGCAGCTGGTGCGGGGGGAATCGATTGTCCAGGTAGCGGCGGCATCGATTCTGGCGCGCGCCACTTTCGTGCGCCAGCTCGATCGATTGTCGGACAAGTACGGCGTGAAGCTACACAAGGGGGCGGCGCCGGCGGTCGATGAGGCCGGGCGGGCCATAGTGCGCAAGTATGGTCAGGCCGTGCTCGAGCAGGTCGCCAAGGTTCACTTCAAGAACTATCGGCGGGCGTTGAGCGAAACGATGTCGATGTAGATACAGAAAGGCCGGGCAGTCCGCCCGGCCTTTCGCACACCATACGCATTCTCCCGAAGACTTACTTGATCCCGATGCCGTAGCCGACCACCTCGCCGACTACGTCACCATCGTACACACTATACTGCGACGCGCCGAGAACGTAGCGGGCAAGCCCGACACCCGGCACGAACCAGTAGTAGTTCACTTTTCCACCCGAGCCCTGATTGGCGACGCGGACCGCTCCGGCATACACGGTGCCGTCGGAGAGCGTAATCCGTTCGACCGTCTGGACCTGCATCGAGGTTCCATTCGGGTTGGGGAAACTGCTGCGCGAAGGGAGATCGGTGGCGATGTAGTCATTGTCGGCGCCATCATCGTCATCGGCCGGCTCATCGTCCTCTCCGCCCAGGCCCAGGTTGTCGTCGAACGTGCTGCCGTCGTCTTCGTCACCGGTGGCCAGGTCATCGTCGGCTGCCTGGTCATTGTCGCTGACATACCGGTTGAGCTCGGCGATGTCGGTGCGGTCCCATGACCGTCCCGGTGTCAGCGGCAGGCTCAACAGTTTTTGCGGCGTGGCGTTGCCGGTGGCGAGGTAAAACAGGGCTGAGTCGGTCACGACGATGTAGCTGGTCGAGCGCTTGTTGTCGTTGTCCCAGACATACAGCGGGTAGGCATCGTACTCATACAACGTCTGTTTCTCGCCGACTTCGAAGAAGATCGTCTCGGAACCGCCATCGTTGTGGTCAACGCTGATCATACTGGCGTAATCGGGCGCCAGCGGGAAATACTCGGTGACCGGAGCCGGATCAAAGTCTCCGGAGGATTGCACCAGTGACGACGAGTCATCGGAACAACCAGCGAAGCATACCAGAAGAAGCAGCCCGAGCATAGTCAGGCCCGTATCTAATCGGGTCATGGATGGTCCTCCCATTGCCGTGCAGGCATTCTTGTCCGTGATTAGCTGTCCATGATCACGGTGGCAAGCCCGGTGCCGTCTCGTCGTGGGATTGTAACCGTATGATTAGTAACGGCTTGCGGTGCCGCGCCGGCTGCCTGCCGGTCGCGCGGCAGGCAAAAGTATGGGGTGCTTCCCATGCTTTCTGGTCGCTTCCCAATAATTCAGGCTCGGCTAAGATAGTCCCCGGAAGTGCCGATAATTACTCTAACGGTAATGAGTTATGCACAACAGGAGGTTGCGTGTACCAGCCCGTCATTGACTGGCTCGTCGTACTTTTCTTTCTGGTCGCACTGGTGTTCGTCTGGCGTTTTCGCACGTCGATGCATGCGGTCGACCGTGAAAGCTACCGCCAGATCAGCACCGGTCTGGCAGTGTTGAGCCTGGTCGCATTGCTGCGACTCTACAATCACTACGGCGTTTTCGAGCCGGTGCCTTTTCTCTCCGAGCCGCTTTTCTTCCGGTTGATCGGGTGGATTGGAATCATCACCGGGATCATGTTCTTGATAAGCGGGATGTCCTCGTGGCTGCCGCTGGCCCGTCGTCTGCGCGAGAACGAAAGCAGCCGTCGCACGATCCAGTCGCTGCTGCGTGAAATCGAGCAGCTGGTAGCGGTGGAGCATCGGATGGATCCGCTGCTGGCCGACATCCTCGATCATATTGTCACGGCTTATCATTTCGAGCAGGGCGCCGTGTATGCGGTGGCCGCCGATGGTTCTGATGTACGTTTGATCGATGCGCGAGGGGAGAAGTCGGAACGAAAACAGCAGCTTCGCCAGGCACGGTTCAACCCGGCCGGCTGGCGCCGGTACAGCGACGACCGACAGGCTCCGGAGGTGTCCGGCATATTGACCGACCTGCCGATTGAACTTGGCACGCCGAGTGTTCTCTTGCCGATAGTGGTGAAGGATCGTCCGCGCGCCGTGATCGTACTCTGGTCATCGGAGCGCACCGAGCTGGAGCCGGAAGATCGACAGACGCTGGGGCTGATTGCGGAGATTATCGCCCGGCGCATGGCGGAAGCACTCACGCAACTGAAGATACGGTTTCTGGAGCATTGCAACCGCTTGCGGGATGAAATGAACCGGGCGATCAATATCAGTGGGGCGCGTCCCGAAGCGTTGCCGGTAATGGCGCGTGAAATCGCTGCCGTGATGCCGATTGACTACCTGTCACTGATCATACTGCACCCGACGCGGCCGATCTGTGATCGCTACAGTGTCGGGGGGCAGTGGCAGCTTCTGGCGCAGAAGTCACTTCCCTGGCCCGGAGGCAACCGCCTGCTGGCCGAGGTGCTGGTGGGTGATGAAACGATGGTGGCAGACCGCGATCCCGCCCAACTGGATGACTTCCCGCCCAATTTCCTCCCGGCCGACTTGCGTTCGATAGCCATGGCGGGAATCCGTATCGAGGGTCAACCCGGCGGCCTGTTGCTGCTTGGCTCCGAGCGACCGCAAGCCTTCGGCCATCGGACCGCAGCGATTGTCGAGGCGATCCTGCCGACCCTGGCACACCTCGTATACAGCCACACCGAGCGTTCGGTCGATCGGGACAGTCGCCGGCGTTTCGATCGGTTGGTGGAGCTTGTTACAGAAGGCGATCGGGCGGGTTCGGTGTCGGCGTTGTGTGATAGGGTGACCGACTTTCTCTGGCGTGAACTGCACGTAGAAGCGGTGCGTATCGCCACCGTTGATCGCAGCGGCGCCTTTCTCGACTCACGCGCAGTGCGAACCACCCGACCGACCGAACATATGGCGCCGGCTGAGGCGCCGATGGTTTTATCGTTGATGGAGGCGCATCAGGAGGCGCTGGACCGGAACGAATTGATCCGGCTCGATGAGTCCGAGATTGCGCTGAGAATGAGCGAAGCCGAGCGCAGTATTCTGTATCTGCCGGAGATTACCGAGGCCGTGATCGTGCCGATGTCGGTTCATGGTCGGGCTTTGGGCACGATCACCCTGGCCGACACGCGCGCCGACGAAGCTGTCCGAGTTGACGACGAAGCCGTCACACTGGTTCGGACGGCCGCGCAAATGCTGGCCGGAGCGCTACTGATGTCGATTGACGCCGGCGCCATTGCGGACCGGAGTCGGAGTCGCGTGTTCTCGTTGGGAGAAGAATCCGACGAATCGGAGCCGAATATTCGGTCGTCGCTGACCGGTTTGCTGGGTTCCACCGAAGCGCTGCGCACGACCTGGCCGACTGATCCGGCCAAGGCTGATCGCTACCTGTCGATAATCGACCGATCGGCGAGGCAACTGGGCGAGTACATGAAAATGGGGCCGATCACCTCATGATCCGCAACCATGGGGACCACATCTACAGCCGGGGAAGGACGCCATGACCACCACCCTCACACGCAAGATTGACAACCTGGCGCAGTCATCGCAGAGCTTGCAGCAGACCTGCCACGCCCGCCAGGGCGCGAAGCTGCAAAGTGTGATTTCGCAGATCGACTCTATTTCGCATCTCCTGCTGAAGATGCACGAGGCCGATTTCGTGGCGGTCTTCTATTTCAACGACGTCCACCAGGTCATGTTGCCGGTGGCCTACCAGCACTGGGG